>NZ_JBIMER010000021.1:0-39239 GCF_051262515.1 Arthrobacter arnarulunnguaqae | reverse complement strand
TGGCCGGGTACCCCGCTGCGGGTCCGGCTCCGGGGTCGGCTGCTGTTCCTTGGACATGACTCCACGCTACCGACCACCACCGACAAAATGGGAACAAACCTTCGAACGAGGAAAAGATTCCCATTCCAGCACCTGTGGAAGACGAGTCAGCCGCGTCATCGGCTGGCCCCCGCCACACGACGACACATCGCCGCCAGCACTCAGGCGTCAACCTCAGCAGTCAACCTCAGCGGTCGCCAACCCGGCCTCGCCCCTCGGCCCACGAGGGATCTGGCATGCTTGGGCAAAACGACGTCGACGAAGGAGCAGATATGGACTGGGGCACTTACGAGACATTGCGCGCGGAGGTCCAAGGACCGGCGCTGGTCGTCACGCTCGACCGTCCGGAGGCGATGAACGCCCTCGCCGGACAAATGGTCGACGACCTGCTGGACCTGACGCGAACCCTCCAATCCGTTGGACGCGACGGTGACTGGCCGGTCCGCGGCGTCGTGCTGACGGGCGCGGGCAAGGCTTTCGTCGCCGGTGCGGACATCCGCGAGATGTCGGAGATGGATGCCGAGGCCGCCGAGGCCTACGGCAGGCGCATGCACGAGGTCACCCTGCGGCTGGAATCCCTCCCGGTCCCCGTCGTCGCGGCGGTCAACGGCTTCGCGCTCGGCGGTGGTTGCGAACTCGCCATGGCGTGCGACTTCATCTACGCCTCCGCGAACGCCAGCTTCGGCCAGCCCGAGGTCAATCTCGGCCTCGTGCCCGGCTTCGGAGGCTCCGTGCGACTGCAGCAGCGCGTCGGGGTGGGCCAGGCACGGGAACTGATTTTTACCGGCCGCCGGATCAAGGCGGACGAGGCGCTGAGGATCGGGCTGGCCAACGCGGTCTTCGCGGATCCCGCCGAACTACTCGAGGCTGCCCTGGCGACCATCGCGGAGATCGCCGCGAAGTCCCCCACGGCCGTCGCGAACGCAAAGACGGCCATGGGCGCGGCCTACGGGCTACCCGTCAAGGAGGGGCTCGACGTCGAGGCGCTGAGCTTCCACACGGCCTTCACCACCGAGGACTCCAGGGTGGGGCGCGCAGCGTTTCTCGCCAAGGAGATGCCGGACTTCCCGGGGCGGTAACCCCATGGAAGACGGCGGCGGAGCCGCCGTCGTGCCCGCCGCGTCCGCCACCACGACGCACCGCTACGGCCCCGCGCCCAGCCAGTACGCCGAACTGACGATGCCCGCCCGGCGCACCCGCCCCGGCGTCGTGGTGGTGGTGCACGGCGGCTATTGGCGCGCCGCGTACGGAGCCGAACTCGGGCGACCCCTGGCCGCGGACCTGGCGGCGCGCGGTTGGGCGGTCTGGAACCTGGAGTACCGCAGGACGGGCGGCGCCGGGAACGACGCCGGCGGGTGGCCCCACACTTTCGACGACGTCGCCGCCGGCCTGGACCTGCTGCCGGCCGTCATGGAGCGAGTCGCCGGGGAAACGGGCCCGGTCGTCGTCCTCGGACACTCCGCCGGGGGCCACTTGGGCGTCTGGGTGGCCGGACGCCACACGCTGCCCGCGGGCGCGCCGGGCGCGAATCCCGCCACGCCGATCGCCGGCGTCGTGAGCCAGGCCGGCGTCCTGGACATGTCGCTCGCCGAGCGGCTCGGGCTGAGCCACGGGGCGGCGCGGCTTCTCATGGGCGCGGATCCGTCCGCGGAGCCGGAGCGCTGGCGGTGGGCGGACCCCGTGGCGATGCTGCCGATCGGCGTGCCGGTGGTCGTCCTCCACGGGGACGACGACGAAGCCGTGCCCTTGGCGCTGGCCCGCTCCTACGCGGACGCCGCGGCGGCCGCCGGCGACCCGGTGCGGTTGGAGACCATGCCCGGGGACCATTTCGCCCCCATCACCCCCTGGAGCGCCGCGTGGGAGGCCTGCGTTCGGGCGCTGGAGCGGCTGACGTGGACGGACTGAGGGCTATGTCGCACGGCACAAGCACGGTTCCGTTGGTCGGATGGTCGTGGCGCACCGGTATATTGAGTGCACCGCGTCAACGCCGAGGTGAGGTTGAGTTGTGCTGACAGTCATAGGTGAGACCCTCGTGGACGTCCTGTCCGGAGGAATGTCCGCACCCCAAAGCTACGTGGGTGGAAGCCCCATGAACGTGGCCGTCGGCCTTGCCCGGCTCGGCCACCCCGTCACGTTCGTCGGGCGCTACGGGGACGACGAATACGGCCGCAAGATCCACGAACACCTGCGCGACAACTCGGTCCAGGAGGTCCTGCCGCCGGACGCGCACCCGACGAGCACCGCCCATGGCGTCCTGGACCCCGTCGGCGCCGCCACGTACGACTTCGACCTGGTGTGGGATCTGGCCGGCTTCGCCGCCGTCTCCGACCGCGCCCTCGACGACGCCCAACTGCTGCACACCGGATCGATCGCCATCATGGTGGAACCCGGCGCCACCACCGTCCTGGAGGCAGTCCGTCGCGCGCGCCCCCACGCGACCATCACTTTCGACCCGAACATCCGCCCCACCTTCGTGGAGGACCACTCCGCCGCGGTCGCGCAGGTGGAGCGGTTCGTCCAGCTCAGCGACGTGGTGCGCGCCAGCGACAGCGACCTCGAATGGCTGTATCCGGGCCGCAGCGTGGAGGACACCGCCGCGGCCTGGCTCGGGCTGGGGCCGGCGATGGTGGTCGCCACCTACGGATCCCGCGGACCCTGGGGACTCGTCGCCGGAGGCCCGGCCAAGGCGGACGCGCCCGTCGTGGAAGTGGTGGACAGCGTCGGCGCCGGGGACTCGTTCATGGCCGCGCTCGTCTCCGCGCTGGTGGACCGCGAACTGGTCGGAGCGTCCCGCCGCGACGCCCTGCACGCCCTCACGGCCGGACAGCTGGCGGAGATCCTCGCCTTCGCCGCCCGCGCCGCGGCCATCACCGTCTCGCGGGCCGGGGCCAATCCGCCCTTCCGCCACGAGATCCGCTAGCCTGCCCGGCGGCCCTCTATGCGCCTGATCGCCTGCGACCTCGACGGGACCATCCTCCACCCGGACAACACCATTTCCGCGAGGACCGTTGACGCCTTCCGCGCCGCGCGCGACGCCGGGGTGGAGGTCGTCTTCGTCACCGGACGCCCGTTCCGCTGGCTGGGTCCCGTGCAGGATGCGTTCGGGCACCTGGGCACGGTCATCTGCTCGAACGGGGCGTTGGTCTACGACCTCGAGGCGGAAACCGTCCTCGACGCCAAAACGGTCGACGGCGAGCTGGTCCGGGACACCCGCGCCCTGATCCTCGAGCTGGAGCCTGGCGCGCGGTTCGCCGCGGAGACCACTAGCAGCCTGTACCTGGAGCCCGGGTTCGTGGAGCCGTCCGAGGCCCGATTGCTCGACGGCGTCGTCCCCGGCGCGTTCCCCATGGACCGGCTTCGCGAGGAGGGCGTGGTGAAGTTCCTCGCCAAGTCGCGCGAGTACACCGCCGAGGAGTTCCTCGAGGCCGTCCACCCGGCGATCGGGCACCTGGTGTCCGTGACGCACTCCGCGCCGAACGTCGCCCTTCTGGAGATGGCCCGACGGGACGTCAACAAGGCGGCGTCGCTGGAGGTCTACGCCGCCGCGCTGGGGCTGGGCGCGGCCGACGTCGTCGCCTTCGGGGACATGCCGAACGACGTCGAAATGCTCGCCTGGGCGGGTCGCGGCTACGCCATGGGATCGGGGCACCCCCTGGCGAAGGCGGCGGCCCATTCGGTCGCCGAGACCCTGGAGAACGACGGCGTGGCGCGCGTCATCGAGGGGCTCCTGCGCTGACGCTCCGGCCGGTAGAGTCGGGACCGTGAGCACGCATGGGGGCGGCGTCCCGTATCTGCAGGTCTCCGGCGGGGATGCCCCGCGCGGCTGGCCGCTCGCGTTCGCCCACCGCGGGTACGCGCCCAACGGCGAGGAGAACACCATGGCGGCGTTCCGCGCCGCCGTCGAACTGGGCTTCGGCTACCTCGAGCTGGACGTGCGCACGACCCGCGACGGCGTCCCGATGGTCTTCCACGACGAGGAACTGGACCGCACCACGGACGGAACCGGACGCGTCGCCGACCGCACCCTGGCCGAACTGCGCGGGGTCCGCGTCGCGGGGCGCGAACCGATCCCCACCTTCGAGGAGTTGCTGGGCGAGTGGCCGGACATCCGGCTGAACGTCGACGTCAAGGACCGCGCCGGCGTCGTGCCCGTGGCCCGGATCATCGAGGACCACGGGGCCCACGCGCGGGTCATGCTCGCCTCGTTCTCCGACGCGCGGCGGCGGCAGTTGACGGCCGCCCTGGGCGAGCCGGTCGCGGCCAGCGGCGGATTGGCCACCGTGGCGCTGGTGACCCTGCTCGGGCCCGTGGGGCTGTCGCGTCTGCTCCGCCGAAGGCTGCGCAGCATCGCCGCGCTGCAGGTGCCGGAACGGCACGGGCCGCTTCGTGTCGTGACACCCGCGTTCGTCCGGCGGGCCCACGCGGCCGGCCTGCACGTCCACGTGTGGGTCGTGGACGATCCCGGGGACATGCGCCGGCTCCTGGACATGGGCGTGGACGGGTTGATGGCGGACCGCGCGGACCTGCTGGCGGAGGTCATGGCCGAGCGGGGCCAGTGGCCGCAGTACGGCGCGGGGGCCGGACCCAGCCGTCCGCCAAGCTAGCCGAGGACCGGTTCGGCGAGCTCGGCGAGCGGGCGCAGGACCTGGTGCGCGTGCCGTTCGACGTCGGCCTCCGACGCCCCCGCGAGGATCCGCATCCAGGTCCCGTGCGACTGCATCTTTCCCGCGCGCAACGCGGGCTCGACGTACGGGCGCAGCTCCTCCACCGTCCCGTATTCCCGCCACTGCTCGAGGTAGGCCGTGACCACGCGGCGGATCCGCGGATCGTCGGGCGTGGCGCGCAGTTCCTCGCACATCACGCGGATGGGCACGCCGAGGCAGGAGAAGGGGTGGGCCCAGTAGGCGTCCGCGAGGTCGATGAACCGCAGCGGTTCGTCAGGGGTGACCGGGAGGAAGGCGTTGCCCCGGTGCAGGTCGTTGTGGTCCAGGGTCAGTGGCACGGGGCCGGAGGCCAGGAACGCGGTCATGTCTCCGATGTCGCCGAGCCGCGCGTTGAGGTACTCGGCGTCGCGGGCCGGGAGGTGCAGCGGGTGGTCCGGCGGCATGGACGCGTGCAGCATCAACTGGCCGTCGATGTAGCCGGGGAGCCCGGCGGGGTCGAGCTGGAGGAGTCCGGCGTCGAAGAGCGTGTCGCCGAACGGAACGAGGTCCTGCTGCAGCCGCGCGAAGTCCCGCACGATCCGGCCCCACAACTGGTAGTCCGTGGTGGGGACGGACAGGAGCGTCTCGCCGTAGTCCGGGGAGATCATCCAACCACGCACCGGTTCGATCGCCAGCGGCATCACGAGCTGGTCCGGTGCCAGGTTCGCGGCGGTGGAGGTCACGGTGACCTCGGCGAACTGGCCGGGGTTGTTCGCTTTGAAGTACAGGGTGCCGTGGTCCGTCGGCACGGTGATCCGGGTGGACCACAGATCGATCGATCCCTGGTCCGCCGGTCCCGTGGCGCGCAGCGAGTACGAATCGAGCACCAGGGAGATCCACTCGCGGGCCTCGGCCCGCCAGTGCTCCGTTTCCCACTCCTCGTTCCAGTCCGCCACCCCGCCATCCTACCGGGGGCGGCCGGCCGCTCAGCCGAGTTTGCTGGGTTCGGCGCCCTCGTCCTCCGGCGCGTCCGTCGGCTCGGTCCCGCGGGCCCGGGCGATGGTTCCCATGGCGTGGTAAATTGCCAGCGTCGCGGCCGTTCCCAGCGCGATCCCGCCGAACTGCATGCCGCCGACGGCGAGCGTGGGGTTGGCGATCGCGATGATCAGGCCCGCGCCGGCGGTCATCAGGTTGATCGGGTTGGAGAAGTTGACGTGGTTCTGGACCCAGAGCCGGGCGCCGATGATGCCGATCATGCCGTACAGCACAATCCCCGCGCCGCCGCTGACGCCCGCCGGGATGGTGTTGATGACCGCACCGAACTTGGGCAGGAACGCCACCAGGATGGCGACGGTTCCGGCCACCCAGTACGCGGCGGTCGAATACACGCGCGAGGACGCCATGACGCCGATGTTCTCCGCGTAGGTCGTGGTGCCCGAACCGCCGCCGAACCCGGCGAGGACCGTCGCGGCGCCGTCGGCCATGAGCGCGCGGCCGTTGACCCCGTCGAGGTTCCGTCCGGTCATCAGGCCCACCGTCTTCACATGGCCGATGTTCTCCGCCACCAGCACGAAGACGACCGGCAGAAACAGGGCGAGCACGTCGAAGTGGAAGGACGGAACGGCGAACGGCGGCAGCCCGAGCCAGCCGGCCTCGCCCACCGGCGCGAACGTCACCTGCCCCTGGGCGAGGGCCACGAGGTAGCCGACGACGATGCCCACGAGGATCGACAGCCGCCCCAGCAGGCCCCTAAACATTACGGCGGACAGGACGATCGCGGCCACGGTGGTGAAGGTGGTCAGCGGCACCTCCTCCATGGCCGCCGTCGTCGTGGTGGCGAGGTTCAGGCCGATCAGCGCGACGATCGTGCCCATCACCACGGGCGGCATCATGGCGTGGATCCAGCCGGCGCCCGCCTTCTGCACCACCAGGCCCACTAGGAACAGCGCGACGCCGGCGAGGACGATCCCGCCCAGTGCGCCGCCCATGCCGTGCGCTCCCATGGCGGCCGCGACCGGCGCGAGGAACGCGAACGATGATCCCAGGTAGCTGGGCACTCGGCCGGCGGTGACGATCAGGAACAGCAGGGTTCCGATGCCGGAGAACAGGAGCGTGGTGGTGACCGGGAAACCGGTGATGGTGGGCACCAGGACGGTGGCGCCGAACATGGCCATCACGTGCTGGACGCCGATGCCCGTGGTCTGGAACCAGTTCAGTCGCTCGTCGGGGGCGACGACGGTGCCGGGGCGGATGGTCTTGCCGTCGCCGTGCAGGGTCCAGCCGAAGCCGAGGGGGTTGCTCATGGTGCCTTCCGCAGAGGGTGCTGGGTGGGGGATCCCCCCGGAATCCTACTCCGCGCGCGCCCCGGCCGGCCCGACGGTGCCGCGCCCTGGGGCCGGCACGGTCTCGGCGAGCTCGGGCCCGGAGCCCCCGGGATCGCCGTCGGCCGCTGTCTGCGCGAAGAACAGCAACTCGTGCCGGGACGACTCGTGGAAGGCGCGGCGCATGGCCGCCAACTCGTCGGCGCCGGAGCGCAGCGCGACCTTCTGGACCAGGTCGATGGCGTCGCGGGTCGCGGCGTCGAACTCGGGTGAGGAATAGGCGGCCAGCCAGTCGGCGTAGGGGTGCCCGTCCCGGGCCGCCGCGGCCAGCCGGGTTCCGGCGTCCTGGTAGAGCCAGAAACACGGCAGGATCGCGGCGACCAGGACGGGGTACGTCCGGCCGGACGCAGTGAGGTGGTTCAGGTAGCCCGCGGTGGTCGCGGTGGGGTCCGGCGGGGCGGCGGACCCGAGATGGGCGCGGTGCAGCTCGAGTTCCTCCTCGAGGCAGCCCGTGGCGCAGGCGGCCCAGAAGCGCTGTTCCTCGGCGTTCGGCGCCAGCTCCGACGCCCGGGACAGCACCTGGGCGTACGTGCGCAGGTAGAGCGCGTCCTGCCCGAGGTAGTGCTCGAAGTCCTCCTGTCCCAGCGTCCCGTCCTTGAGTCCGCGGATGAACGCGAGGTCGTCGATGCCCGCCCGGATCCCGGCGATGTCCTCCCACCAGGAACCGAGCAGGGCGTCCGGGGTCGGCGGAACGCCGCCCTGCCAGAGCCCGGCGAAGTGGTTGACGGGGCCGTGTCCCTCGCCGGATCCGACGTCGAGGGCGTCAGCGGCCGCGAGCGCCTGACCGAGCCAGGCCTTGGCCAGGCGCAGCGCGTCCGGCCAGTTGCCCGTCCGCGGGTACAGCGTGGCGAGCGCCGAGGACAGCGAACAGCCCGTTCCGTGGGTGTTGCGCGTGGGCGCCCGTTCCCCGAGGACCTCCAGTACGACGCCGTCCGCGTCCACGAGCGCGTCGGGGCAGCCGCCGGGGTGGCCGGCCAGATGGCCGCCCTTGGCGAGGACCAGGATCCCGAACTCGGCCGCGACGGAGCGGGCCTGTTCGAGTGCCCGTTCCCAGCTGGCGGCCAGGGGTGCGCCGGACAGCTCGGCGAGCTCGGCGAGGTTGGGCGTGGCGAGGTCCGCGAGGGGAAGCAGCGCGCGCAGTGCGGCCCCGGCGTCGTCGTCCAAGAGCCGGTCCCCGCTGGTGGCGACCATGACGGGATCCAAGACCACCACCGGCCGCCCCTCCCCCAACCCCCGGAAGTGGACATCACCACCCTTAACTAACCCCCGGTAATGTCCACTTCGCGTGGTGGGGGGGAGGGATTGGAGCCAGGTGGACACCGTCCGGATGGTTTCCGCGTTGCCGAGCATGCCGATCTTGACGGCGTCGATCCGGATGTCCTCCGCGACCGCCGCCAGCTGGGCGGCCAGGAAATCCACCGGGGGGATGTGGACGCCGCTGACGCCGCGGGTGTTTTGCGCCGTCAGCGCCGTGATGGCGGTCATTCCGTAGCCTCCGCACGCGGCGATCGACTTCAGGTCCGCCTGGATTCCGGCGCCGCCCGAGGGATCGGACCCGGCGATGGACAGGATGTTGGGCACGGCGCTCATGCGCGGTCCCCCGATCGGCGCGCGGCGCAGGCCGCCTCCCATTCTGCGCGCAGCGATCGCGCGGCGGCGGCCGGGTCCTCCGCCGCGCAGACCGCCCGGACCACCGCCATGCCGGACGCCCCCGCGACGGCGACCGCGCCCGCGTCGCCGTGGCCCAGCCCGCCGATGGCCACGCAGGGCAGCGGCGCGGCGGCGACGAACTCCGCCAGCCCGCCGAAGCCGATTGGATCCGGGTGGTCCTTCTTCGTCGGCGTCGGCCGAACCGCACCTGTCCCCAGGTAGGAGACCGTGCCGGCGGGCATGGCCGCGAGGGCCTCCAGCTGGGGCAGCTTCCCCGAGCTGAGACCGAGAATCGCGTCCGGGCCGATCAAACGGCGCACCAGCGGCGCCGGCAGGTCCGACTGCCCGATGTGCACGCCGTCGACGCGGGCGCCGGCCTCACGGGCGGCCAGGTACACGTCCACGCGGTCGTTGACGACGAGCGCCGCGCGGCCCGCGGTGTGCTCGGAGCAGGCCACGACGTCGTCGAGGAAGGCGCGGGCCGGGACGTCCTTGCACCGGAGCTGGACGATCGTCGCCCCTCCGTCGACCGCCGCGGCGACGATCTCCGCCAGCGGGCGCCCGTTGGTGCTCCCCGCGTTGGCCACCAGGTAGAGCGAGAGGTCGAACGCGGCGCTCATCGCAGCACCGCCCGTTCCGCAAGCTGCTCCGGCGTCGTGGAGGACAGTGCGTCGAGAAATGCGACGGCGAAGCTCCCCGGACCCGTCGCCGAGGCGGCCGCGGCCTCCGCGGCCACCGAGAAGAACGCGTGCGCGGCGACGCTGCCGGCGAATGGATCGTCCGCGGCCGCGGCGAACGCGGCGACCAGGGCGCCCAGCGCGCAGCCTCCGCCCGTGACGCGCGTGAGCAGCGGGCTGCCGCCGTGCACGCGCACCGTGCGCTCGCCGTCCGTGATCAGGTCGACCGCGCCGGAGACTGCCACCACGCCGCCGGTCCGGCGGGCCAGCGCGGCAGCCGCGCCGGGCGCCGCGTCGACATCGTCCGTCGCGTCCACGCCGCGTCCCCCCGCGCCGACGCCGGCGAGGGCCATGATCTCCGAGGCATTGCCGCGCACGACGTCGGGGCGCAGCTCAACGAGCAGGCCCGCGAACCCGGTGCGCAGGGCCAGCGCGCCCACGGCCACGGGATCCAGCACCCAGGGCGTGCCGGATTCGTGCGCGGCGCGGGCGGCCTCGAGCATGGCCTCGCGCTGCTCGCGGTGCGGGGTCCCGAGGTTGACCAGGACTCCGGAGGCGAGGCGGGCGAACTCGGCGGCCTCGCCGGGAACGTCCACCATGGCCGGGGCGGCGCCGGCTGCGAGGAGGACATTGGCCGTGAAGTTCGCGACGACCGTGTTGGTCAGGCACTGGACCAGCGGCGCGGTGGCGCGCAGCCGCCCCAGGTGGTTCGCGGCCGATTCGGGCGAGACGACGGGTGGAACAAGGTGTGAAGGCGCAATGGAATCCATGGGCGACATCCCTCCGCTAGTACGAACTAGATCAGGTGTGTACGGGTGTGATCTCAGTCCCTGGCGGACACCCCGTGTCACTGCAGGCGAGCTTACCGCGTTCCGCCCGTGAACTCCCTCGTGCTCGGGCGGATGCCGAAACGGCTAGGTTGATGACCATGGGTCTTTTTTCTCGCACCAAGCCGCGTCCGCCGCGCGCGGACACCGTCGCGGACGCGTCATCGGCCGTCCCGGCCGTCCCCGTCGTCGCGGAGACCGTGACCCGGCTCCGCGACTCGGCGTCCACGCACCTGGCCCACCCCCGGAGGTTCCGTGCGGGGCAGCTGCGCGCACTGGAGCGCATGCTCGACGCCCACGAGGGCGAGTTCCTCGAGGCGTTGGCCGCGGACCTCGGCAAATCGGCCGTCGAGGCGCACCTGACCGAATTGGATCTGGTGCGCGGGGAGATCGACCATGCGCAGCTCCACCTCACCGAGTGGATGGAGGCCAAGGGCGTCCGCGTTCCGCTGGCGTTCCAGCCGGCGTCCGCCAAGGTCGAGCCGCAGCCGTTGGGCCTGGTGCTGGTCATCGGTCCGTGGAACTACCCGGTCAACCTGGTGTTCGCGCCGCTGGTGGGCGCGCTGGCCGCCGGGAACTGCGTGGTCCTCAAGCCCTCGGAGCTCGCGCCGGCGACGTCGGAGCTGATCGCGCGACTGGTTCCCCGGTACCTCGACCCCCGCGCCGTCGCCGTCGTGGAAGGCGGCGTCGAGACCAGCCAGGCGCTGCTGGCCCAGCGGTGGGACCATGTCTTCTTCACGGGAGGCGAGCGGGTGGGCCGCATCGTGGCCGAGGCGGCCGCCCGCCACCTGACGCCGACCACGCTCGAGCTGGGAGGCAAGAGCCCCGCCGTCGTCGTGGACGGCAACCCCGCGGCGATCGCGCGCCGCATCACCTTCGGCAAGTTCCCGAACGCGGGCCAGACGTGCGTGGCCCCGGACTACGTCCTGGCCGTGGGGACGGCCGCCGACGGGCTGGAAAAGCACCTCCCCAAGGCGATCGCGTCCTTCTACGGACGCAACCCCGCGAAAAGTAGGGACTACGGGCGGATCGTGAACCGCCCCGCGTTCGATCGGCTCGCCGGGTTTATCGAGGCGGCCGCGGGCGGCGCGGGCCGCATCGTGAGCGGCGGGGTTTCGGACGCGGAGTCGCTGTTCATCGAGCCGACCATTCTGGCCGACGTCGACCCGGCGTCCCCGGTCATGACCGAGGAGATCTTCGGGCCGGTCCTGCCGATCGTGCGGGTGGCCTCGTTCGACGACGCGGTGCGGTTCATCAACTCCCGTCCCTCCCCGCTGGCGGCGTACCTGTTCAGCGAGAAGCCCCGGCTGCAGTCCGCCTTCGAGGACCGGGTGCGCGCCGGGGCGATCGGGCACAACGTCTGCAACGCGCACCTGGCCATCCCCGCGCTCCCGTTCGGAGGCGTCGGGGCGTCCGGGCACGGGAGCTACCACGGGCGGGCGGGGTTCGAGACGTTCAGCCAGTTCCGGTCCGTTCTGTCGAAGACGGCCGTGGTCGATACGCTCAGGGCCGTGTACCCGCCGTACGGGCGTCTGAAGGCGGGGCTGCTGCGCCGGATCCTCTAGCGCGGCCACGGGGGTGTCGAGCGTCACGCCGGAGACGGGAACAGGCCGGTATTGCATGCGGTTGCATATTGTGGAAGATCGATCGGCCCCCGCGCCGGTTCCCCAAACCAATAGGAGCATCCCCATGGCAACCACCGTCCTGACCCTCGTCGGCTCGCTGCGCAACGGATCCACCAACCGTCAGCTGGCCGAGGCCACCGCCGCCAACGCGCCCGAGGGCGTGGAGGTCAACGTGTTCGAGGGCCTCGAGAACCTGCCGTTCTACAACGAGGACGTCGACATCGAGGGCCAGGTTCCGGCCGCCGCGGCCGAGCTGCGCGCCGCCGCCGGTGCCGCGGACGCCATGCTGCTGGTTTCCCCGGAGTACAACGGCACCATGCCGGCCGTCCTGAAGAACGCCATCGACTGGCTGTCCCGCCCGTACGGCGCCGGCGCCATGACCGGCAAGCCGGCCGCCGTCATCGGCACCGCGTTCGGCCAGTTCGGCGGCGTGTGGGCGCAGGACGAGGCCCGCAAGGCCGTCGGCATCGCCGGCGCGACCGTCCTCGAGGACGTCAAGCTGTCCATCCCGGGTTCCCTGGTCCGCTTCGCCGAGACCCACCCGAAGGACGACGCCGAGGTCGCCGGCCAGGTCGCCGCGGTGCTCGAGGGCATCCGCGCCGCCGCCGAAAAGAACTAGCGCGACCGAAAAGAACCAGCACGACGCCGGCGCCCGCCGGCGCGGAAAAGGCCGGTCCCCACGGGGCCGGCCTTTTCGTTGTGCCCGGTTCCCGGGCGACTAGGCGATCACGCCGTCGACCAGCTTCTTCGCCTCGGCCTGGACCTGCGCGAGGTGCTCGTCGCCCCGGAAGGACTCCGCGTAGATCTTGTAGACGTCCTCGGTCCCGGAGGGGCGGGCGGCGAACCAGGCGTTTTCGGTGGTCACCTTCAGCCCGCCGATGGCCGCACCGTTGCCGGGTGCCTCGGTCAGCTTGGCGGTGATCTCCTCCCCCGCGAGCGTCGTCGCGGTGACGTCCGAGGCCGACAGTTTGCCCAGCGCGGCCTTCTGCTCGCGGGTCGCGGCGGCGTCGATCCGGGCGTACGACGGCGCGCCGAACTCCGCGGTCAGTTCGCCGTACCGCTGGCTGGGGGACTTGCCGGTGACGGCCTGGATCTCGGACGCGAGCAGGGCCAGCAGGATGCCGTCCTTGTCCGTGGTCCAGGGGGTGCCGTCGAAGCGCACGAAGCTGGCCCCGGCCGACTCCTCGCCGCCGAACACGCCGGTTCCGTCCAGCAGGCCCGGCACGAACCACTTGAAGCCGACGGGCACCTCCACCAGCTCGCGTCCGAGCGATGCGGCGACCCGGTCGATCATCGACGAGCTCACCAGCGTCTTGCCGACACCGGCGCCGGAGGGCCACTGCGGTCGGTTGCGGTAGAGGTAGTCGATGGCCACGGCGAGGTAGTGGTTGGGGTTCATCAGGCCGGCGTCCGGGGTGACGATGCCGTGGCGGTCCGCATCGGCGTCGTTGCCGGTCGCGATGTCGTACAGGTCCCCGCCGTCGCGCACCTTGCCGATCAGCGAGGCCATGGCCGAGGGCGAGGAGCAGTCCATGCGGATCTTCCCGTCCCAGTCCAAGGTCATGAACGCAAAGCGGGGATCCACCTCGGGGTTGACCACGGTCAGGTCCAGGCGGTGGCGCTCGGCGATGGCGGCCCAGTAGTCCACGGAGGCGCCGCCCATCGGGTCCGCGCCGATGCGCACGCCGGCGTTGCGGATGGCGTCGATGTCCAGCACCGAGGGCAGGTCGTCGACGTAGCCGGCGAGGAAATCGAAGGTCCCGACCGATTCGGCGGCCTTGGCCCGCGCCAGCGGGATGCGCTTGACGCCCTTGAGGCCGGCCTCGAGCAGTTCGTTGGCGCGGCTTGCGATCCAGCCCGTGGCGTCGGAGTCGGCGGGTCCTCCGTGCGGCGGGTTGTACTTGAAGCCGCCGTCGCTGGGCGGGTTGTGGGAGGGGGTGATGACGATGCCGTCGGCCCGTGCGGCGCCGCCGTCGCGGTTGTGGGCCAGGATCGCGTGGCTTAGCGCCGGCGTCGGGGTCCAGGCGTCGCGCGCGTCCAAGAGGACCCGGACGCCGTTGGCCGCCAACACCTCCAGGGCGGTGTCCTGCGCCGGGTCCGAGAGCGCGTGGGTGTCCTTGCCGACGAAGATCGGGCCGGTGATGCCCTGGCCGGTCCGGTATTCCACGATCGCCTGGGTTATGGCCGCGATGTGGTTCTCGTTGAACGAGCCGTTCAGGGATTTTCCGCGGTGTCCCGACGTGCCGAAGGCGACGCGCTGCACGGGATCGGACGGATCCGGAATGATGTCGAAGTACGCGCCGCGCACCGCATCGACGTCGATCAGGTCCTGGGGGAGGGCTACTGTGCCCGCTCGGTTCGCCATGGGTACAGCTTTACAGATTCGCCGCCGAAGTCGGAGGTGTGCGGGAACATTTCGCCATCCTAGAATGGGTTCGTACAGCGGGGACGAACAGCGAGGACGCGGGGACCATGGGCAACGAGCAACAACGGCCGTTCAACGATCCGAGCCACCCCTCCTGGTACTCGGAACCGGGAGGTCCCGCGCCGCAGAATCCGTACGCCGCCCAGGCGCCGCAGCAGCAGGCCCATCCCGGCGTCTACCCCGGCGCGTATCCGGCCGCGGAACCGAAGACGCTGAGCATCGTCGCGCTGGTGTTGGGCATCGTTGGGCTCGTAACCGGCGGGTTCCTCCTCCTTCCGCAGATCGGCGCGATCGTCGTCGGGCACATCGCCCTGCGCCGGGAGCCCGAGGGCCGCGGCATGGCGATCGCCGGGCTGGTCCTCGGCTACCTCGTCGTGGTCCTGGGGCTCGTGCTCCTGCTGCTGCTCGTGCTCTTCCTGCCGGTCATGTCCGCCATGTCCGGGGACTTCACCTAGCCGCTTCGAGCTGCGCCGCCAGTCCCAGCAGCCCGGCCTCGGCGCCGGCGCGGCCGATCAGCTGCACCCCCATCGACAGTCCCGCCCCGGTGGACAGCGTGGGCAGGACGATGGCCGGCACGCCGGCCACATTCACGATCGACGTGAACGGCGTGTACTGGCACTGCAGGCGGTAGTCGTCGTCCGGGGGATGCGAGTTGTAGTGGCCGATCGGGCGGGGCGTCTGCGCCAGGGCCGGCGTCAGCACGGCGTCGTACCGTCCCCATTGCGCGCGCGAGTCCTCGGCGATGCGGCGCAGGATGCGCGCGGCGGACGCCTTCTGAGCGTCGGGGCGCGCGATCGCCCGATCGCGGAAGGAGCGCGTAAACCGCGTCAGGTGCGGCTCGCCGGCCCGCGGGATCCGCGCCTCGGCCAGCCCCGCGGTCCAGATGGCCTGGAACGCCGGCGCATAGCGGTTGTCGTAGCGGATCTCCGCCTCCTCCACGTGGTGGCCGGCCCGTTCCAACAGCACGACGCCGGCATCCAGCGCCGCCGCGGCCGCCGGGGAGAGCGCGATCTCGTAGTGCGACGCGAAGGGCGAGTGCGTGGAGACTCCGATGCGCAGCGCACGCCCGCCGCCCGGATCGGCCGCGAGCGCCGCGGCCAGGAACGCGCCGTCCGTGCCCCCGACCATGGAGTCCAGGAGCAGGCCCGCGTCCGCGGCGTTGCGCGCGATCGGCCCCGAGGCGACGAACCGCGGCGCGCCCCAGGCGTCGACGGAGCCGTTGGCCAGGTCCGCCGGAACCGTGCCCAGGCCCGGTTTCAGGCCCACCAGGCCACACGCGGCGGCCGGGATGCGAACCGAACCGCCGCCGTCGTTCCCGGGGGCGAAGGGCAACATTCCGGCGGCGACGGCGGCCGCGCTCCCGCCGGAGGAACCGCCCGGCGACAGGCGCGGATCCAGCGGATTGCGCGCCGGAGGGGCGATGCGGTTTTCCGAGTAGCAGTTGAGCCCGAACTCCGGAATCTGCGTTTTTCCCAGGCTCAGGGCGCCGTCGGCGTGCACCCGGGACACCAGCGGATGGTCGGTCTCCGCGGGGACGTGGGGGAGTGCGGCGGTCCCGTAGGTGGTGGGGACCCCGGCGACCTCCCAGAGGTCCTTCCAAGCGAGCGGCATGCCGAGCAGCGGCGGCGTTTCGGCCCCGTCGCGCCGGGCGGCAGCGAGGGCGGCGTCGGCCCGGTCCGCGTCCCGGAGCGCGCGCTCGCCGGTGACGGTCGTGAAGCTGCCGAGGCGGGGGTTGAGCTCGGCGATCCGCGCGAGGTAGTGCTCGGCGGCCTCGCGGGCGGACAGGGCGCCGGAGGCGAGCAGGCCGCGCAACTCGAGCGCGGTGTGGGGGTGTGGGTATGGATCCATGGTCTACCGGTGCCCGCCGCGTGGGCTGATCGGACCCCTTCATGTTGAGTTCCGGCCGTTTCCCCCACTATAGGCTGGGGTGGTTGGGGAGGATCCCACCGAAAGGATGAAAATGAGCGAGTTCGAGACCGTCGAGGTCAACCAGATTCCCGAGGGCGCCGCCGTGTTGGACGTGCGCGAGGACTACGAGTGGGTCGAGGGCCACGCCAAGGGCGCGCTCCACATTCCGATGGCGGAGATCCCCACGCGGCTGGACGAGTTGGATCCCGACGAGGACACCTACGTGATCTGCCGCACCGGCGGCCGTTCGGCGCAGGTCGCGGCGTTCCTCGTGGGTCAGGGGTACACCGCCTTCAACATCGCCGGCGGCTCCGGGGCGTGGCTGGAGGCCGGGCTTCCGATGGAGAGCGACAACGGGCAGGAGCCCAACGTCCGATGATCTACACGTACCTGGGGCCGTCCGGAACCTTCACGGAGTCAGCGCTCCTGCAGGTCCCCGGCGCCGACGGCGCCGAGCGCGTGCCGGCGTCGAGCGTGAACGCCGCGCTGGAGAACGTGCGCTCCGGGGCCGCCGACGCAGCCATGGTGCCGATCGAGAACTCGGTGGAGGGCGGGGTGTCCGCCACGCTGGACGCCATCGCGACCGGCGTCGCGCTGCAGATCGTCGGCGAGGTCCTGGTGCCGATCACGTTCGACCTCGTGGTGCGCGAAGGCATCGACTCGCTCGAGGAAATCCGCACGGTCGCGACCCACGGGCACGCCTGGGCCCAGTGCCGCAACTGGGCGGGCGCGAACATGCCCAAGGCGGAGTTCGTCCCGGCATCGTCGACGGCGGCCGGCGCCCTGGCGCTGCTGGAACCGGGCCACGGGTACGACGCCGCGATCTGCTCGCCGCTGGTCGCCCGCCAGAATCCGCTGAAGGTCCTGCGGTCGGGGGTCGAGGACAACCGGGACGCGGTCACGCGCTTCGTGCTGGTCCGCCGGCCGGGCGCGTTGCCGGCGCCCACGGGATCGGACAAGACCACGGTGGTGATCCCGCTGCCGGAGGACCACCCGGGTGCGCTGATGGGCATCCTCGAGCAGTTCGCGGCGCGCGGCGTGAACCTCAGCCGGATCGAGTCCCGCCCCACCGGCGCGGGGCTGGGGTCCTACTTCTTCTCCGTGGACGCGGACGGGCACATCGACGAGGCCCGGATGTCCGACGCCCTCGCGGGACTGCACCGCATCAGTCCGGCGATCCGCTACCTCGGGTCCTATCCGAGCGCCCAGCCGGAGGCCGCCGTCTCGCGCCCCTCGGTGGCGCGGCACAACACGGACGGGGCGTTCGCGCAGGCGCGCGACTGGGTCGACGCGCTGCGGTCGCGGCTGCCCGAATAGCTCCGGACCCGGCCGCCGATGCCGCTAGGGCACCCGGATGCTCAGGGCCTTCGGGAGCACCTCGACGGTCAGCGCGGTGACGTCTCCGGTGGTGTCGCCGTCGAGCTGTGAACTGATGGGGTCCGCGGCCGAGATGCGGACCTTGCGGGCCTGGTAGTAGTCGATCACCGGGATCCCGCGGCGGTGCCGGAGCGCGGTTTTCGCCGCGATCCACACCCATCCGACGACGGAGCGCGGGCTCATCACCACGAGGTCCAGTTTCCCGTCGTCGACCACGGCGTCGGGAACCAGGTCCAGGCCGCCCTGCAGCTTGCCGCAGTTCGCGACGATGACCGAGCGGATCTTGCGCGTCTGCTCCGGGCCGTCGTCGATGGAAATGGTGACGTTGCGGCGCTGGCCGGGCAGGTGCCGCATGCCCGCCTCGGCGTAGGCCAGGGGGCCGACCTTGGCCTTGAGGTCGTCGTTCGTGTCGCTCATCATGTCGGCGTCGAATCCGATCCCCGCCATCACCAGGAAGACGTTCTCACCGGTGCTTCCGTCCGTGCGCTCCAGCACGATCCGCACGGCGTCGATCGAACGGGACCGCCCGTGCAGGGCGACGCGCAGGGCGTTGTCCATGTCCTCGACGTTGAAGTCCAGGTTCCGGGCCAGCAGGTTCCCCGTGCCCAGGGGCAGGAGCGCCATCGTGGCCCCGGTGCCAGCGAGGACCTCGGCGACCTCGCGGACCGTTCCGTCGCCGCCCGCGGCGATCACCAGCGTGCAGCCCTTCTCCAGCGCCTCGACGGTCATCGCGTGGCCCGGGTCCTCCACGGTGGTCTCCAGAATGAGCGGTTCGGAGAACCCGACGCCGGCGCAGGCGGCCTTGACGGCCAGGATCGCGTCGCTGGCCCCCAACTTGGACGGATTGACGACCATCGCGACCTTCTGCAGCGGCACCGAGTGGCCGATCGATCCGGCGATGGCGGGGGCGTCCTCGATCTCGCTGATCCGGCCCTTGAGCCGGCGCACGGAGTAGAGGCTGGTCCCGGCGATCACGAGCGTCGCGGCAACGAGGAGGAGGACGAGGATCTCTAGGGTCATAGTGCTCCCACATTAGCCGCCTTCTGTACCCTGTACTGGTGATCGACGTTAAAGAACTCGCAGAGAATCCCGACAAGTTCCGCGCCTCCCAGCGCTTCCGCGGCGCCGACGAATCGGTGGTCGACGCCATCGTGTCAGCGGACGCCGCGCGCCGTGAATCGATCACCTCCTACGAGAACCTCCGGGCCGAGCAGAACGCCTTCGGGAAGCGCGTGGCCCAGGCCAAGGGCGAGGAGAAGCAGGCGCTGCTGGCCGAGGTGCGCGGGCTTTCGGCCCGCGTCAAGTCGGCCCAGGCCGCCTCGGACGCCGCCCAGGAGGAACTCACGTCCCTGCAGCGCTCGGTCCCGAACCTCATCCAGGACGGCGCCCCCGCCGGTGGCGAGGACGACTTCACCGTGGTGAAGACGGTCGGGATTCCGCGCGACTTCGCCGCCGAGGGCTTCGAGCCGCGCGACCACCTGGAGCTGGGGGAGCTGCTGGGCGCCATCGACATGGAGCGCGGCGCGAAGGTCTCCGGGTCCCGCTTCTACTTCCTGCGCGGCGTCGGCGCCCGCCTGGAGATCGCGCTGATGAACATGGCGCTGGACCAGGCCGTCTCCAACGGCTTCATCCCGATGATCACGCCCACCCTGGTGCGTCCGGAGACCATGCAGGGCACGGGCTTCGACGTGGCGCACGACGACGAGATCTACCGTCTCGAGCGGGACAACCTGTATCTCACGGGCACCTCGGAGGTGGCCCTCGCCGGGTACCATGCCGACGAGATCATCGACCTGGCCGCCGGGCCCACGCGCTATGCCGGCTGGAGCTCCTGCTACCGCCGCGAGGCCGGCTCCGCGGGCAAGGACACCCGCGGCATCATCCGCGTGCACCAGTTCAACAAGCTGGAGATGTTCGTCTACTGCTCCCAGGAGGACGCGGCGGCCGAGCACGGGCGGCTGCTGGCCTGGGAAGAGGAGATGCTGGCCAAGGTCGAGCTCCCGTACCGGGTCATCGACACGGCCGCTGGCGACCTGGGCATGAGCGCCGCGCGGAAGTTCGACTGCGAGGCGTGGGTCCCCACGCAGGACGCCTACCGCGAGCTGACGTCGACGTCGAACTGCACCACGTTCCAGGCGCGCCGCCTCAACATCCGCGAGCGCGAGTTCGACGCCGAGGGCAAGCCGGGGCGCACGCGCCCGGTCGCGACGCTGAACGGGACGCTCGCCACCACCCGGTGGATCGTGGCGATCCTCGAGCACCACCAGAACGCGGACGGGACCGTCAACGTGCCCGCCGCGCTCCGCCCCTACCTGGGCGGCATGGAGGTCCTGCCGCTCGTTTGACCCGTCGGGCGGGGCCGCGACGCCGCGGATACCCACATTGTGGGTTTCCTGTGGATATTCACGGGCAGTTCACCTCCCGCGTGATGCGCGTTATGTCGCTTTGACGGGGTGGAGTGGTTCACTGGGTTAATGACACTCGCGATGAACACCGGCACCGAAGACCGGTTCGAAACCCAAAACAAGAAGATGGTCTGCCTCGACGTCGACGGCACCCTCGTGAACCACGAGGGACACATGTCCCAGGCGGTGCGGACCGCGGCGCGCGCCGTCGTCGATGCCGGCCACGAGGTGGTCGTCTCCACCGGACGCTCCCTGGGGGCCACGCTGCCGATCCTCGAGCTGCTCGACATCCACACGGGGTACGCCGTGTGCTGCAACGGAGGCGTCACCGTGCGCCTGGACCCCACGCTCGAGGACCGCTTCGAGGTGATCGACCGCAAGACCTTCGACCCGGCTCCGGCTTTGATGGCCCTGCGCGAGGCCCTTCCGGCGGCCAAGTACGCTCTGGAGGACAACGCGGGGAATTTCCTGTCCACGGAGCGTTTCCAGGACGCGAGCTTCGGGGTGGTGGCGACGGGCGTGCCCTTTGAGGACCTGCTGGCAGCGACGGCCGTCCGGCTCGTGGTGTTCTCCACGGACTCGACCGCGGAGGAGTTCGGCGAGGCGGTCGAAGCCATCGGGCTGCACGGCGTGACCTACTCGGTCGGCTGGACGGCGTGGCTGGACATCGCGGCGGACGGGGTCAACAAGGCCAGCGGCATCGAGGTGCTGCGCGAGAGCCTGGGCATCGCCCCCGAAGACACCGTGGCCGTCGGCGACGGGCGGAACGACATCGAAATGCTCGCGTGGGCGGGCCGCGGCGTCGCGATGGGCCAGGCCCCCGACGAGGTCAAGGCGGCGGCCGACGAAATCGCCGCGGGCGTGGATGACGACGGCCTGGAGGCCGTCCTGCGGAGCCTGCTCTAATCCGCGTCCGGGCCGCTGTCCCTAGGCTCCGAACAGGCCGATCACGAGGCACATCGCCAGGACCGTCACGAGTTCGTGGGCGCAGTTGAGCACCGTCAATCCCGCCGGGCGACCCTCGAAGGCGTCGTGCGTGGTGAAGCGGGCGGCCGTGAAGCCGGCCCACAGGATGATGCCGGTCACGAAGGTGTTGCCCAGGAAGCTGCCGCCGTAGAACTCGTGGGCGATCGAGGCCGACCCCGCGAGCACCCAGGCGGTGATCGCGCTGACCACGAGGGTGACGAGGATCGGCCGGATCGCGTCCCTGGAATTCCCGCTCGGCGTGACCTCGGCGGTCTTCATCCAGTAGTTCCCGAACACCTTGGGCGTGTACCAGACGGAGCCGATGACCATCGTGGACAGTGTGGCGACGACGACCGCCAAGACGTTGATTTCGGGGACCGTGACCTGCTCCTCGTTTGCTTCGGCCCGGTGTGCGGGGCGCCGGTAATCCGGTGCTGACTAGAGTGTAAGGACAGCGGGGCCGGCGACCAGGCCGAGGAGCCGGGCGGCGGCGGGACGGCATGCCCATTCCTCGTTCCAGTGGGACCGGACCACCGCCTTGGAGACCGCCTGGGTGGTGACGCCCAGTTCGTCGGCGATGGCGCGCTGTTGCCCCCTGACGCCGGGAACCATGAAGTCCAGGACGGCCCACTCGGCGTCGGTCCGCGTGGACACGATTTGCCCGATCAGCCGCAGCACGGCCTGCGCCTCCGCGGCGACCTCCGTGTCAGGCCCGGCGACCGCCAGCGGAACCCGCTCGCCCGTCTTCCGGGCGCGGTCCACCGCCCGGCGCGCGTAGACGAGTCCGAACCCCTCGGCATGTGCGATCTCCTCGGGGAGCGGGACGTGGAGGGAGCCGACGCCGATGCCCACGTGCCAGCGACGCGTGCGGAGCGCGATCATGGCGGCTTCAACGGCGGTCCCCGGCTCGGCCACCACCCCGATGGCCTCGTCGCCCACGGAGCGTTGGAAGGGGATGGCCGCGGGCAGGTGGCCGAGGCCGGCGACGAGTTCGTCGACCCGGTCCCCGACCTCGCGCGAGTCGCGCTGGTTGATGGTCAGGACGTACATGCCACCAGTATGCCGCTCAGCAACCCTATTCGGTTGATTTCCCCACACCCTTACCCCACGTCATCCCCGCCCCCCACCACCCGAAGTAGACAAAACCCCGGTTAACGCGGCGTGGTAATGTCCACTTCGCGGGGTGGGGTGGGCGGGTCGCGCAGGGTGCGGGATGCGACGCCGGGAAGTTCTACGACGGTCCAGCGCAGGAAGAACTGCGTGAGCGGACCAATCAGCAGCGCGTACAGCACCGTTCCCACGCCGACGATCCCGCCCATGAGCCAGCCCAGGCCCAAAACCGAGAGCTCGAGCACGGTCCGGACCAACCGCAGGCTGAGGCCCGTGCGCAGGTGAAGACCCGTCATCAGGCCGTCGCGCGGTCCAGGCCCCAACTGGCTTCCGATGTACAGTCCACCGCCCAGGGCGTTGAGCACCAACGCGGCGGCGAACAGCACCCACTGCGCGGGCCACGCGGCCACGGGCGGGATCAGCGCCAAACCGACGTCGGTCGCCACGCCGATCCACACCACGTTGGCGATCGTGCCCACGCCCGGCCATTGGCGCAGGGGGATCCACAGCAGCAGGACCAGGAAGCCGACGAGCACGACGACGGTCCCGAGCGTGAGCGGCAGCTTGGTGGCAATCCCGTAGTGGAACACGCCCCAGGGCTCCAGGCCGAGGCTCGCGCGCACGAAGGCAGCCATGGCGAGGCCGAAGAGGGAGAGTCCGACGAACAATCGCACGAGCCGACCGGGAAGCCGTCCCGCCCGGAGCTGTTCGAGCGGCGTCAGCGCCAGGAGTTTGGGATTGGGGGAAGGGGCCATAGGTCCATCATCCCGTTAACAACAAACCCCCGCGAAGTGGACATCACCGCGGGTAAGTAACCGGCGGTAATGTCCACTTCGCGGGGGCGCGGGGGTGAGGGAGGAACGGGGGTTAGCGGCCCTGGGGATCGTCTTCCTCGGACTCCTCGCCGACCTTGGCGAAGCGCTCGATCGAGCGTGCCAGTTCGGCCTCGGCGGCCTCGCGGCCCTCCCAGCCGTCGGCCTTGACCCACTTGCCGGGCTCCAGGTCCTTGTAGCGCAGGAAGAAGTGCTCGATTTCCTGGATCAGCCAGGCGTCGATGTCCTCGAGTTCCCGGATGTGGTCGAAGCGCTTGTCGGCCGGGACGCAGATCAGCTTGGCGTCGCCGCCGCCGTCGTCGGTCATGTTGAAGACGCCGATCGGGCGGGACTCGACGAGCACGCCCGGGATGAGGTCGACGCCGGGGATCCAGACCAGCGCGTCCAGCGGGTCGCCGTCCTCGCCGAGGGTGTCCTCGAAGTAGCCGTAGTGCGTGGGGTACTGCATCGACGTGAACAGCACGCGGTCCAGGCGCAGGCGGTGCGTTTCGTGGTCGATTTCGTACTTGACGCGCGATCCGGACGGGATCTCGATGGTGACGTCGTGGCTCATCTGAGTCTCCTCGACTTTCGGTGTCTTGGGGGCGGCCCGGCCATGGGGATGCCGTCGCGCCGTCTAGTCTTAAGGTGCTGTGCACAGCGTATATTGCGGCGCGGCGCAACAACTATTTCTAGGAGTGCGCATGAACAGGGGCCCGCGCGTGCTCACGTCGCTGTTGTTCGTCGCGGTGCTCGGCTCGCTCCTCGGCGCCATCACCCTCAACCTGCTGCCGGCCTTCGATCCCGCGGACGCGCCGACAGAGGCCGCCTCCCCCGCCGTGGCGCCCGCGCGGACCGTGCCGGCGCCGTCCGTCCCGCCCGCCTCGCTCACCGCGCTTCCCCCCGTGGGCGACCGCGCGCCGGTTCCCGGCGCCGCGAAGGTCAAGGCCGCGCTGGACAAGGCACTGAAGGCCGACGGCGGAGCGCGGTTCTCCGCGTCCGTCGCCGACGTGTCCAGCGGCGCCGTGCTGTACGACCGCGGCGGCAAGGCCCCGATGGTGCCGGCCTCGAGCCTGAAGATCGCCACCGCCGCCGCGGCACTGTCCGAACTCGGCGCCGACACCACGCTCCGGACGTCCGTGGTGCGCGGGGAGGGGAACGCGTTGTTCCTCGTGGGGGGCGGCGACGTGCTGCTGGGTGCAGGCGCGTCCGGCACGGGCGTGGTCGGCCGCGCCGGTTTGGCGACGCTCGCCGAACGCACCGCCGACGCCTTGCTGGAGGGCGCGGCGCAGGGCGCCGGATCCGCCGTGACCCTGCGCGTGTTCCTGGACGACTCGCTGTTTACGGGGGCGGCGGTCAACCCCGTGTGGGACGCGTCCCTCGTGGAGACCTCCAACATCACCGCGGTCGGCCCCATCGCGCTCTACAGCGCGCGGAAGGACGCGAAGCCGAACAGTCCGCGCGTCAAGGATCCCGCACGGCGGGCGGCCAGCGTCTTCCGGGCGCTGCTGGCCGCGGAGCTCGCCGACCGCAAGGCCACGGTCGCCGCCGCGCCGACCGTGGCCAAGCCCGTGGGTCGGGCGGCCGCGCCCCAGGGCGCGCGGGAACTCGCCGCCGTCGAGTCGGCTCCGCTGCGGGACCAGCTGCGCCACATGGGCGTGGAATCTGACAACTACGTGGCGGAGGCCATGGGGCGCCTGGTGGCCATCGAGGCGGGGAAGCCCGCAACGTTCGGGGGCGCCACGCAGGCCGTGCGGGAGGCCGTCGGGCGGCTCGGGGTGGATACCGTCGGCATGTCCCTTGCGGACACGTCGGGGCTCTCGGACGCGAACCGCGTCAGCCCGGCGCAACTCGTCGCCACGCTGCGCGCGGCCGGCGCCTCCAACAACCCGGACCTGCGGGACCTCACCTACCTGCTGCCGGTCGCGGGCGCCACGGGAACGCTCTCCGGACGCTTGGACGGCGACTCCACCCAGGGGCTGGTGCGGGCCAAGACCGGCACGCTCACCGGCCTCGTCACTCTGACCGGGACCGTGGTCACGGCCGACGGCCGCCTGCTGGCGTTCTCCTTCTTTGCACGCGACATCCCCGGTTCGCTGGGGCCCGCCCGCGCGGCACTGGACCGCGCGGCGACGGTTCTCGCCGGGTGCGGTTGCCGCTGACCCGCATCGGCCTTCGACGAAATCCGGCCGGTTCCACAGCCTTCCGTGATCTGATGGTCACATGGAAACCTCCACCACACCCGTCCGGCTGATCAACTGGGAACTGGCCGCTGGAACGGCCGCGCGCCTTTCGACGCCGGGCCCGAAGCTGACGCCCGCAGAGGCGGCCGACGTCGTTGCCGACCTCCGCCGGCACGCCGACGAGTCGGTCGGCCACGTCCACCGCATCACGGGGCTCGAGGCGGCGCGCGACCTGCGCGATTCGCAGGTGCTGATCGTGGACCGCGCATCATGGGCGCGCGCGAACGTACACAGCTTCGAGGCGCTGCTCGAGCCCGTCCTGCGGCGGCTGGCCGAGACGAAGCGGGACCAGCTCGACGCCGGATCGGTCGCCGTCGGCGCGACCGTCACCGGCGCGGAAATGGGCAGCATCCTCGCGTTCCTCTCCTCCAAGGTCCTCGGACAATACGATCCCTTCGCGGCTCTGATGCGGGCCGGCATCGCCCCCGGCGGGAGGCTGCTCCTGGTGGCCCCGAACATCGTCGAAATCGAGCGCGAACTCAACGTGGAACCGGCGGACTTCCGGTTGTGGGTCTGCCTCCACGAACAGACGCACCGGGTCCAATTCGCGTCGGCGCCGTGGCTGCGCGACCACCTGCGCGAGAGCATCGGCCAGCTCACCGGGGGCCTCTTCGACAAGGCCGACGGGTTCGGTGACCGCCTCAGGGCAGCGGCCCGCGCGGCGGTCGAGTCGCGCGTCGGGCGCGACCGTCGCGACGAAGGAACGACGCCGGAGCCCGGCTCCGGCGCGGGCCTGCTCTCGGTGATCCAGGACCCCGAGGACCGCGCCGTCATGAGCCACCTGACGGCGGTCATGAGCCTCCTCGAGGGCCACGCGAACGTGGTCATGGACGCCGTCGACGCCTCGATCGTTCCGTCCGTGAAGACCATCCGCCAGCGTTTCAACGACCGCGGCGCCAACCGCGGTGCACTGGAGACGTGGTTGCGCCGCTTCCTCGGCATGGAGGCCAAGATGCGCCAGTACGCGGACGGCCAGCGGTTCGTCTCCGCCGTGGTGAGGCGGATCGGCATGGACGGCTTCAACGTGGTGTGGGAGGGGCCGGAGAACCTCCCGACGGAACGCGAGCTGCACCATCCGGACGAGTGGATCTCCCGGGTGGCGGGCATCGAACCGAGCTCCTCCTAACGGTGGGCGGCAAGCTCCCGCCGGTGCTGGCCACGGCCCGCAATGCCGTGCGCGCGGCGCTGCGGGACGCGGTGGGCGCCACCGGCCGGCCCGGGAAAAGCGCCGCCGCCGGCGACCTGTACCTGGTGGCGTGCAGCGGCGGAGCGGATTCGCTGGCCCTCGCGGCGACCGCGGCCTTCCTCGGACGGAAGGGCGGGCTCCGCGCCGGCGCCGTCGTCGTCGACCACGGGCTGCAGGCCGGCAGCGCCGCCGTCGCGGCGCGGGCGGTGGAACAGGCCAGGGCCCTGGGGCTGGATCCCGTCCTCCTCGAGCGGTCCGCCGTGGGCGGCAACGGCTCGGAGGACGACGCCCGCCGGGCTCGCTACGCGGCGTTCGATTCCGCGGCGGACCACGCGGGCGCCGCCGGAATCCTGCTCGGCCACACGCTCGACGACCAGGCCGAACAGGTGCTCCTGGGGCTGGCCCGCGGCTCCGGTACGCGCTCCCTGTCCGGGATGCCGCGCGCCCGCGGACGGTACCTCCGGCCGTTCCTGGGCCTGCGCCGCGCCGACACGGAAGCGATCTGCGCGCACGAGCGCCTGGACTACTGGAGCGATCCGACCAACACCGAGCGCCGCGCGGCACGCAACCGCGTCCGCCTGGACGTCCTGCCTGCGCTGGAAACGGCGCTCGGTCCCGGGGCGGCGGAGGCGCTGGCGCGCACCGCCGAACTCGCGCGCGAGGACGCCGACTACCTCGACCACCTATGCGCGGCCGCGCTGCGCGAAGTCCTGGACGCCGCACCCGGGGTGCCCGACGGCGTCGGCCTCCCCGTCGCCTCCCTGTTGGCTCTCGATCCGGCGCTGCGGCGCCGCGTGCTGCGCTCCGCCGTCGTGCTGGCCGGCGGGGAACCGCCCGCGTTCGAGCGCGTGCGGGCGCTGGGGCTGCTGCTGGAGGGATCGGATTCGGCCGGGCCGGTCCAGCTCGCGGGGCCGGTCGCCGCCTTCCGCGCCCGGCTGCGGGGGAACGACGGCGTGGCGTCGCCCACACTCGTGCTGGTTCCCGGCGCGGACCCGCGCCGCCCGCGCGGCTGATCCGCCCGGCGTCGTTCCCCACCGGCGCCCGCGCTGTGGCACCCTAGGAAGCGAGTAGCGCATCCCCCACCGCCCCTCCGCACGGGCAGCAACGATCAGGAGCCATTCGTGGATTCGAACGACGTCACCGCAGACCTCCAGCACGTCCTCTACACGCGGGAGGAGATCCAGCAGAAGATCGACGAGCTGGCCGCCCGGATCGACGCGGACTACGAGGGCCGGGACATCCTGGTGGTCGGGGTCCTGAAGGGCGCGGTGATGGTCATGGCCGACCTCGTGCGCGCCCTCCACTCGCACGTGACGATGGACTGGATGGCCGTCTCCTCCTACGGCTCCGGGACGCAGTCCTCCGGCGTCGTGCGGATCCTCAAGGACCTGGACACCGACCTCATGGGCAAGCACGTCCTGATCGTCGAGGACATCATCGACTCCGGACTGACGCTTTCCTGGCTCAAGGCCAACCTGGTGTCCCGCGGGCCCGCCTCCGTGGAGATCTGCACCCTGCTGCGCAAGCCCGAGGCCGCCAAGGTGGAGATCGACGTCAAATACGTCGGCATGGATATCCCGAACGAGTTCGTGGTCGGCTACGGCCTGGACTTCGACGAGAAGTACCGCAACCTGGACTTCATCGGAACCCTCGCGCCGCACGTCTACGCGTAGCGGCGCCGCCACGGCTACGCCCTGAGGGAACTTTCGCGGCCCGCCATGCGTGAAATCCCACGGGAGTGCGATGCTGGAAGGCAACGCATTGCCGTGAGAGCATTCCGCGCGCCCGGGGTCCAGCCCCGGCCTGCGCGGACCGGTGCGGCGCCCAAGCGCCGCGTGGTTCGACCAGAAGGGACGGGGGACAGGGCCCCCAACGCATGAACGTCAAGAAAATCCTCAACAGTTGGGTCATTTGGGTACTGGTGGGCGCCGTGGCGCTGCTGGTCTTCCTGCCGTCGCTCACCTCCGGCAACACCGGACGCGTCGACACGAGCGTCGGGCTCCAGCTTCTGGCGGAGAACAAGGCCAGCGAGGCGAAGATCTTCGACGGCGACCAGCGCGTGGACCTCTCGCTCAAGGAGAGCTTCACCCTCGACGGCGTCGACAAGGGCGAGAAGGTCTCCTTCTTCTACTCCAACGCGCGCGCCGAGGACGTCGTCCAGGCGATGAACGACGCCGACCTCGACGGGTTCACCGACCAGCCCGTGGAGAACAACTGGTTCCTGAGCATGCTCGGAATCCTCATCCCGTTCATCCTCATCGCCCTGCTCTTCTGGTTCCTGCTCTCGCGCGCCCAGGGCGGCGGATCCAAGGTCATGCAGTTCGGCAAGTCCAAGGCCAAGCTCATCACCAAGGACATGCCGCAGGTGACCTTCGTGGACGTCGCCGGCGCCGAAGAGGCCGTCGAGGAGCTCCACGAGATCAAGGAGTTCCTGCAGGAGCCCGCCAAGTTCCAGGCCGTCGGGGCGAAGATCCCCAAGGGCGTCCTGCTCTACGGCCCCCCGGGAACCGGCAAGACGCTGCTGGCGCGCGCGGTCGCCGGCGAGGCGGGCGTGCCGTTCTACTCGATCTCCGGCTCCGACTTCGTCGAGATGTTCGTCGGCGTGGGCGCGTCCCGCGTGCGCGACCTCTTCGAGCAGGCCAAGAACAACGCCCCCGCCATCATCTTCGTCGACGAGATCGACGCCGTCGGGCGCCACCGCGGCGCCGGCGTGGGCGGCGGCAACGACGAGCGCGAGCAGACGCTGAACCAGCTCCTCGTGGAGATGGACGGATTCGGCGTGAACACCAACGTCATCCTCATCGCGGCCACCAACCGCCCGGACGTCCTGGATCCGGCCCTGTTGCGCCCGGGACGCTTCGACCGGCAGATCCCGGTGGAGGCGCCGGACTTCGTGGGACGCGAACAGATCCTGCGCGTCCACGCCCAGGGAAAGCCGATGGCGGAGAACGTCGACCTCCGCGCCGTGGCCAAGAAGACCCCCGGCTACACCGGCGCGGACCTGGCCAACGTGCTCAACGAGGCCGCCCTGCTCACGGCACGCTCCAACGCCCAGCTCGTGGACGACCGCGCCCTGGACGAGGCCATCGACCGCGTCATGGCGGGACCGCAGAAGCGTTCGCGCCTCATGAAGGAACACGAGCGCAAGATCACCGCCTACCACGAGGGTGGACACGCGCTCGTCGCGGCGGCGATGCGCCATTCCGCCCCGGTCACGAAAATCACGATCCTTCCCCGCGGTCGGGCGTTGGGCTACACGATGGTGGTGCCGGATGACGACAAGTACTCGATCACGCGCAACGAGCTCCTGGACCAGCTCGCCTACGCCATGGGCGGCCGCGTGGCCGAGGAGATCATCTTCCACGATCCGTCCACCGGCGCGTCCAACGATATCGAGAAGGCGACGGGCACCGCACGCAAGATGGTCACCCAGTACGGGATGAGCGAGCGGATCGGTTCGGTCAAGCTCGGCTCCGGCGGCGGGGAGCCGTTCCTCGGCCGCGACGCCGGGCACGACCGCGACTACTCGGAGCGCATCGCCGCCATCGTCGACGAGGAGGTCCGCGCGCTGATCGACGCGGCCCACGACGAGGCCTACGCGGTGCTGACGGAGAACCGCCACGTGCTCGACCGCCTGGCCCTGGCCCTGTTGGAGCGCGAGACGCTGAACCAGAAGGACCTGGTGGAGGTCTTCGCGGACATCGTCAAACGCCCGGAGCGCGAGGTCTGGCTCTCCAAGGACAGCCGCCCCGTCCACGCCGAGGGCCCCATCATGTCCCCGGTCGAGCTGCGCCAGCAGGCGGAGGGACGCGCCGCGCGAGAGAGCGAGGGCCATTCGGACGTCGTCGTGGACCCGGGAAGCGGGCCGGAACTCCCGGGCGGCCACCCGGGCCCGGACAGCGGGAACGACGGCGGATTCGGCCCCGGCCGGGGCAGCGGCCCGGACGGCGGCGGCCTGCCCGTGCCGGACCGCGGTTAGCCCGGGCAAGCTAGGATCGGAACCGTGACGGACATCGACGAAGAGTACACAGACGCGCCCGCGGCGGCCGTGGACCAGGGACGCATCGCGCGCGCGGTGCGGGAGATCCTCGAGGCCATCGGCGAGGATCCGGACCGCGACGGCCTCAAGGAAACGCCCGCCCGGGTGGCCAAGGCGTACGCCGAGTTCTTCTCCGGCCTGCACATGGACCCCGCCGATCTGCTTGCCACCACGTTCGACATCGAGCACGACGAACTCGTCCTGGTCAAGGACATCCCGTTCTACTCCACCTGCGAACACCACCTCGTCCCCTTCCACGGCACGGCGCACATCGGCTACATCCCCGGGCGGGACGGCAAGGTGACCGGCCTGAGCAAACTGGCGCGGCTCGTCGAGCTGTACGCGCGCCGTCCCCAGGTGCAGGAGCGCCTGACCACCCAGATCGTCGAAGCGCTGATGAGCCACCTCGAGCCGCGCGGCGCGATCGTCGTCGTCGAATGCGAACACCTGTGCATGTCCATGCGGGGCGTCCGGAAGCCCGGAGCCAAGACCGTCACCAGCGCCGTCCGCGGCCAGCTGCGTGAGCCGGCGACCCGCGCCGAGGCCATGGGCCTCATTCTCGGAAAGTAGGAACCATGTCCCTCGGAGCAATCCCCGGAACCGGCCCCGCAACCTCCCCCCTTCCCGTCATCCGTCCCGTCAAGGCGCCGAAGCGGTTCGCCGACCTGCCCACCGGACGCACGCTGGTCATGGGCATCCTGAACGTCACCGAGGACTCCTTCAGCGACGGCGGCCGCTACGTGCGCGCCGACGACGCGATCGGCCACGGGCTGCGCATGCTCTACGCCGGCGCGGACATCATCGACGTCGGCGGGGAGTCCACCCACCCCGGGGCGGACTTCGTCTCCCCCGAGGACGAGCGGAACCGGGTGCTGCCGGTGATCAAGGCCCTCGTGAAGGCCGGCGCGATCGTCTCCATCGACACCATGCACACCTCCACGGCACGGGCCGCGCTGGACGCCGGGGCGCACATCGTCAACGACGTCTCGGGCCTCACCCACGAGCCGGACATGCCGGCGCTGATCGCCGAGCGCAAGGTCCCGTACGTGCTCATGCACCGCCGCGGAGACGCCCAGACGATGGTCACGGAGGCCAACTACACCGACGTCGTCGCGGAGGTCCTCGCCGAACTCACCGAACTGCGCGACCGCTTCCTGGCCGCCGGCGTTCCGGCGTCGTCGATCGTCCTCGACCCGGGACTGGGCTTCGCCAAGGCCCCCGAACACAACTGGGCGCTGCTGCGCGCGACGCACAAGCTGTCGGCCCTCGGCCACCCCGTGCTGATCGGCACGTCCCGCAAGCGCTTCCTCGGGTCGCTGCTCGCGGAGGCCGGAAAGCCCGCGCCGCCGGCCGAGCGCGACGTCGCCACCGCCGCCACCAGCGCGCTGGCCGCCGCCGCGGGCGCCTGGTGCGTGCGCGTGCACGACGTCGAGTCCACGCTCGACGCCGTGAAGGTCGCCACCGCGTGGGCGAACCCCGCACTCGTCCCGGCCGGAACCGGGGCCTAGCCATGGCCGCAGGCGCCGCCCCCCGCGACACCATTGCGGTCAGCGGCATCACCGCCATCGGGCACCACGGCGTCTTCGAGCACGAGAAGCGGGACGGCCAGCCGTTCGTCGTCGACGTCGTGCTGCACACCGACATCCGCCCGGCGGCCGCCTCGGACGACCTCGCGGACACCGCCAACTACGGGGCACTCGCGGAGACAGTCGCCGGGGTCGTGGCCTCCGGCCCCTTCGACCTCATCGAGAAGCTGGCGGAGGAACTGGCCGCCCGGGTGCTGGCGGACTTCGCGGTCGACGCCGTCGGCATCACCGTCCACAAGCCGCAGGCGCCCATCCCGGTGCCGTTCGGCGACGTCGCCATCACCATCCACCGGGAGCGCCCGTGACCTCCGGGAGCGCCGCGCCGATCGTGGCCGTGCTCGCCCTGGGCAGCAACCAGGGGAAGCGGGGTGAGACGCTGCTAAGCGCCGTCGCCGAGATCGCCGACGGCGACGCGGTCACCCTGCGCCGGGTGTCCCCGGTGGTGCAGACCCATGCGGTCGGGGGGCCGGCAGGCCAGCCCGACTTCCTGAACATGGTCATCGAGGTGGAGACCACGCTGGCCCCGCTGGCCCTCCTGCGCCATTGCCAGGACGTCGAACGGCGGCACCACCGCGTGCGCGACGTCCGCTGGGGACCGCGAACGCTGGACATCGACATCATCACCTACGGGGACCACGCCATCGACTGCGAGGAACTGACGGTCCCGCATCCCCGGGCGGCCGAGCGCGCGTTCGTGCTCCAGCCGTGGTCCCGGATGGACCCGGATGCCACGCTCGGGGGCGTGGCGGTGGCGGAACTGGCCGGCAGGGCGCCCGACGCCGACGGGTTGCGGCCCTACCGGCCCGAAGGGGACGGCTGAGCGTTGATGAGCACCATCAGGCCCCTCTGGCTCCTGGCGATCTGCCTCGGCGCGGCATTGGCCGGGTGGATCGGGCAATGGCTGGCCTCGACCAACGGACTGCCCGCTCCGGTGCTCCACTGGACCTCGCTGATCACCATGGGCGCCGGAATCCTGATCACGCTCGGATTCGGGCTGCGGGTCCGGCGCTACCAACAGGGCAAGCTCCGCCGGATGCTGGATCCGCTTCAGGCCGCCCGCACCCTGGTCCTCGCGCAGGCCACGGCCTACGCCGGGGCGCTGATCGCCGGCTGGCACCTGGGTATCCTCGTGGACCTGATGGCCGCCAGCGGGCTGCGCACCGGCTCCTCCACATCGTCCCTGGTGATGATGGGAGCGGCCGTCGCAATGGTTATTGTGGGATGGGCGGTTGAGCAATTCTGCAAGCTGCCGCCGGACGACCCGTCCGCACCCGACGCGAACGCGCGCGACAGTGAGGAAAACGAAGGGTATGCCCCAGGAACCAGTTGATCCCGCCGGTATTCAGTGGCGGAGGGTTTCCCCGAAGTACGCGCGGGTCCGGATCATCGGCTCGCTGGTCGGTTTCCTTGTCGCCCTCGTGCTCCTCGGCGTCCCCCTGGCGCTTCGGCTCTCGGGGATCTGGCCGGCCTATCCGCTGTGGCTCGCATGGGGCGTGCCCGCCGCCGTCGTGGGGCTGGAGATCGTCTCCCTGATCCTGATTCCGCGGCAGGTGCGTGCCATCGGCTACGCCGAACGCGAGAACGACCTGTTGGTGCGTTCGGGCCTCCTTTTCCAGAAGGTCCTTGTGGTCCCGTACGGCCGCATGCAGTACGTGGATGTCGCCGTCGGCCCGATCGACCGCCAGCTGGGACTGTGCAGGGTACAGCTGCACACCGCCTCGACGAGCGCGACCGCCGAGATCCCGGGGCTGCCCGCCGCCGAGGGCACCCGGCTGCGCGAGCAGCTGTCGGCCCGCGGCGAGGCCAGGCTGGCGGGACTGTGAGCGAGCCGGAGGTCCCCTGGTACCGGGTGCACCCCGTGTCGCCGCTGGTCCGCGGCTGGATCGCGGTGCTGGCGTTCGCCTATTTCTGGGGCCAAAACTGGCTCGAGGACATCTTCGCCCAGGGCCAGGCCTCGGAGGGCGCGTCGGGGCGCTGGCAGTTCACACCGGATCTGCTGGTGACCATTGCGGTGGGCCTGGGGGTCCTGGTGCTGATCGTGTTGGGATTCTTTCTGTCCTGGTGGTTCACCCGGTACCAGATCACCGAACGCCACGTGAACGTCAACTCCGGCATCGTGTTCCGGCAGCAACGGCAGGCGCGCATCGACCGCGTCCAGGCCATCGACATCGCCCAGCCGTTGATCGCGCGCGTCTTCGGGCTGGCCGAGCTGAAATTCGAGGTGGCCGACGCCGGCGAGACCGCCATGAGCCTCGCCTTCCTCAAGCTCGACGACGCCAAGCGGCTGCGCAACACCATCCTGGCCCGCGCCGCGGGACTCGAGACGGATGCCACGGCTCCGTCCGAGGACGCGCCGGAGGCTCCGGAGACGGTGGTCGCGGTGGTTCCGGCGGGCCGACTGGTCGGATCGGTCCTGCTCAGCCCGTGGGTGTGGATCACGGCGCTGGTCCTGGTCGGTGGGCTACTCGCCATGCGGATCACCGATGGCGCGTTCTCGGTGTTCTTCCTCCTTCCGTTCCTCCTCGGCGTCGTCCCCGCCACGTGGGGGCAGTTCAGCCAGGGCTACAACTTCCGGGCCGGCGTGGCCGCGGACGGACTGCGCCTGAGCTACGGCCTGCTCGACACCCGGCACCAGACCGTCCCGCCGGGCCGGGTGCAAGCCATCCAGATCAGCCAGGGCGTCGTGTGGCGGCTGTTCGGTTGGCACAAGGTGGTGGTCAACGTGGCGGGCTACGGGAACGCGGGCGGTGACGGCGCCTCGCGTTCCACGCTGTTGCCGGTGGGCACACGGGAGGACGTGCTGAACGTACTTGCCGTGGTGCTCCCGGACCCCGGAACCGAGAACCCGCTGGCGCTGATCGACGCAGGAATCGGCGGGAGGGGTCCCGAGGCGGGTTTCACCAACACCCCGCGTGGCGCCCGCCTGCTGGCGCCGCTGGCCTGGCGAAGGCAGGGGTTCGCGGTCACCGGGACGGCCCTGCTGGCGCGTTCCGGCGTGCTCGTCAAACGGCTGGTCCTGGTTCCCCACGAACGCACGCAGGGACTGGTGCTCAGCCAGGGGCCGCTGGCGCGGCGCTTCGGCGTCTGCGACGTCCAATTCGCCACCACCAGTGGTCCGGTGGACCCGTGCGTGGTGCAGACTGACGTCGAATCCGGACGCGCGTTGTTCCTGGAACAGGCCCACCGCGCGGCAACGGCCCGCCACCTGCGGGACCGCGACCACTGGCTGGAAGGCGAGAACCATGAATAAGCCCGGCCGCCTGGGCGTAGGCGTCATCGGCGCCGGCAAGGTGGGCGCCGTACTCGGCGCGGCCCTGCGCGCCGCCGAACACGGGGTTGTGGGCGTCCACGCCGTCTCGGAGGACTCGCGCGAACGTGCTGACGCGCTGCTGCCCGGGGTGCCGATCCTGCCGATCCCCGAAATCCTCCGCCGTGCCGAACTGGTGTTGATCGCGGTGCCGGACGACGCCCTGGGTCCCCTGGTCAAGGGCCTCGCGGACGCCGGGCACTGGCAGGCGGGCCAACTCGTCGTCCACACCGCGGGACGCTACGGCGTCGGGATCCTCGAACCGGCGCGCGCCGCCGGCGCCATTCCGCTGGCCATCCACCCGGCCATGAGCTTCACCGGGCTCAGCCTGGACCTGACGCGACTGCGGGACTGCATGTTCGGGGTGACGGCCGATCGCATGATGCTGCCCATCGCGCAGGCCCTCGTGGTGGAGATGGGTGCGGAGCCCGCCGTTGTCGAGGAAAAGGACCGCGGCCTCTACCACGCGGCGCTCGCGCACGCCTCGAACCACCTCGTGACCGTCGCCGGACAGTCGTCCGAACTGTTGCGCGCCGTGGGCATCGACCGGCCGGACCGCGTCCTGGGGCCGCTGATGCGCGCCTCGCTGGAGAACGCCCTGTCCACGGGGGAGGGCGCGCTCACCGGCCCGGTCGCCCGCGGCGACGTCGGAACGGTGTCCATCCATCGCCAGGCGCTGGCCCAGGAGGAGGTCCCGCCCGACGTGCGGGAGGCGTACCTGGCCATGGCCCGCGCCACGGCCCAGCGCGCGGTGGCGCGCGGCCTGCTCAGCGACGCCCGGGCCGCGGCGATCCTCGACGCCCTCGCGTAGGGCACCGGGCGGCGGGACTAGACTCTTGGCGTGAGTACCGCAGAGCCCGCGACCCCGCCGAGGATCGTCCGCACCGTCTCCGAGCTGAAGAACGCCTCGCGCGCGCTGCTCGAGTCCTCGCTGGACCAGCCCGGAAAGCCCCGGCGGCTGGCCCTCGTGCCCACGATGGGTGCGCTGCACGCCGGCCACCAGCGACTCGTCCGCGCCGCGCGCGAGGAGAACGACGTCGTCGTCGTGTCCGTCTTCGTCAATCGGCTCCAGTTCAACGACGAGGCCGACTTCGAGCGGTATCCCCGGACGCTGGAGAACGACGTCGAGCTGCTCGCCGAATCCGGCGCGGACCTCGTGTTCGCGCCCGAGGAGTCGGAGGTCTACCCGGACGGAGCGCCGCTCGTCGCGGTCTCCAGCGGCGCTTTGGGCGCCAAGTTCGAGGGCGCCTCGCGGCCCGGGCACTTCGACGGCGTGCTGGCCGTCGTGGCCAAACTCCTGCATTACGGGGCCGCCCCGCTGAACACGGCGGTCGCCGTCCACTACAGCGTGTACTTCGGGCAGAAGGACGCGCAGCAGCTGGCCATCATCCGGCGGATGGTCGCGGACCTCGCCTATCCCGTCCAGATCCGCGCCGTGCCGATCGTCCGGTCGCCGGAGGGGCTCGCCCTCTCGAGCCGGAACCGGTTCCTTTCCGCCCCGGAGGCCGACGCCGCGCTGGTGCTGTCCCGCGCGCTGACGCTGATGCGCGAGCGCGCCGACGCGCACCAGGCGCTGCGGCCCGAGGACGCCGAGGCGCTGATCCGCAGCCAGCCGCTCGTCGATCTCGACTACTTCGAGGTCGTGGATCCCGCGACGCTCGAGCCGCTGGCGTTCAACTGCCGCGAGACCCCCTTCACGGGCGAGGCCCTGGCGCTGGTGGCGGCCCGCGTCGGTTCCGTGCGCCTGATCGACAACCTGCCGCTGGGAACCGCCGGCTCCTAGCGGTCAGCGCACCGAATCGGGCGGCCACGGCCCCTCGCCCAGCGTGCGGACGGTGGTGGCAAGCATCCCGCGGCCCTGCCGCTCGAAGGCGGCGTCGCCCCGCTCGTGTGCCCAGACGACCGTTCCGAGCGACTGCAGGACGTTGTCCAGCATCCATCCGGCGCTGCGGGGCGGCGCGGAAGGTCCGCCGTAGCCCTCCAGCAAGGCCGACCGCAGATCCCCGCGGCCCGCGAGCTCCTGGTGTTCGAGTCGCACCAGATCCGTGTACCAGGGCCGCAGATCCGCGCGGCCGAAGTCGATGAGCGCCACCCGTCCGTCCGGACGGACCAGCCAGTTGCGCGGCTGGAAGTCGCCGTGGGTGGGGACCAGCTCCACCGGCGACGGCGCGAAGTTCCGCAGCCACCGCGCCAACGTCTCCAGTTCCTCCGCCGGGGCCAGGCCGCGCGAACGCTCCACCAGGTTCGCGCTGCGCCGGACCATGGCGGCCTCGTAGCGGGTGGAGGCGCGCTCCCCGCCGAAAGCTCCCCGGTGCAGGTGCGCCAACAGGGAACCGGCCTGTCTAAACACGTCCGGGTCCCCCGCCGCGGGGGAGCCCAGGGCGATGTGTCCGGGCAGGTGGCGCGTCACCAAAAGCCCGGCCCGCCCGTCGTACAGGACCAGTTCCGGGGCATTCCCGGCCAGTGGGCCCAGCCAGGTCCGGTGTGCGCGGGCCTCCCGCACGATGTGGTGCGAATCCTCCGCGGCCTTGAGGATGTAGCGTCCGCCGCCGGCGACGAACTCCAAGACCGTGGCGCCCGTCGGCCAACTGTGGTCCGCGGCCACGGCCATGCCGGGGAAGGCCGCGGCCAGGACCGTCTCCTGCCGCGGCGTCAACGAGCCGTGGATCCGCCCGCCGGGAACGCGGGGGATCACCAGCGCGCCGCGGCGTCCCGCAGGTGGGTGCGGAAGCGCGCGAGGTCGGCCACGACGTCGGCGGCCGTTTCCCCGGCGCGGGTCATGGCGGCGGACTGGCCGGCGTAGACGGGCGCCGTGGCCGTGTCCCCGCCCGCGCGGGCGAATTCCATCTCCGCGGTGATCTCCGGGTGCTCCGCCAACTCCCGCTCCAGGCCCTCTTCGTCGGCGGCCCACCGCGCGCTGAACGCGTTGCCCAGCGCGCGGCCCCCGTATTCCCTCGGCCACGGGATGCGCTGGGCGATGTCGAAGGCCCGGGTGTAGACCGTGTCGTCGAGGCCCGCGGCGGAGATGGCCTCCTTGGCGCGCGCGTGGCTGAGCGACTCGACGCACGCCGCGAACCGGGTGCCCACCCAGGCGGCCTGCGCGCCGGCTCCCAGCGCGGCGGCCACGCCCCGCGCCGTCGCGATGCCACCGGCAGCGACCACCGGCTTGTCGGTCGAGTCGAGGGCGAGCTGGAGCAACGGCAGCGTGGCGACGTCGTTGCGGCCGTGTCCGCCGCCCTCGCTTCCACGACACACCACGACGTCGATGTCGTCCTCCAGCGCCCGGCCGAGTTCGGCGCCGGTACCGACCTGCATGGCGGTGAGTACCCCCGCCTCCCGCGCCAGGGCGGCCGCCGGCCCGGGGTCGCCGAAACTCACGCAGACGAGGCCGGGCCGGGCTTCCAACGCGGCACGCAGCGGGTCGAGCGATTTCTCCAGGACCCAGGCCATGAGTCCGACCCCCCACGCGCCGCCGGACTCGCGCGCCCGGGCCGACTCCGCCGAGATCCACTCCGCCGTCGCCCCGCCGCCGATGCCGACCATGCCGAGCGCGCCCGCCCGCGAGACGGCCGCGGCCAAACGTCCGCCGGCCGCCCCCGCCATGGGGGCGTTGACCAGTGGTTCGGACAGGCCCAGGCGGGCGGCGAGATCGTGGCGTTCGGCTGCGGGGGACGGGGGCGTCGATGCGCGTTGTGGGGACATGCGTCAAGTCTAGGATTAGGTGTGACGCAGGGCTCAAAAACCCGTGGTGCGCCGTGGCGTCTCCAGAGGGGGCCTGAGGGGGCTGGATCCCAGCGTGGGCAAGGATTTTCCGGGGAGAGCCCGCGATTTGGCGCGGGGGCGGATCGCGTGTAAAGTTTTCTGAGTCGCCGGGACGAGGACAGCGGAAACGCTGAAGATCGCAGGCGGCCAAACCCTACAAAATCAGTCCAAAATGGACCGGAGCGCTCTGCGCCCGGAACTCGGATTGAGGGAAAGCGCATCGTAGTCGCAGCGAGCCGGAAACGGTGGATTTGCGAAGCGACACGCAGTA
>NZ_JBIMER010000020.1:0-39738 GCF_051262515.1 Arthrobacter arnarulunnguaqae | reverse complement strand
TGCGTCCCGCCGCCTGCACCTGCACTTCCTGCACAATCCCATCGAGGTCCTGGGGGATGACGGTAAGGTCTCCGGCATGCGCTTCGAACGGCAGGAGCTCGACGGCTCGGGCAACGTCCGCGGAACCGGCGAGATCCTGGACTACCCGTTCCAGGCCGTCTACCGCGCCATCGGTTACTTCGGCTCCGAACTCGAGGAGGTCGGTTTCGACGCGAAACGCGGCGTGGTCCCGAACGAGGGCGGCCGCGTCGTGGACGAGGCGGGCAACGCCGTCCCCGGGATCTACGCCACGGGATGGATCAAGCGCGGCCCGGTCGGCCTCATCGGGCACACCAAGGGCGACGCGCTGGAGACGATTGGGAACCTGCTCGAGGACCGGCTCGACTTGCCGCCCGCCCAGAACCCGGAGGAGTCCGCGGTGATCGACCTCTTGGAGTCCCGAGGCATCGGGTACACCACGTGGGAGGGTTGGCTGAAGCTCGACGCGCACGAGAAGGCGCTGGGCGAGGCGGCCGGAAGCGTGGACACCGCCGGCGGACCCGTGACGCGGGAGCGCGTCAAGGTGGTGCCCCGCGAGGAGATGGTGAGAATCTCGCAGGATTAGCCCCCTGGCGCGCCCGGCGCCACCCATGCACCGAGAGCGACCTTCGACCCCCATCGAGAGACCATCTTGTGCCGCCATCGCGAAAACAAAAGCACACACCCGCCACCGTCTGGGCGGCCGCCGCCACGGTCGCTCTCGCGGCCGTCGGCTTTTCCGCGGCCGTAGCCATGCCGATGCTGTCGGGAACGCTGCCGGAGTCCGGCGCCGGCGACGGCGTCCCCGGCGGTCCCCGCGACGGGAGGGGCGGACCGACGTCGACAGCGTCGTCCCGAGCCACGGCCACCACGAGTCCGGCAACGCAATCGGCGGGCCGGACGGCGGACGCGGGCGCCGCGACGCCCGCCCCGGGGGAACCCTCTTCCACATCGACCGGTGCGGCGGGGGCCCGGGATGGCGACCCCGCCGTACGGGAAACCGGCGCGTCGTCTGCGGAACGCGGCCCAACGTCGAGCCCCGGCGAGGAACCGTCGGCCGTGCCGTCCGCGGCGCCGGCCGAAGTACCGTCCACCCCGCGTTCCGGTGGGCCGCCGCGGGACCCCACCACAACGCCGGCGTCGGAACCAGGCCCCTCGGATATGCCGCGGAGCCCCGATCCGTCCGTTCCGACGTCGTCGTCCAGCGGCGACCCGTCCGGTGCGGGCCCCTCGGAAACGACCAGCGCGGACCCGGCGGCTCCGACCAGCGGGACAGCCGAGCCGACGTCGTCCGCGCCCGCCCAGTCCCCGCCGGCAGGCAACGCGGCGGGAAGCCTGTCCGTCTCGCCGCAGGGCGACGGCTCCAACCTCGTGTTGCTGTCCGAGCCCGACGGTGGTTTCGCCGGCCCGGTGCGCGTTTCGCTGACCGTCGCCGACGGCACGCTGCTGGACCGGGCCGCGGAGGGGACCGACTGCGACCGGGTCGGAAGCTCCCTGTGGCGGTGCGACGTTGCGGACGCCCAGACGCTGCAGTTCCTGGTCCGGGCATCCGGCGCGTCCGACGGCGGTCCGGTGACCCTCCGCGTCGAGGCAACGGACGGGGCCGAGCGGACGTTCGCCGGGGACGTGACGCTGCCTTCCGTGGGCTGACCGGCGCCGCGGAAACCACCGACGGCGCGCCGAAGGCACAAAAGGGCCCTGCCCCATCGCCCGTCGGGGCGATGGGCAGGGCCCTTGCGGTATCCGTCCCGTGGGCGGACACCTGCGGGTGCCGCTAGCGGGCCGACATTTCGGCAGCGCCCTCGGTGACACCCTGGTCGCCGGCGGCGTAGCGCTCGCGCAGCAGGGCGCCGAGGTTCGCGTCGACGTTCGTCCAGTACTGGAAGAAGCGCTCGCGGATGTCCTCGATGGTGATGCCGCCACACTGGCCCAGCAGGGTCTCGTGGAAACGCGCCTTGGCGGCGGCGTCGTAGACCTCGCGGTACAGCGTGCCGGCCTGGCCGAAGTCGTCGTCGTTCGCCCGCAGTGTCTGCGCGGCGCGCATCAGCTCGCCGTCGGAGGCCCAGCCGCCCTCGGCTGCGCGCAGCGGATCGGCTTCCGGTCCGCCGAAGGAGTTCGGGGTGTAGACGCGGTCCTCCGGGGAGTTGAATTTGTACTGCATGCTGCCCTGGTGCATGTAGTTGTTGACCGGGGCGGCGTGCGGCTGGTTGACCGGCAACTGGTTGTAGTTGGTGCCGATGCGGTGGCGCTGCGCGTCCGGGTAGGAGAACACGCGGGCCATCAGCATCTTGTCCGGGCTGATGTCGGTGCCCGGAACCATGTTCGACGGCGAGAACGCGGCCTGCTCGATCTCCGCGAAGAAGTTGCGCGGGTTGCGGTTCAGCGTGAAGTGTCCAACGTGGACCAGCGGGTAGTCCGCGTGCGGCCAGACCTTCGTCATGTCGAACGGGTTGAAGCGGTAGGTCTTGCCCTCTTCGTACGGCATGATCTGGACCTTGACGTCCCACTCGGGGAAGTTGCCGGCCGCGATGTTGTCGAACAGGTCGCGGCGGTAGAAGTCCGCGTCGGAGCCGGCGAGCTGCTCGGCCTCGTCGGCGCCGATGTTGTGCACGCCCTGGCGGGAGATGAAGTGGTACTTGACCCAGAAGCGCTCGCCCGCGGCGTTGATCCACTGGTAGGTGTGCGATCCGTAGCCGTTGAGCTCGCGCCAGGAGCGGGAGAGCCCGCGGTCGCCCATGAGGTAGGTGACCTGATGGGCCGACTCGGGGGACAGGGTCCAGAAGTCCCACTGCATGTCCGCGTCGCGCAGGCCCGAGGCGCCGAGGCGCTTCTGGGAGTGGATGAAGTCCGGGAACTTCATGGCGTCGCGCAGGAAGAAGATCGGCGTGTTGTTGCCGACGACGTCGTAGTTGCCCTCGTTGGTGTAGAAGCGGAGCGCGAAGCCGCGCACGTCGCGCCAGGTGTCCGGGGAGCCCTGCTCGCCGGCGACGGAGGAGAAGCGCAACAGCGTCTCGCTCTTGGCGCCCGGCTGGAAGACCGCGGCGCGGGTGTACTTGGAGACGTCCTCGGTGACGGTGAACTCGCCGAAGGCGCCGCCGCCCTTGGCGTGCGGGTTGCGCTCCGGCACGCGTTCGCGGTTGAAGGAGGCGAGCTTCTCGACCAGGTAGCGGTCGTGCAGCGCGGTGAAGCCGTCGGGGCCGTTGGTCAACGAGTGCGCGTCGGAGGCAACGGGTGCCCCGGACTGGGTGGTGGTGAAGTTCTCAGACAAGAGATTCTCCTTCTTCATCGAATGGGTTCCCTGCGGGGAAGCGGTCCTGTGGCAACACCGGCCGCCTCGTTCCTGCAGTCTTCACAGACGCCCTGGTACAGGACGTCGGCAATCTGAATGGCCATGCCGTGGTCCTCGGACGGCGTCAGGCACGGGGCGTGGCCCACGGCGCAATCGACGTCCTCGACGCGTCCGCACCGGGTGCAGACGGCATGGTGGTGGTTGTCGTCCACACGGGTCTCGTAGAGGGCGGCGGAGTTCGGTGGGCTGAACCGGCGGAGTATGCCGAGCCCGGTCAGGTCGTTGAGCACGTTGTACACGGACTGGATCGACAGGTCCGGGAGCTCCTCGCGCACGGTGGCGACGACGGTGTCCGCGGACGAGTGCGGGTGGTTTTCCAGGACGGACAGCACGGCCAGGCGCTGGCGCGTGACGCGCAGCCCCTGTTCGCGTAGCCGTTCCGGGAAGTCCATACCCCTATTCTTCCCTCTATTTTGATCTTGTCAAAATAAGGTGCGCCTAACCCCGCTGTGGCTGCGCCCCGCTCCCCGTTGCTGCACCGCTAGAATCCAACGGTGCCCCGACTGTTTGCGGACCTGACGCCGCTGCGTATCAGCCCCGCGTTCCGCCGCCTGTGGATCGGCAACGCGCTCTCCGCCGTCGGCAGCCAGCTCACGCTGCTGGCCGTCAGCCTGGAGATCTACGCGCTGACGGGCTCCAGCTTCAACGTGGGGCTGCTCGGCCTGTTCGCCCTCGTTCCCCTGGTGCTGGCCGGGCTCTACGGCGGCGCGATCGCCGACGCGTACGACCGCCGAAAGGTGGCCCTCGGCTCCGCCGTCGTGCTGTGGGGAGCGACGGCCGCCATTGCGGCGCAGGCGTGGCTGGGCGCGAACAACGTCTGGCTGCTCTACGCGCTGGTCGCCGTCCATTCCGGCGCCGGCGGGATCAACCAGCCGACCCGCGGCGCCATCATCCCGGCGATCCTCGGTCTGAAGCTGCTCCCCGCGGCCAATTCCCTGAACATGGTCACCTTCGGCATCGCCCAGATGATCGGCCCCCTGCTGGGTGGCGTGCTGGTGGCCCAGGTCGGTTTCGCGTGGACGTACACGATCGACGTCGTGACCTACACGGCGGCCATCTGGTCCGTGTACCGGCTTCCGTCGCTGCCCCCGACGGGCGGGGTGGCGCGGGCCGGCCTGCGCTCGATCGTCGAGGGATTCCGGTTCCTGGCGACCCAGCCGAACATCCGCATGACGTTCGTGATCGACCTCGTCGCCATGATCACGGCTGCCCCGCGGGCGCTGCTGCCCGCCGTCGGGGCGGTCCTGATCGGCGGCGGGGAGACCACCGTGGGACTGATGCTGGCGTCCACGGCGCTCGGCTCGTTCCTCGTCGGGGTGTTCTCCGGGCCGTTGGGCCGCGTGCACCGGCAGGGCGTCGCCGTGTTCTGGTCCGTGGCCGCCTGGGGCGCGAGCATCGGAGGATTCGGCGTCGTGGTTCTCCTCGCGGGGCGGGATACGCTGCCCGACGACGGGTCGGCCACGCGCTGGGTCTGGGCCGCCGCCGCGTGCATGGCCGCGGCGGGCGTAGCGGACGCGGTCAGCTCCGTCTTCCGGACCACGATCTTGCAGTCCGCGACTCCGGACCACCTGCGCGGACGCCTGCAGGGCGTGTTCATCGTGGTGGTGGCGGGCGGTCCCCGCATGGGGGAGCTGGTCTCCGGAGGCGTGGCCACCGGCATCGGCGAGGGGTGGACGCTCGTTGTGGGCGGCGTCGCCTGTATTGCGCTGGCCGCCGGGCTGATGCGCTGGCAGCCGGGATTCCTCGCCTACGATTCGCGCCGGCCGGTGCCGTAGCGGGACACCGTAGCTGGTGCCTGGCGGAACACCGCGGCCGGCGCCGGCGTTGACTAGATTAGATGTAGGCGGGTCCGCACGGTGCGGTGCCCCGCGCACGAACAGGGAGTGACGATCGGTGCATAACCACAACAACGGGCTGAAAACCGCCGGACTGCTGGGCGGCATGTTCGCGCTGCTGCTGGCGATCGGCGGGTTGATCGCCTCCGGAACGGGCAACTCGTCGTTCATCTGGATCTTCGCGCTCATCGGCGTCGCGACGACCGCCTACGGCTACTGGAACAGCGACAAGATCGCCATCCGCTCCATGCAGGCCCGCCCCGTCACCGAACTGGAGCAGCCCGCGATGTACCGGATCGTGCGGGAACTCTCCGTCGTGGCACAGCAACCGATGCCGCGGCTCTACATCTCGCCCACCGCCGCCCCGAACGCGTTCGCGACCGGACGCAATCCGCAGAACGCGGCGGTCTGCTGCACGGAAGGCATCCTGCAGCTGCTGGACGAGCGGGAACTCCGGGGAGTGCTGGGGCACGAACTGATGCACGTCTACAACCGCGACATCCTCACCTCGTCCGTCGCGGCCGCGGTAGCGGGCGTCATCACGTCCGTCGCCCAGTTCATGCTCTTCTTCGGCGGCGGCGACCGCCGCAACGTCAACCCGCTGGCCATGATCGCCACCGCGCTGCTCGCGCCACTGGCGGCGTCGCTGATCCAGATGGCGATCAGCCGCACCCGCGAGTACGACGCCGACGAGGACGGCGCGAAGCTGACCAACGATCCGCTGGCGCTGGCCTCGGCGCTGCGCAAGCTGGAGATGGGAGTCCAGCGCGCGCCGCTGCCCGAGGACCAGCGGCTCGTCAACACGTCGCACCTGATGATCGCGAACCCATTCCTCGGCGGAGCCAAGAAGCTGTTCACCACCCACCCGCCGATGGCGGACCGGATCGCCCGCCTGGAGGGGATGGCCGGCCGCCCGCCGGGGCGCTGACCCGCGTGGGGAGCTGACCCGCGGGCGGCCGACGGCCGCCTAGCGCATGTTGACGAACTGCAGGTCGGCCTCCTCGAAGCCGCGCAGCAGGGTCATGGTGGCCTGCAGGTCGTCACGGGACTTCGAGGAGACGCGGAGCTCGTCGCCTTGGATGGTCGACTTGACGCCCTTGGGCCCCTCGTCGCGGATCAGCTTGTTGATCTTCTTGGCGACATCCTGGGCGATGCCCTCCTTGATGGTGGCCTCGATGCGGTACTCCTTGCCGGAGGCGTACGGCTCGCCGGCATCGAGGGACTTGAGGCTGATGTTGCGCTTCACGAGCTTGGTCTGGAACACGTCGAGGACGGCCTTGACGCGCTCCTCCGAGTTGGCCTTCATCAGGATCTTCTCGCCGCTGAAGTCGAGCTCGGCACCGACGCCCTTGAAGTCGTAGCGCTGGGCGATCTCCTTCTGCGCCTGGTTCAGGGCGTTGGACACCTCCTGGGTGTCGACCTTGCTGACAACATCGAATGTGGAATCGCTCGCCATGGAAGTCCTCCTGTTTTGGGTCGGTTTCTGCTGCGATCCAGCCTACCGGCAGGCGCGGTTCCCGGCCCGGCGGTCCCGCATCCGGGTCCGATTCGATTCTGCGCCGAATCTTAGGTAAAGTTTCTTCTCGTTCCATTACGGAGCGTTCGGCAGATTACCCGAGCGGCCAAAGGGGGCTGACTGTAAATCAGCTGGCATTGCCTTCACTGGTTCGAATCCAGTATCTGCCACCACCGTCCGGCAACGGACCACCGAAGAACCCCGGACCCCACGGTCCGGGGTTCTTCGCGTTCCGCGCGTGTTCCGGAAAGGTCCGACCCCGGATTTCCCCGGATCCTCAGGCAGCCATCCGGTCTTCCTCCGCCTTCCAATAGAGGTCCCAAAGCAACAGGTGCGCCCCGCGGTCCGCGTCCATGACGGCGTTGTAGTGCGCCCATTGCCAGTCGGTAGCGCCGTTCGCGTCCGGAGGGGCGGGGGAGCAGCCCGCGGGCGTCAGCCACTGTCCGCCGGCCCAGATGGCATGGATCGGACCCACCCCGGTCCCCGCGGGCGAGGGACTCGCGAGGGTGCGCGGAGGTTTGGTCCGACGCTGGATCCGTGCCGCCTCGCCGACGGCGTAGAGCTCGCTTTCGGTGCCCTCCGGGACCCCCGGGGGCAGCTCCCGGTAGCGTTCGGCCAACTCCAGGCCCTCGGAAATCGCGTCGCGCAGCAAGCGCTTCTCAAGGATGATCAACAGGGTGCGGCGCGGCATGGCCCGTTCCTCTCGTAGGTGCCTCTGGGATTCCGAGGCTAGGCGCCGAAGCGCGCCCGGAGGGGCCACCGCCGCCGAATGTGGATAACCCGGCCCCGTCCACCGACCACCGTCCACATTCCACCGTCGGGCCAAGGGGAGAGACACGCGCCATGCGGAGCGGCTACCGTTGCCCTATGGCAACCATCGATATCACCGAGGCCCAATTCGCGCAGACGCTCGAGGAGAACGACATCGTGTTCGTTGACTTCTGGGCGGAGTGGTGCGGGCCATGCAAGCAGTTCGCTCCGGTTTTCCAATCCGCGTCGGAGCAGTTTCCCGACGTCGTGTTCGCCAAGGTGGACACCGAGGCCGAGCAGGGCCTGGCCGCCGCCGCGGGCATCACCTCGATCCCCACGCTGATGGCGTTCCGCGACAAGGTGCTGGTCTTCTCACAGCCCGGAGCCATGGGCTCTTCGCAGTTCACGGACCTGGTCGACGCGGTCAAGGGCATCGACATGCAGGAGGTGCACGCCCAGTTGGCGTCCCAGGAAACCGCCACAGAGGACGCCTCCGCTAAGTAGGGCGGCTTATTCGTCCCCCGCCGACAGCACGTGGTTAGGGAGACGGTTCCCGGGGGCGGCCCCCCGGATGGCGATCAGGTCGCGGGCGTGGCCGTGCAGCGCCCGGTCCTCCGCGGTCCGCGGGGTCCACGCCGGAACCGGGACGGCGGACCCGCGGTCGTCGCGCGCCACCATGACGGTCATGCAAGACGTGGTCAGTTCCAGTTCGCGCGCGGTGGGATCCCCCGAGCGCACGTGCACCGCGATGTGCATGCCCTTGTTGCCCGTGTAGACGAGCCGCGCCTCCACCTCGACCACGTGCCCGATGAACAGCGGGCGGTAGAACCTCACCCCGCCTGAGAAGACGGCCACCGTGTCGCGGCCGCAGTAGCGGGTGGCGCAGACGTACGCCGCCTCGTCGATCCACGCCATGACGATGCCGCCGTGGACCTTGCCGCCCCAGTTGACGTCCGACGGCGCGGCCAGGAACCGCAGCACGACGCGTTCCCCGGTCCCCTCCTCCGTGTAGGAGACGCGGCCCATCGCCTCCACGATCTTCTCGCGTACCCCGATCCGCGCGATTGCGTGTTCCTGCTGCTCGCGTTCGAGGGTAGTGCCGGGGACGAAAGGCGGAATCGCCGTCGGCCGGCCGTCCCCGTCCACCGCCACGAAGATGACCAGACACTGGCTGCGCGCGTCGGCGCGCACCCCGGCGTCCCCGAAGGTGCGCGGGTCCCCGGAGGTGACCGTCGTCAGGATGTGCATCGAGGATCGGCCGGTGTGCACGATCCGCGCCTCCAGCTCCACCATGTCCCCGATCTGCACGGGGTCCGCGAAGTGGATGTTGCCCACGTAGGCCGTGACGCAGTACGCCTTCGCCCAGGCCACCGCCGCGGCGTAGGCGGCCTTGTCGACCCACTCCAGGATCGTTCCGGCGTCGACCGTTCCGCTGTGCCCGACGTCCATGGGTGCGGCCAGGAACCGCAGCCTCGCGACGTTCCGTTCCTCGTTGTGCATGCTCTGTCCCTCCGCGGCGGCCCGGCCCGGCTGATGTGTGGCCCGGCTGATCTGTTCTGAGTCACAGTCTGCCGCAGAATCCCGAGGAGTCGACGATGACCCAGCCCGAAGCTCACCGCCAGCAGGATTCCCACACCCGGGGAGGTGAGGGGATGGCCGTTTTGGAGGAAACCATTGGGGCCAACTTCCGGAGGGTCGCGGCTCTGCACGCCGATCGGGAGGCGATCGTCGAGGCGTCGACGGGACGCGTCTGGACCTACGCGCGGATGGACCGGGAAACGGACGCGATCGCCCGGGCGCTGATCGCTGCGGGCATCGGCCGCGGCGAGCGCGTGGGCATCTGGAGCCCCAACTGCGCCGAATGGACCCTGCTGCAGTACGCCACCGCGAAGGCCGGGGTCGTGCTGGTCAACGTCAACCCCGCCTACCGGATGCACGAACTCGCATTCGTCGCCGAACAGTGCGGGATGCGCGCCCTCGTCGTCGCGCCGGCGGACGCCAACAGCGACTACCCCGCGATGGCGCGGGATGTCCGCGCCCGGACGGCGGGCCTGCGGGAACTGGTCCTCCTGCCCGGCCCCGGCGGGGTCCCGGCAACCAAGCCGTACGACGGCGACGCGCCCTGGGAATCGCTGCTGGACGGCGCGCGCGACGTCGGACAGGATGCGCTGGAGACCCTCATGTCCGCCCTGGAACCCGCGGACGCGATCAACCTGCAGTACACCTCGGGCACCACCGGCTTCCCGAAGGGCGCGACGCTCACGCACCCAACATCCTCAACAACGGGTTCCACATAGGGGAGCTGCTCTCCTACACGCCGGAGGACCGCGTGGTGTTGCCCGTCCCGTTCTTCCACTGCTTCGGAATGGTCATCGGGAACCTCGCCGCGCTCTCGCATGGAGCGGCGACCATCCTGCCCGGACGGACGTTCCGGCCCGCCGAGACCCTCGACGCCGTCCAGCGCCACGGCGGCACCAGCCTCTACGGGTGCCGACGATGTTCATCGCCGAGCTCGCGCTGCCCGACTTCGGCGACTACGACCTCTCCACCCTGCGCACCGGCGTGATGGCCGGCTCCACGTGCCCCACCGAGGTCATGGAGCGCGTGGTCGGGGAGATGAACATGGCCGGTGTGGCCATTTGCTACGGCATGACCGAGACGTCGCCCGTCTCGACGATGACCCGCGCGGACGACTCGCTGGAACGGCGGACGCAGACGGTGGGGCGCACCATGCCGCACCTCGAGTCGAAGATAGTCGACCCCGGCACCGGCGCCGTGGTCCCGCGCGGCGAGGTCGGCGAACTGTGCACGCGCGGCTACGCGGTCATGCGCGGCTACTGGAATGACCCCGACAAGACGGCAGATGCGGTCGACCCCGAGGGCTGGATGCACACCGGGGACCTCGCGGCCATGGACGACGGCGGCTACGTCCGGATCGAGGGGCGCATCAAGGACATGGTGATCCGCGGTGGCGAGAACATCTCGCCCCGGGAGATCGAGGAGTTCCTCTACCGACACCCGGCCGTGCGCGACGTCCAGGTCATCGGCGTCCCGGACGAAAGGTACGGCGAGGAGCTCATGGCGTGCGTCATCCTGCACGAGGGTGCGGAGCCGCTCACGCTCGAGGCGCTGCGCGAATTCTGCGCGGGACGGATCGCCCACTACAAGATCCCGCGGTACCTGCAGGTGCGCGACGCCTTCCCGATGACCGTCTCCGGCAAGATCCGCAAGGTGGAGATGCGCGAGGAGGCGCTGGAACTGATCGGACGCTGACCCGCCCCCTCAGCGGGGCCGGTGGTCCTCGGGCGCCAACCGGGGGCCGAAGGCGGGCTTGCGGAATCCGGACAGGCCGATCATCCGGACCACGCGCTGGCGGTGGCCGTTCCACGGGCGCAGCAGCTCCAGCATGCCGTCGTCGTCCGTCGTGCGTCCCGCGAGGGCATGGCCGACGTACGCGGCCAGGTGGTAGTCGCCCACCGAGACCGAATCCGGGTCGCCGTGGGTGCGCTGGAGGACCTCGGCCGCGGTCCACGGGCCGATGCCCGGCACGGTCTGCAGCTTGGCGGACGGACCGGCGGACAGCGGGAGGGCGCCGAGCCGGTTCAGCCCGGCGGCGGACTCCGCCGCGCGCAGGATGGTGGTGCGGCGGGAGATGTCCACGCGCGCGGCGTGCCAGTCCCAGCTGCCGATCCGGCGCAGCCCGTGCGGGCCGGGCGGTATGCGCATGTCCGCCGGAGCCGGCCCCGGCGCGCGGGTGCCGAACTTCCGGGCCAGGTAGCGCCACGCGTGGCGGGCCTCGATGGTGGTCACCTTCTGCTCGAGGATGACCGGCACCAGGGCGTCGAACACGCGCCCCGTCGCGGGCAGCCGGAGGCCCGGGTGGCGGCGCCGCGCCTCGGAGACCATCCGGGGCAGGCCATCCCGGTAGCGCGCATCGTCGAACGCGGTCCAGTCGTCGTCGGCGCCGAGTAGCCGCGGTGCCGCGGCGACCGCCGCCCGGGCCCCGGGGCCCCACGCGCGGATGGCCACCGTCGTCGTGCCGGCGCCCGCCGCCGTCGTGCCCGCCTCCGTGGCCGACGCCGGAGGGTGCGTCGACGCCGCCAGGTGCAGCGATGCGGGCCCGGCGTCGGTGTCGAAGCACAACCAGGCCGCTTGGCCGGCGACGCGCACGCACGGATCGTGCGTTCCGCGCTGCAGGACACCGAGCGTCGACGCCAGCGAGTACGGCCCGGCGGCGGTCCACGCGGCCTCGGCCGCGGGCAGGCGCGCGTCGACGGCCGGGGCGGAAAGGGTCATCCCACCATGGTGCCACCCGGCGCCGACACCGCGGGAATGACGGCGGGTTTCGTCCGGTGGGGCGCCCGAGGTGACCCGCGGGTAGAGTCTTGGGCATGAAATACGCCAACTCCGTCTTGGATCTCATCGGCAACACGCCCCTCGTCAAGCTCGCCCACGTCACCGGCGACATCAAGGCGACCGTCCTGGTCAAGCTCGAGTACCTCAATCCGGGCGGCAGCATCAAGGACCGGATCTCGCTGAAGATGGTCGAGAACGCGGAGGCGTCCGGCGCCCTGTTGCCGGGCGGCACGATTGTGGAGCCGACGTCGGGGAACACCGGCGTCGGACTGGCGATGGTGGGGCAGCTAAAGGGCTACAAGACGATCTTCGTCACCCCGGACAAGGTCGGCGAGGAGAAGCGCGACGTGCTGCGCGCCTACGGCGCCGAGGTCGTGGTGACGCCCACCGCCGTCGCGCCGGATTCCCCCGAGTCCTACTACGGTGTCTCCGACCGGCTGGTCCGCGAGATCCCGGGGGCATACAAGCCGGACCAGTTCTCCAACCCGGCGGCCCCCGAGAGCCACTACGAGACCACGGGCCCGGAGATCTGGCGCGACACCGACGGCACCGTGACCCACGTGGTCATCGGCGCCGGCACCGGCGGCACCATCACCGGCACCGGGCGGTACCTCAAGGAGGTCTCGAAGGACCGCGCGTCCGGACCGGTCCGCGTGATCGCCGCGGATCCGGACGGCTCCGTCTACTCCGGCGGCACCGGCCGCCCCTACTTCGTCGAGGGCGTCGGCGAGGACATGTGGCCGGGGAACTACGACCCGTCCGTTCCGGACGAGGTCCTCGCCGTCGGCGACGGCGAGTCCTTCGCCATGACGCGCCGGCTCGCCCGTGAGGAGGGCCTGCTGGTCGGCGGTTCGTCCGGCATGGCCGTCGTCGCGGCCCTGCGCGCGGCGCGGGACCTGCCCGAGGACGCCGTCGTCGTCGTGATCCTGCCCGACGGCGGGCGCGGGTACCTCGCGAAGATCTTCAACGACCAGTGGATGCGCTCCTACGGATTCGCCGAGGACGAGCGGCAGGACACCGTCGCCGCGCTGCTGGCCAACAAGGCGAGCGACCTGCCCGACCTGGTGCACACGCACGCCCAGGAATCCGTGCGGGACGTCATCGGGATCATGAACGAATACGGCGTCTCCACGCTGCCCGTGCTGTCCGCCGAACCTCCCGTGCGCATCGGCGAGGTGCGCGGCAGCATCGACGAGCGCACGCTCACGGCGCGCCTGTTCCGCGGGGACATCGCGCTCACGGACGCGATCGCCGATCTGGTGTCCTCTCCCATGGAGCTGATCGGGGCGCAGGAGTCCATCGCCGACGCGCGCGGCAAGCTCCAGCACCACGACGCTCTCCTGGTCACGCGAGACGGCGACGCCGTCGGTGTGGTCACCCGCCACGACCTGCTGAACTACCTCACCCACTAAGGAGCGTTCGATGAGCAACCCCACCACTGGCTTCAACACCCGCGCCGTCCACGCCGGGCAGGACTTCGAGCCGCGTACCGGCGCAGTCGTTCCCCCGGTGCACTTCTCCACCACCTACGCGCAGGACGGTATCGGCGGCCTGCGCGAGGGCTACGAGTACGGGCGCGGGACCAACCCGACGCGCGACTCGTTGCAGCAGCAGCTCGCGGGCGTCGAAAACGGCCGGCACGCGTTCTCCTTCTCCTCGGGGCTCGCCGCCGAGGACGCGATCATCCGCGCGCTGACCCGCCCCGGCGACCACATCGTGCTCGGCAACGACGCGTACGGCGGCACCTACCGGCTCATCAACCGCGTCCTGGGGGAGTGGGGCATCGGGAACAAGCCGGTGGACATGTCCGACCTCGACGCCGTGCGGACCGCCGTCGAGGCGAACCCGACGAAGCTCGTGTGGCTGGAAACGCCGTCGAATCCGATGATGAAGATCAGCGACATCGAGGCGATCGCCAAGATCACGCACGACGCCGGGGCCCTCCTGGTCGTGGACAACACCTTCGCGTCGCCGTACCTGCAGCAGCCGCTGGACCTCGGTGCGGACATCGTGGTGCACTCCACCACCAAGTACATCGGCGGCCACTCCGACGTCGTCGGCGGCGCCGTCGTGGCCAACGACGACGGGCTGGCGGAGAAGATCGGGTTCATCCAGTTCGCCGTCGGCGCCGTCTCGGGACCGCTGGACGCGTTCCTGACCACGCGCGGACTCAAGACCCTGGGCGTGCGCATGGACCGCCACTCCGCCAACGGCCAGGCCGTCGCCGAGTGGCTGCTCACGCGGCCCGAGGTGGAGAAGGTGCTGTACCCGGGGCTGCCCGACCACCCTGGGCACGACCTGGCGAAGCGGCAGATGCGCGGCTTCGGCGGCATGGTCTCGGTGCAGTTCACCGGCGGCGAGGCCGCGGCGCGGAAGATCGCCGAGGCGACCCGCCTGTTCACGCTGGCCGAGTCCCTCGGCGGCATCGAATCACTGATGAACTACCCCTCGGAGATGACGCACGCGTCCGTCAAGGGCACCGAACTGGCCGTCCCGGTTAACCTGCTGCGCCTCTCCTGCGGCATCGAGGACGCCGAGGACCTCATCGCGGACCTCGAGCAGGCGTTTGCCCAGCTCTAACCCCCGCCCGCCCCGCCCGCCCTGCCCACCCGCCGCCCCGCCCCAGCCACCCCCGCCACCCCCGCCACCTCGCGAAGTGGACGGTTCCACGCGTTGTAACCCGTGGAACCGTCCACTTCGCGGGGTTCAGGGGGATGTTGCGGCGCGGGCCGCGGAGAGACAAAGGTTGACGGTTCACTTGTATTGCCCTAAGGTAATTGAAAGTTCAATTATTAATTCCTAGGCTCCCCGGAGGTTGCACATGTCCTGGTTCTCGAAGCTCTTCCGCAAGTCCACCCCTGCGGCCGGCGCCCACGCCGCCGGTGTCCCGGCGCAGTCGGCTCCGGCCGACGTCGCGCCCGCGGCACCCGTCGCGGCGGCGACCGCGCCGGAAGGCCTGCCTCGCATCGCCGTCGTCACCGGATCCACCCGCCCGAACCGCGTGAACCTCGGCGTGGCCGAATGGGTCCTCGCCCAGGCCCGGCAGCGCGGCGACGCGGTGTACGAACTCGTGGACATCGCAGACTTCAAGCTGCCCCTGTTGGACGAGGCCTACCCGGCCGCCTACCAGAACTACGAGAAGGACCACACGATCGCCTTCGCCGCGAAGATCGCCGAGTTCGACGGCTACGTGTTCGTCACGCCGGAGTACAACCACTCCGTGTCGCCGGCGCTGGCCAACGCGCTGTCCTTCGTGAACGCCGAGTTCAACAACAAGGCCGCCGGCATCGTGGCCTACGGCTCCGCGTTTGGCGCCCGCTCGGTGGAGCACCTGCGCCACGTGCTGTCCGAGCTGCAGGTCGCCCACGTCCAGAAGGCCGGCATGTTCTCCCTCTTCGCCGACTTCGAGGAGTTCGCGACCTTCAAGCCGACCGACCAGCAGGCCGAGTCCCTCGCGCCCGTCCTGGACCAGCTGGTTCCGTGGACCAAGAGCTTCGCCGGGGTCCGCGCGGGCATGCTGGCCACCGCCGCGGCCTAACCACTCCCACCCGCCACGCGAAGTGGACATTACCTCGGTTCGTTAACCGAGGTAATGTCCACTTCGCGTGGTTAAAAGTCGGGGCGGGTGCCTTACGCCGCGCTGCGGGGAGCTACGCGGGGAAGGTGCGCCTCGCCGTCGTACTCCATGACCTGGCGGCCGCCGATCCAGACGCGCAGCGCGCGCTGCATCACGTCGAGCGGGTCCCCGGACCACAGGACCAGGTCCGCGTCCTTGCCCTCCTCGATCGACCCGATCCGGTCCGCGAGACCCAGCACCCGCGCCGGGTTGATGGTGATGGACCGCAGGGCCGTCGCCGGGTCGAGGCCCTCCTTCACGGCCAGCGTGCACTGGTGGACGAGGAAGTGGATCGGGATGACCGGGTGGTCGGTGATGATCGAGATCTCGACGCCGGCGCGCGCGAGCTTGCCGGGGTTGGCCAGTGACCGGCCTCGCAGCTCCACCTTGGACTTCGTCGTGAACAGCGGTCCGATCAGCACCGGGACGTCGCGTTCGGCGAGGACGTCCCCGAGTACGTGCGCCTCCGTGCCATGGTCCAGGACCAGTTCGTAGCCGAACTCGTCGGCGAGCCGCAGCGCCGTGGCGATGTCGTCCGCCCGGTGGCAGTGTTGGCGCCACGGGATCTCCCGACGCAGGACCATGGCTAGGGCCTCGAGTTTGGGGTCGATGGCCTCTGGATCGGCCTTGGCCATGTAGTTCCGCGCATCCATGAACGCCTTCCGGATGACCATCGCCGTGCCCAGCCGGGTGGACGGGGTCTGCTTCCGCTCGCCGTAGATGCGCTTCGGGTTCTCGCCGAGGGCCGACTTAAGGCCGCTGGGGGAGCGCAGGACCATCTCCTCGATGTACCGGCCGTGCGTGTGGAGAGCCACCGCCAGCCCGCCCACGGGGTTGCCCGAGCCCGGGTTGACGTTGACGGTCGTCACGCCGCCGGCCAGGGCGTCGTCGAAGCCGATGTCGAAGGGGTCGACTGCGTCGATGGCCCGAACCGCGGCCATGATCGGGTCCGTCATCTCGTTCACGTCCGAGGTGGAGCCGTTTTCGCCCTCCGGATGCATGCCGAGGTGCACGTGCGCGTCGATGAAGCCGGGCAGCAGCCACTGGCCGGCGGCGTCCAGCACGTCGGCGCCGTCCGGGATGCGTACGTCCCCACCGGCGGCGGAGATCTTCCCGTCGCGGACGACGACGGTCCCGTCGAACGGTTCCCCCTCGATGGGCACGACATGGGCGTTGGTGATGGCAAACAGGGTCACTGTGCTGGTCCTCTCGGTGGCTAAGGCGGTGGGTCGACCCTATCCCCGGAACACGCGGAAAGTGACCCGGAACACCCCGTCCGGGGTCGCCGTCGCACGCCTCCCCACCACGCGAAGTGGACAATTCCACAGGTAGTTAACCCCGGTAATGTCCACTTCCGGAGGTCGGGGCTTGCCATGGGTCGGCGGCGCGGTTAACGGCGCTGCGTGCGGCGGGCGGCGATCCGCTCGGCCTTGCGCTTGGCCCGGAGCGCCCGCGACTGGTCCTTGAAGTACTCGAGGCTCGGCGGCAACCAGAGCAGCAGCACCCCGATCAGCAGGCCGACGGCGAGCACCCCCAACCGGGGGCCGCGGAACAGCAGCGGCAGCCCTCCGATGAGCCCGAACGTCGTCAGCGTCCCGCGGCCGGCCAGCTTTCCGCGGTACAGCTGCCAGACGCCATAGCCGACCAGTATCCCCAGCAGCGCGAGCACGGCGCCCAGCGCCACGAAGCCAAGCCGGTCGCCGTCGGAGGCGAGCTGCGCGTTGCCCACCGCCGCCACGGCGAAACCGAGGGCGACGACGGCCACGGCGGCCCACCAGACGACGGCGGCACGCAGGGTTCCCGGCAGTTTCTTCACGGTGCAGAGCCTAGCCGAGGCGCGGCCGTAGCATGGAGCCATGGAATCGAACCCGGGCGTCCTCAAGGCCGTGTGCCGCGTGCACCAGCTGATCCCGGACCGCGGTCCCGTGGGGATCACCGCGATCGACAAGCGCCCGGTGGACGGACCGGTCAAGGTCGCGCGACTGGGGCTCTACGCGGACACGCAGACGGACCGCGCCCACCACGGCGGCGAGGACCAGGCCGTCTACGCGTATTCGGAGGCCGAAGCGCGGCGCTGGGCCGGGGAGCTGGGCCGCGGGATCGAACCGGGTCTCTTCGGCGAAAACCTCCGCGTCGACGGCGTCGAGACATCGGACGCCGTCGTGGGCGAGTGCTGGAGGATCGGGAACGACGTCGTCCTGGAGGTCACGCTGCCCCGCACCCCGTGCGCCACGTTCGCGCGGCGCATGGGCGAGCCCCGGTGGGTGGCGCGCTTCGCCGAGCGCGGCGACATCGGCTGCTACCTGCGCGTGGCCCGCAAGGGCTCCATCCGCGCCGGCGACGCGATCGCCGTCGAACACCGTCCGGAGCACGGAATCACGGTCCGGGACGTGTTCCGGGGCCTGGCGCCCGCGCAGGCGGCGGTCCTGCGGGAGGGGCACGACGCCGGTGCCTGGGCCTTGCCGCCCAAGCTCCTCGCGCTCGTCTAGACCCCGCCTGCGCCCCGTGTGCGCAAGCGCACAGCACCCGCCCGCCCACCAGCGGGCGCCATCGGATAGACTTAGGTGTTCGCCGATATCCGGCTTCCCTCGCATCCTGCCCAATATTTGAGGCAAGAGCTATCGCATGTGAGCCCGTCAATCGGGCGGTTTTCATAGGGGAGCGCCGGACTTAGCAGGTGAAAAGTCCGAATGTGCCGCGGAAGCCACTCCTGAACGAGTGGCGCGAATCCGCCCCTATGAATGAGGTAGTTTCCTATGTCTTCCGACATGCCCGAAAACCACACGGCCGAAGCCGAAGCCCCCGCCGAGGAGACCGTGAAGTTCACGGACCTCGGCATCGACGCCCGCGTGCTCGCCGCCGTCACCGACCTCGGCTACGAGAAGCCGTCCCCGATCCAGGCCGCCACCATCCCGCTGCTGCTCGAGGGCCGCGACGTCGTCGGCGTCGCCCAGACCGGCACCGGCAAGACCGCCGCGTTCGCCCTCCCGGCGCTGTCCAAGATGGCCGAACTCGCGGACCTCAACGGCACCGCCCGCAACACCCAGGTCCTCGTCCTCGCCCCGACCCGCGAGCTCGCGCTCCAGGTCGCAGAGGCATTCACGTCCTACGCCAAGCACATGGGCGACTTCACCGTCCTGCCCGTCTACGGCGGCTCGGCCTACGGCCCGCAGCTCGCCGGCCTGCGCCGCGGCGCCCAGGTTGTCGTCGGCACGCCCGGCCGCGTGATCGACCACATCAACAAGGGTTCGCTGGATCTCTCCGACCTGCAGTACGTCGTCCTGGACGAGGCCGACGAGATGCTCCGCATGGGCTTCGCCGAAGAGGTCGACAAGATCCTCGAGGCCACCCCCGAGGACAAGCAGGTGGTGCTGTTCTCCGCCACCATGCCGTCCTCGATCCGCCGCATCGCCAAGCAGTACCTGCGCAACCCGCAGGAGATCTCGGTCAAGTCCAGCACCTCCACGGGCACCAACATCCGCCAGCGCTACGTGCAGGTCATGGGCCCGCACAAGCTGGACGCGCTGACCCGCATCCTCGAGGCCGAGCCGTTCGACGGAGTCATCGCCTTCGTGCGCACCAAGATGGCCACCGAGGACCTCGCCGACAAGCTCAAGGCCCGCGGCTTCCTGGCTGCCGCCATCAACGGCGACATCCCGCAGCAGCAGCGCGAGCGCACCGTCGAGAACCTTCGCTCGGGCAAGATCGACATCCTCGTCGCCACCGACGTCGCGGCCCGCGGCCTCGACGTCGAGCGCATCAGCCACGTCGTGAACTTCGACATCCCGCACGACACCGAGTCCTACGTGCACCGCATCGGCCGCACGGGCCGCGCCGGCCGCTCCGGCGACGCGATCCTGTTCATGACCCCGCGCGAGAAGTACCTGCTGCGCGCGATCGAGAAGGCCACGCGCCAGCCGGTCGAGCTCATGCACCTGCCCAGCGTCGACGTCGTCAACGACAAGCGGCTGGCCAAGTTCGCCGAGCGGATCACGGAAACCCTCGGTTCCGAGGACCTGACCGTCTTCCGCGGTCTCGTAGAGAAGTTCGAGGCCGACCACGACATCACCGCGACCGAGATCGCCGCGGCGCTGGCGCACATGGCGCAGGGCGGCCGTCCGCTCCTCATGGAGGAAATGCCGACGCCACCGGCCAAGCAGGCCCGCGCCATGAAGGGCGCCAAGGACGGCTTCGGTTCCCGGGGTCCGTCGCGCTCGCTCACCGAGGGCAATGCGACGTACCGCATCTCCGTCGGACGACGCCAGCGCGTGATGCCCGGCTCGATCGTCGGTGCGCTCGCCAACGAGGGTGGCTTCAGCTCCGCCGACATCGGCGGCATCGACATCCGGGCCGACCACACCCTGGTGGAGCTTCCGGCCGAGCTGTCCCAGGACCAGTGGCAGGCACTGTCCAAGACGCGTATCGGCGGCGAGTTGATACGCCTCGAATTGGACAACGGTCGCACCCCGCGCAGCGAGCGCGAGTCCGGCCCCCGTTCGGGCGGCTTCGGCGGCGGTCGCGGAGGCGGCGGCGGGTTCCGCAAGCGTGAAGAGGGCGGCAACGACCGCGGCGAGCGTCGGCAGGGCGAGCGCCCCGAGCGCGGCGAGCGCTCCGGCGGCGGCGGCTTCGGCGGATCGCGCAAGCCCCGCACGGGTGCCCGCGGGTTCGACGGCGCCCGCGGCGGCCGCAGCTACTAGAAACATGCCCTAGGGTCCGGCCGGACACGTGCAGACGTGTCCGGCCGGGCTTTTTTGCGCCTCTTGTCGAACATTAGACTCTTGTCGAACATTAGATGAGAACCTTTTCATCTGATGTTCATCTTCGACTCATCTTCCGTAGGCAGGCTGTTTCCCATGGCAAGCACTCAGCACCAACCTGGCCTCCGGGTGGCCCTCTATTCCCATGATTCCGTGGGGCTCGGGCACACCCGCCGCAACCTGGCCATCGCGCACGCGCTGAACGAGGCCCTGCCGGGCGCCACGGGACGCCGGGTCTCGGGGCTGCTCATGACCGGCGAACGGACCGCCACCGGTTATCCGACGCCGGAGGGCTGGGATTGGGTGCTGATGCCGGGCATCCACAAGCGCGACGGACGGTATGCCCCGCGTACGCTGAACGTGGGCATGGATCGTTTGATGGACGTGCGCTCGTCCGTGGTCGACGGCGTCCTGCAGTCCTTCCGTCCGCACGTCGTGGTGGTGGACCGGCACGCCTTCGGCATCGATGGCGAACTCTCCGCGCCGCTGTCCAACCTGCGGCGCGACAATCCCGGCTGCCGCCTTGTCCTGGGGCTCCGCGAGGTTCTCGACGACCCGGCCACGGCCTCCGCGGAGTGGGCTCGCGTGGGTGTCGAGCGCGTCTGTGACACCTTCGACGAGGTTTGGGTCTACGGCGACGAGGGCATCCACGACCCCGTCGCGGCGGGCGAGGTCCCGCGGGCGCTGGCCGGTCGCATCCGGTACACCGGCTATCTGTCCGCCGGTCGCCACTGCTCCGAACCGGCCGACGCCGTGGACCGCCCCTATGTGCTGACCATGGCCGGCGGTGGTTCCGACGGTTACGGACTGACCGCCGCGGCGGCCGCCGCGGCCGTCCCCGACGGGCACCGGCACCTGGTGGTCACGGGGCCCCAGATGCCCAGGGCACAGCGCGAGAAGGTCCGGGCCGCGGCGGCGCCGGGAACCCGCGTCGTCGCCTCCGTTCCGGACGGGCTGTCCTACATCAGGTCGGCGGCCGCCGTCGTCGTGATGGGCGGCTACAACACGGTGTGCGAGGTGCTGGGGTCCGCGACGCCCGCCCTCGTCGTCCCGCGGATTGCTCCGCGGACGGAGCAGCTGATCCGCGCCCGGTCCCTCGAACGCCGCGGGGCCGTGCGTTTACTGCCGCCCGACGTCGTGGACGCAGAGTCGATCGGCGGGTGGTTCGCCGACGCGGTCCCCGCCGGCCGCTCCGAGTCGGACAGGGGCCTCCGGCGGGAGGCCCCCGAACGGCACGAGGCCCGTGCCCAGTCGGAGGCACGCGGCACGATCAGGCTGGACGGGCTGACCGCGATTGCCCGCCACGCCGTCCGCCTCGTCGCCGCGGCCACGCCCCTTCCCGCCCCGGACGATTCCGGGACCACACGAGAGGAACTCGCCCATGTTGCCGTCTAACCCCCGGCGCACCGGATACGTGCTCAAGGTCTATCCGCGCTTCTCCGAAACGTTCATCGTGACCGAGATCCTGGCCAGGGAGGCCGCGGGAGAGACCCTGCGGATCTTCGCACTCCGGCACAGCACGGACGCGCGGTTCCACCCCGAGCTGGCACGCGTCCAGGCACCCGTGGAGTTCGTTCCCAAACCGGTCAAGCTTTCCGAGGGGTGGGGGCTGGTGGCGGACGCCACGCGCACCGTTCCGGGCTTCGCGGACCGCTACGCCGCGTTGCTGCCCGAGCTGTCCGGCTACGATCCCACCGAGGTCCACCAGGGGATCGCGTTGGCGACCTCCGCCACCCGGGCCGGCCTGACGCACCTCCACGCCCACTTCGGGTCGGTCGCCGGCCGGACCGCGGAAATCGCCGCGGAACTGGCGGGCATCACATTCTCCGTGACGACCCACGCAAAGGACCTGTTCCACGATTCCGTCGACCCGGAGCGATTGGGGACGACCCTGCGCCGGGCGTCCCACACCGTGACCATCAGCCGATTCAATCTGGGGCACTTGGCGGGGCAGTATCCGGACCTCGCGGAGCGCACGCACCTGCTGTACAACGGGTTGGAGCTGGAACGGTTCCCCTTCCGCGAACCGCGGACCCCCGGCGGTCGCCTGCGGATCGCCGCCGTCGGACGTTTGGTCGAGAAGAAGGGCTTCTCCCGGCTCCTCGACGCCGTCGCCGCACTCGCCGAGCGCGGAGTCGCGGCCGACGTCCGGATCGCCGGGGACGGCGAGCTGGCCGCCGATCTCGCGGAGCACATTGCGCGCCGGGGACTCGGCGGCCCACCGCCGGCGGACGGCGGCGCCGCCCCGGACCCGGCTGCCGGCGCCTCCCCGGCGTCGGGTGTGCGGAACACCGCCCGGCTGCTCGGTCCGCAGACCCAGGCGGAGGTGCGCGCCCTGCTTGAATGGGCCGATGTCTTCGCGGCGCCCTGCACCGTGGGCGCCGACGGCAACGCGGACGGCCTGCCGACCGTCCTGCTGGAGGCGATGGCCATGGGCGTCACCTGCGTCGCCACGGCGGTGACCGGCATCCCCGAAGCCATCCACGACGGCGACGGCGGTCCCGCCACCGGCGTCCTGCTCCCACCGGACGACGCCGAGGCGCTGGCCCGCGCGCTGGCCCGGACGGCGGAGCCCGGTTTTCCGCGCCGCGAGGTGGCGCGCGCGGCCCGGGATCTGGTGGAGCGACGGTTCGATTCCGCCGGACAGGCGCGCGCCCTGGCCGCATTGGAGGACCGCGCCGGCGCGCCCATCGGCGTCCCCGCCGCGCAGCCGTCTCCCCCCGCCGCGCTTTCCCCGTCTCCCGCACCGTCCCCCTCCGCACCCTCCGCGTCCTCAGCGGCGGACATCGCAGGGTTGCGCGTGGCCTATGCCTGCGTGGATCCCGGCATTCCGTTCTTCGGCACCAAGGGCGCGTCGGTGCACGTGCAGGAGATCGTCCGGGCCCTGCGAGCCCGTGGCGCGGACGTCCGCCTCTATTGCACGCGCACCGGCTCCCACGTCCCGGCGGACCTCGCGGACCTTGACGTCGTGGAGGTGCCGATTCGTTCCGGCACGGCGGCAGGGCGCGAGCACGCGCAGCTGGCCGCGTCGCGCCAGATGGCCGAGCGCATCGCGGCGGACGGCGCCGACCTTGTCTACGAGCGGTACAGCCTTTTCAGCACGGTCCTGGCTTCGCTCGCCGAAACCGACGGGATCCCGGGGATCCTCGAGGTCAACGCGCCGCTGATCGACGAGCAGCGGACACACCGTGAACTGGTGCTGGAGGACGAGGCGTGGGCGGCGCTGCGGCGCCAAGCCGGCGCCGCGGTCCGGACCGTGTGCGTCTCCGAACCGGTCGCCGCATGGGTGCGCACCCATGTCGGCGAGTCCGCCGAGGACCGGGTCGCCGTCGTTTCCAACGGCGTGAACACGGACAGGATCCGCCCGCGCGGACCGCATCCGGCGAGCACCAACTCAGGACCAACCGTGGTGTTCGTCGGAACGCTCAAGCCGTGGCACGGTGTGGAGACGCTCGTGGATGCGGTCGCGTGTTCGGCGGGGCAGTGGCGGCTGGCCATCGTCGGAGACGGACCCCAGGCCGGCGAACTGCGCGACCGTGCCCGGGCGCACGGCCCCGCAGCCAACTCCCGGATCGATTTCGTCGGTGCCGTGGAACCGGGCTCCGTCGGCGGGCTGCTGTCGGGTGCCGACATCGCCGTCGCGCCGTATCCCCAGGCGTCCGCGCAGGAGTCCTATTTCTCCCCGCTGAAGATCTACGAGTACCTGGCCGCCGGCCTGCCGGTCGTCGCCAGCAGGGTCGGTCAGGTGCCCGGCATCGTCCGCGACGGCCGCACCGGAGTGCTGGTCGAACCGTCCGACGCCGGTGCGCTCGCCCACGCGCTGGACGCGCTCGCCGCCGATCCCGGCCGGCGCGCGGAACTCGGCGGCAACGCGCGCCAAGAGGCGGTCGCCGAACACGGCTGGGAACGCGTGCTGGAGCGGACCCTCCAAGGAATCGAGCCGATCCCGACGGCGCGACGCGTCCCCGAGGGGGCCCTGACGTGAGCCCGCGCCAGCCCGGGCCGTTCCGCCGCACCCTGACCGTCCTGCGGCCGCACCTGCCGGGTCACCGGAAACTCATGGCGGGCGGCGTCGTCGCCCTGATCTTCGAGGTGGCCTTCCGGGTGCTCGAACCCTGGCCCACGAAGTTCGTCGTGGACGCCGTGTCGCAAAGCCTCGGCGCGGAACTCGGCGCCTCGGTCCCGGCCGCCACCCTGTCGCTGATGCTCACCTGCGGCGCCGCCGTCGTCGTGATCGTCGGCCTGCGGGCCCTGGCCAACTACCTGGCCACCGTGGCGTTCGCGCTCGCCGGGTCCCGGGTCGCCACGGCGCTGCGCCAACGCGTGTTCGCGCACGTGCAGTCGCTCTCCGGCACCTACCATTCCGGCGCCAAGACCGGAGACACCGTGCAGCGGCTCGTCGGCGACGTCGGGAAGCTCCAAGAGGTCGCGGTCACCGCCGGGCTGCCGATGCTGGCCAACATGCTGACGCTGGTGGCCATGGCCGGAGTGATGTTCTGGCTGGACCCGCTGTTGGCGCTCGTGGTCGTCGTCGCCGCCGCGGCGTACCTGCTCAGTTCGCGCGGAAGTACCGGAAAAATCACGGGGGCGTCCCGCAAGACCCGCAGGGGCGAGGGGCAACTGGCCAACATCGCGCACGAAAGCCTCGGTGCCATGCGCGTCGTCCACGCCTTCGGCCTGGAGAAGGAGCTGGAGGGCAGGTTCGCGGGCAGCAACAACAAGACGCTGCGCGATGGCGTCCGGGCCAAGAGGCTGTCGGCCGGACTCGAACGGCGGACGGACGTGATCGTCGGCGTGGCGACCGCCGTCGTCCTGGTGGGCGGCGGGTGGCGCGTGGTCCAGGGCGGCATGACGCCGGGCGACCTCGTCATCTTCCTGACCTACCTCAAGACGGCCATGAAGCCGCTGCGGGACATGGCCAAGTACACGGGCCGGATCGCCCGGGCCGCCGCCTCGGGCGAACGCGTGGCGGACCTGCTCGACGTGCCCGCGGGCATCGCCGACGCGCCCGGCGCCAAGGCGCTGGTCCGTGCCGACGGCGCCGTCTCGCTGCGGAACGTCACGGCCGGTTACGGCGGTGACAAGGTTCTGGAGGACCTGTCGCTGGACATTCCCGCCGGACAGAGGATCGCCGTCGTCGGGCCGTCGGGTTCGGGGAAATCGACGTTCTCGCTCCTGCTGTCGCGCCTGCTGGAGCCCTCCGCCGGCTCCGTCGCGCTGGACGGGCTGGACGTCCGGCGGATCACGCTGGCCTCGCTGCGGTCCCACGTCAGCCTGGTGCCGCAGGAATCCGTCCTGTTCAGCGGGACCATCCGCGAGAACATCCGCTACGGGCGCCTGGACGCCACGGACGAGGAGATCATGGACGCGGCCCGACGGGCCCAGGCCCACGACTTCATCCACGAGTTCCCGGAGGGATACGACACGGTGCTGGGCGAGCGCGGCGGGACCCTCTCCGGGGGCCAGCGCCAGCGCATCGCGATTGCCCGCGCCATGCTTCGCAACAGCGCGGTGGTGGTGTTGGACGAGGCCACCACGGGCCTGGATCCCGCCTCGGCAGGCCTGGTGCTCCGGGCCCTGTCTCGCCTCACCACGGGCCGCACCACCATCAGCATCACGCACGACGCCGCAACCGCCCTCGCCGCGGACCGGGTGGTCTGGCTCGACCGCGGACGGATTGTCCTGGACGGCACCCCGGCCGAGTTGATGGCCGAGGGTTCCGGCACCTTCGCGGAGTGGGTATCGCGGGAGACCGCCGGACAGGAGGTGACCGCGTGAGCCGTGAGGCCGCGGAATCCGGGTTGTTGCCCGCGGCGCGGATCCTGCTCGGCGCTCACCCGGCGTCGGATGAGGTCCTGGACGCGCTCGGGTGCCGCGGCGTCGGCATCGACCACCTGCGCTACAAGCCGGGGTTCTCGACGATCGGCCGGGTCGGGGGTCCGGGCGGAGGCCGGTGGATCGCCGGTTTCGGCCCCGAGGCCCAGGCCAAGGCGGCCAAACTCCGCCGCAAGGCGCGCGCCCGCGGATTCGAACTGCTCGAGGCCGCCGTGCCGGACGCCCTCGGACACGTCCTGATGTACGGCCCGGTCGGCCTGGACAACCGCCTGCGGGCCGGGCTGCGGGCCGCGCGGCTGCTACGGGCGGACGGCTCCCCGAACGGGACCGTGCTCAACTACAACCCGTGGCGGCGCCTGGTGCTCGAGTTGCCGCGGACCGCGGACGGACGCCGCAGTGTCTCCAAGACCACCATCCACCCGCTCCACGGGCTCCCCGCGGTGCTGGCCGAGCTGCGGATCAAGGGGGTACCAGTACTCGTGCCCCGGCCCGGGCGGGACGCGCGGACGCTGGTCTATGCGCACTACGGATACGGGGACCTCGCCGGGGCGTGGGGCGCGGCCGAGCCTTCGTCGGCGGCTGGCCAGGCCGCCGCGGCGGGCCGCATCCTGGCGGGCCTCCACGGGAGCGGGGCGTGCCCGACGGGCAGGATCGACCCCGCGCGGAGCCTCAGGGCCGTGACCCGCGGCGTTGCCCACGTGCTCCCGGGAGCCGCATCGTTGGCACGGGCGACGGCAGCCGGGCTTCTTGGCGCCGTCGAATCCCTCGACGCGGACGACGTTCCGCTGCACGGCGACTTCTCCGCCGATCAGCTGCTGGACGGGTCGGACGGGCTGCGGCTGATCGACCTGGATCGGATGGCGATGGGACCCGCCGGATGGGACGCCGGGTCCTTCGCCGCCGTCGAACTGTTGGCCGGCCGCGGAGACGCGTGTGCCGCGGCGCTCGCCGACGCCTACGCACGGCAGCGCGGGGGTGTTTCGAACCTCGCGGCGTGGACGGGCGTGCACGTGATGATGCGGGCCCTGGAGCCTTTCCGCGCGGCCCGCCCGGGATGGGAGGAAGCGGTGCTCGAGCGCTTGGAGTTGGCTGAACGCATCGCCCGCGGCGGAGGGCCCCGCGCGCGGAGGACTTCCGCGCAGCCCGCTTCCGCGCAGCCCCCTTCCGCGCAGCCCGTGCTGCCCGGCCGGGTGGAGGTCGCCGGGTGCGTGGTGGAGGTCCAACGCGCCTGGCCTAAGGCGGACGGGACGCAGACGTTCGAGGGGACCGACGCGGAGGGCCGTGTCCGCGCGGGACGCTGGAGAGGCGGCGCGGCCAAACTGCTCCCCCACGCCGCGGATCCCGCGCTGCCCGCACTCACGTCTCGGGGAACCCTGGTGGTGCACCGATACGGTCGCAGGGCCGTGGTGAGGGTGGACGGTCCGGGGGGAACCGGTTACCTGAAGGTCCTGCGGGCCGGGAAGGAAGCCGCCGTGGCTGGCGTGTCCCGCCGGCTCGGCCAGAAGGCCGCCGTGGCAGGATTGCGGGCGCCAGGGGTCGTGGCGGCCGGCGAGGGGTGCGTGGAATTCACCGCCGTGCCCGGTATGCCCCTGACCGCGCTGAACACGCACCAGTGGAATCGCGCCTGGGACGCGTGGGCGGAGGCCTGGCCGCGGCTGGTGCTCTCCGAGGCGGGAGGACTCCCCGCGCACGGGGTCGGCGACGAACGTTCCGTTCTGGCGACCTGGACCGGGCACCTCGTGGACCACGACCCGCTGCGGCTCTCGCCGACGTCGCGCCGGACATTTGAAGAACGCGCGGCGCGGGCCTCCGCGGCGCTCGGCGTGCGGGCGCCGCGGAGGGAAGTGGTGGCCCACCGGGACCTGCACGACAAGCAGTTGCTGTTCGATGAGGCGACGGGCCGGCTCGGCCTGCTGGACTTCGACACCGCCGCGCGCGCCGACGTTGAACTCGACCTCGGCAACCTGCTGGCGCATCTGGATCTGCGCCGCGACCAGGGAGTGGTCACGGAGGCGGCGCGGGACGCCGCCGTGATGCGTGTCGTGGGGACCGCCGAAGCGCTCGGTGCCGACCCCCGACTGTTGGACGCCTACACCGAATCCGCCCGGATCCGGCTGGTTTGCGTCTACGCTTTCCGTCCCGCCTGGCGCGGGTTGGCGGCGCATTGGCTGGACCGCTGACCCGGTGAATGTGGCCTCCGCCACGGAGGCGCATTCCGATTTCATTCGGCGGAAATTTGCTGGTAAAGTTTTTCTCCGTTGCCCCCCTAGCTCAGTGGTAGAGCGCGTTCTTGGTAAGAACGAGGTCACCGGATCGATTCCGGTGGGGGGCTCTGAATGACAAGGGCCCGCGTCGATGTCTCTCTCGGAGAAGATGTAGGCGCGGGTTCTTTCTCATTCGTGGCGGTGTAGCTCAGCTGGTTAGAGCGCACGACTCATAATCGTGAGGTCCCGGGATCGAGTCCCGGCACCGCTACCAACCCGATCCGCACAGGATCCCGGACCCCCGGAGGCGCAAGCCGCCGGGGGTCTTTTGCGTGGCTCGGGGCGCCGCGCCAAGCCCATAAACTGGACGGGAACATCAGCGGCGACGGGTCGAAACGCATGGGAGGACACCAGGAAATGGCAGTTGGGGTACCGAACGGAGATTTTCCGTCGAGGGCGCAGTTGCGCCGGGCCAGGGCGGCCGAGGACGCCGCGCGGCGCGAGGTGGAACTCAAGGAAGCGTCGGCCCGGCAGCCGGTGCAGGGATCCGCGGCGGAACCCGTCGAGGAACCGGGCCCCGAAGCGCCGACCGAGCCACCGGCACCCGAGACGCCCGCACCCGCGACACGGCCCGCGCCGAAGGCGGCCGCGCCGTCGTGCGCCGATCCCGGCACCGTCTTGACGCGTCCGCGCGTTCGCGCCGCGACGCAACAGGGCGCCCCGGACGCCGCCGGCGAGTTCGACGAGTTCGACGCCGTCGAGGAGAGCCGCGCGGACGACGCGGACATCGACGGAGCCCCCACGGCCACGGCCGAGGCAGAGGAGGCGCAGGCAACCGGTCCCGAAGCCGAGGCCAACACAGCGCCCGAGACCGCGACCGGGCAGATCCCCGGTACCGCTGAGTCCGACACCCTCCTGACACCGCCGAACCAGCCCCGCGAGACGTTCCTGCGTCCCGACGACGGCTCCATGCTGCCCCCGGAGCAGGGCCTGCGCGGCGTGCTCGCGGGATTCGGTGTGCCCATCGAGCCCTCCAAGCGCGAACTGCGGGAACGCAAGTGGCGCGGCGCCGTCGCGAAGCGGCTGGAGCGTCCGCGCACCATCTCCGTGGTCAACGGCAAGGGCGGCGCCAACAAGACCCCGACGGCGGTGCTCCTGTCCGCCGTCTTCGGCCGCCACAGCGGCGACCCGGTCTTGGCGTGGGACAACAACGGCACCCGCGGGACGCTGGGCTGGCGGACCGGGCAGGGCGGCCACAACGCCCACTCGATGGATCTGCTGCGCGCCGCGCCGGACCTCGAGAACGCCCGGGCGGGGGACCGGGCCGTCAACGCCTTCGTCCACTACCAGCCGGAGGACCGCTTCAGCGTCCTGCGCACCGATCCCACCCTCCTGGCCTCGGAACAGCACCTGAACGCGGGCGACTTCGACGCGCTGCACGCCACGGTCGCGCGCTTCTTCCGGCTCACCGTTGTCGACTCGGGCAACGACGAATCGGCCGAACGCTGGATGCGGATGATCGACCACACGGACCAGCTGGTCATCGCCAGCACCACCGTCGAGGAGCACGCCGAGGCCGGCGCCCTCCTGCTCGAGGGCTTGGCGCAGCGGGGAGGCCACTACGCGGAGCTCGCGCGCAACGCCGTCGTGGTGGTCAGCCAGCACCAGCAGCGCGGCAGCAACGAACAGTTGCGTCGCGTCGCGCGGGGCTTCGCCCGGCTGGCCCGCGCCGTCGTCACCGTCCCGTACGATCCGGCCCTCGTCAAGGGGCCCATCCGGTTCGACGCGCTCCGTCCGGCCACCCGCCGCGCCTGGCTCGAGGCCGCGGCGGCCGTCTCCGGCGGCCTGTCGTAGGCACCGCCCGATGACCGTCCCCGCCGCGGCGCCTCCCGGAGACCTGTTGTGCCACGGAATCCGCTGGCCCTCGTCCGACGGCGTCCCGCGGCTCGCGCTGACGACGGCGGAAGGCGAGGCGGTCGACGTTGTGCTGGAATCCGGCTCGCGGTTGGCGTTCGCCGCGGCGGAAGACCGCTGGTGCCTGGGGCACACGAAGGTGCACGGGCGCCGCGAGCGGACCGCGGTGGCGTGTCCGGATGCGGCGCGGGCCGAGCGCGGCCACCAGTGCGGGCCGTGTTTCGCGCGGGACGAGACGCGGCACATGCACGATTTCCACCGTTCGGGGATCGCCCCGGCGGGCCTGCGGGACTATCTGGCCCAGGAGCATTGGCTCTACGTGGCGAGCTTCGCGAACGGCGCGTCCAAGGTCGGGACGGCCGCCGCCGGCGGCGAGTGGCGTCGGCTCGCCGAACAGGGTGCGGTCGCCGCGACCTATGTCGCGCTGGCCGCGGACGGCGCGGCCGTGCGCGTGCTGGAGGACCTCGTCACCGCCGGGTTGGGCCTCGGGCAGTCGGTGCGCGCGTCGGCGAAGGCCTCCGGGCTCGCCGGGACGGTGTACGACGCCGGCTCGCTCGCCGCGCTGAACCGCGGCCTCGCCGAAAGGGTGCGCGAATTCCTCGGGAATGCGGACGACGCGTCCGCCGCGGACTTCGTGCCGCAGGCCAAGGAGTGGGCCGCGCCCGGCGTCGCCGCGGAACTGTTGCGGGGCTGGGACGGGGGAGCGCTCCATGCGTATCCGGGCCGGCTGGACGGCGGCGCACACGGGTTTACGGTCGTCTCGGTCCTGGGCCAGGCGCTGGAGGCGCGGCTGGACGGGAGCGCGGAGAGGTTCGTCGCCGACGCCGCGGTTTTGAAGGGGCGGCGGATGGCCTTCGGCACACACTCGACGCCGGTTCCGCTGCTGCAGGACGCGCTCTTCTGACCGCGGGGCCGCCGATAGACTGGTGGGCATGATCAGCACGCCGTGGGAAGCCGCCTCGCCCCTCTACAAGCGACTCGTCGTGGTGTCCATGACGGTCTCCGCCCTCGGCATCGTCCTCGCGATCGTCGGGGCGGTCACCGAGACACGGCCCCTGATGTACACGGCGGTGGGCATCATCATGGCCGGCCTGCTCACGCACATGGCCGGACTCATGGTCCGCGGCCGGGACGTGCGCGCCTACCGGAAGCTCAACCCGCCGACCCCGCAGCCGCCGCGGCAGCCGAAGTCCGGGAAGAAGTCCCGCACCTAGCCGCGGGGCATAGCCGACGGGCCTGTGCATTCGCCCTCCTCCGACGCGGGCGTGGAGTTATGACTTCCTGTAGTTTCCATTCTTCCCGCGCCGTAGGCACTACCGGGAGCGTTCGCGCACCCGCTGCACGACCTGCTTCTCGGCGTCTGGGCCGGCCGCGATTCCGGCCGGGACCCGGAGGAAAAGGGCGAGGCCAACCACCCACCAGAGCCCGAACAGGATCCACGGCTCGACGCCGAGCTGCGCCGGCATTCCGGGCATGTAGAGGCTGAACAGCGCCACCCCGAAGAACGCCGCGGCGATGCCGATGGCGAGCCCGCCGTTGCCGGCACCGCCGATGCGCAGCGGCCGATCCATGTTCGGTTCCCGCCGGCGCAGGACCAGGAACGACACGGCGACCAGCGTGTAGGCCAGGACGATGCTGGGGGCGCCGGAATCGACCAGCCAGATCAGCATCTCGACTCCGAAGAACGGCGCGAGGAAACTCAGGGCACCGATGAACAGCAGGGCATTGTGCGGGGTGTGGTACTTCGGGTGCAGGCGTCCGAACAACGCTGGAAGCATGCCCGCGCGAGCCAGCGAAAACATCAGCCGCGACGCGCCCAACAGCAGCGAGTTCCAGGACGTCAGGATTCCCGCGATGCCACCGGCGATCAGGACGTTGGCCATGATGTTGGAGCCGAACATGGCGCCGACGGCGTCCGCGGTGGCGATGTCCGCGGCCGCGAGGTCCCCGACGGGCATGGCGGACGACGTCGTGAGGACCACCATGACATACCAGATCGTGGCGAGGACGACGGAGACGACCACTAGCTTGCCGATCTGGCGGGCCGGGATGTTGACCTCCTCGGCGGACTGCGGAATGACGTCGAACCCGACGAACAGGAACGGCACCACCACCAGGACGGCGAAGAACCCGTTGATGCCGCCGTTGAAGAGGGGCTCCATGTTCGCGACCTCGCCGCCGGTGAAGCTTCCCAGGATCATGACCAGGCCGATGGCCAGCAGAAACAGGACCACGAACGTCTGGACCACGCTGGCCTGCTTCACGCCGCGGATGTTGATCCAGGTGACGACGACGGCGGCCAAGGCACCGACCAGCGCCCAGGTGAGGTGCACGTCGAAGCCCGCGACGGTCCAGAGCTTGACGTGGCTCAGGTTCGGCACGATGTACTCGATGGTCCGCGGCAGGGCAACCGCCTCGAAGGCGACAATCGTGATGTATCCGCCGATGATGCCCCACGATCCGATGAAGGAGGGCCGCGGGCCCATGGCGCGCATGATGTAGTTGTGCTCGCCGCCCGCCTTGGGCATCGCGGCGCAGAGCTCGGCGTAGGCGAGACCGACGACGGCCATGATGATGCCGCCGACAAGCATGGCGAGTGTGGCTCCCATGGTTCCCGCGGATTCGAGCCAGCCGCCCGTGAGGACCACCCATCCGAAGCCGATCATGGCGCCGAAGCCGAGGGCGAGGACATCGAAGCGGCCCAGCACCTTCCTCAGGGAAGGTGCTGGCGGGGTGGTGGGGAGGGCCATGGCCCCTCCTTCGGGAACGGGCGGCGCCGCCCGACGGCCGTGGCCGGCGGGCATGCTGCCGCGAATAGCGGGACCCGTAAGTTCTACCCGGTGGCGGGTCGATCGGCAAGGGACCAATGCGGATCCGATCAGGCAAGGGGTCGTACGCCCTCGGACGGGTCGGTTCCCGGGGCCCGCCGGATAAGGTGGATACTGCCGGCGGAACGTCTGCCGCACCGAGCCAGGAGTGACATGAGCATCGATCCTGCCCTGCAGGGGCGCACCTACCCCGCCGGCGAGCCCTACGTCGTCGGCCGCGAGAAGATCCGCGAGTTCGCCGCGGCGGTCAAGGCCACCCATGCCGCGCACTTCAGCCCGGAGGCGGCCGCCGAGCTGGGATACGACGACGTCGTCGCGCCCCCCACGTTCGCCATCATCGTGGCGCAGAAGGCGGACGCCCAGCTGATCTCCGACCCGGAGTCCGGGATCGATTTCTCCCGCGTCGTCCACGCGGACCAGCGCTTCACGCACCACCGGCCCATCGTGGCCGGCGACGCACTCGTCGTCGAACTGCACGTGGACCAGGTCCGCGCCATGGGCGGCGGGGCCATGATCACCACCCGCTCCGAAATCGCCAACGCGGCCGGGGAACCGGTCGCCACCACCGTTTCGTCGCTGCTTGTGCGCGGAGAGGACAAGGCATGACCGCCATCGACTTCGACACCCTGGAAACCGGGCAGTCCATCGGCACCGCCACGGTCACCGTGAACCGCGCCGACCTGGTCCGCTACGCCGGGGCCAGCGGGGACCTGAACCCCATCCACTGGAACGAACGCTTCGCCCTCGAGGTGGGCCTGCCCGGCGTCATCGCCCACGGAATGTTCACCATGGGCGCCGCCGTGCAGCTGGTCACCGACTGGGTCGGCGACCCGGCGGCGATCGTCGACTACCAGACGCGCTTCACGAAGCCGGTCCCCGTCGAGGACCCGGCCGGCTCCAACCCGACGGACGCTGCGGGCACCGAGATCGCGGTCTCCGGCGCCATCGGGAAGCTCGACGCCGAGGCGCGCACCGCGCGCGTCGACCTGACCGTCGTCGTCGGCGGGCAGAAGGTCCTGGTCAAGGCGCAGGCCGTGGTGCGCTTCTGACACCCGGCGGAATCCCGACGCGACGCGCGTCGACCACCTCGTGGCGCAACGGCGTCGTGGCCGCGTATTTCGCCTCCGGCGTCGTGGTCGCCACGCTGGTGTCGCGCCTGCCGTCCGTCCGCGACGGGCTGGGCCTCACCCACGGCCAGGTGGGCCTGCTGCTGCTGAGCCTGACGCTCGGCGCGTTCGTGAGCGTCTCCCTGTCCGGGCTGGTGGTCCTGCGCGTGGGGTCCGGCCACACCATCCGCGGCGGCGCCCTGCTGGTGTCCGTCGCGCTGGCGGCCGCCGGCATCGGAGCCGGGGAGCTCGGGAGCGTCCCGGCGACCGGATCAGCGCTTGCCCTCCTCGGCGCCGGAACCGCCTGTTGGAACGTCGCCTCCAACGTCCAGGGCGCCGCCATGGAAACGGAGCTCGGCCGGGCCATCATGCCCGTCCTGCACGGCTGCTTCAGCGTCGGGACCATCGTCGGGGCGGGCGCCGGAGCCCTGGCGTCGTGGCTGTCCGTGCCGGTCGGCTGGCACTACTCCGCGGCCGCCGCCGGCGTCGCCGCGCTGGTCCTTTGGGCCGCGCGGGCCTTCCGCGCCGACACCGGCGGCACGCCGGCCGCCGCGGCCGGCACGTCCGCCGGTTCGGGCTCGGTGATGGGCCGCACGTGGCGGGAACCGCGCACGGTGTTGCTCGGCGCCATGGTGCTGGGCATGGCACTGGCGGAGGGCGCCGCCGGGGACTGGGTGGCACTGGCGCTCGCGGACGGCTACGCGACGACCAACGCCGTCGGCGCGCTCGGCTACGGCGTGTTCGTCACCGCCATGGCCACCGCCCGGCTCGGCGGCGGACGCCTGCTCGAGCGAATCGGACCCGTGGCCGCCATGCGCGCCAGCGCCGTCGCGGCGCTCGCTGGCGTCCTCCTCTTCGTCGGCGCCGGTTCCGTGCCGCTCGCCTTCGCCGGACTGGCCTTGTGGGGACTCGGCGTCGCGCTGGTCTTCCCCGTGGCCATGACCGCCGCCTCCGACGACCCGCTCCGCGCCGCCGCGCGCGTCTCCGTCGTCTCGACGATCGGCTACGGCGCGTTCCTCTGCGGCCCGCCGCTGCTGGGGCTGCTGGCGGACCGGATCGGCCTGCTCAACGCGCTGGCGGCGCTCGCCGTCCTGGTGGTCGCCTCGTTCTTCCTCGCCGGCAACACGCGCCCGTCGGCGACCGCGGCCACGGGCGGGCACCGGGATTCCGATTAGGCTGGAGGGCGTGAGTGCCACCCTGTTGTCGTCCCTGACCACCACCGCCGTCGGTGGGCCCGCCGGCCGCTACCTCGAAGCGAGCAACGAGCGCGCCATCATCGACGCGGTCTCCGCGGCCGACGCCGCCGGCGAGGACCTGCTGATCGTCGCGGGGGGCTCCAACCTCGTGGTCGACGACGCCGGGTACCCCGGCACGGTGCTGCGCATCGCCTCGGAGGGCGTTGCCATTGACGATCCGGACGCTACCTGCGGCGGCGCGATCGTCACCGTCCAGGCCGGCCACCCCTGGGACGACGTCGTGGCGCGCACCCTCGACGCGGGCCTCGGCGGGCTGGAGGCCCTGTCAGGCATCCCCGGATCCACGGGAGCGACGCCGGTGCAGAACGTCGGCGCGTACGGCACCGACGTCTCCAAGACCATCTCCCGCGTCCGCACGTGGGACCGGACCACTGGGCGCGTGCGGAGCTTCGCGAACGCGGACCTGGGTTTCGGCTACCGCGACTCGGTCCTCAAGCGGACGACGACGAACGGCTCACCCCGGTACGTGGTCCTGACGGTGGAGTTCCAGCTGGAGCCCGGCGGACTCGGCGCGCCGGTGGCGTACGCCGAGCTCGCCAAGGCGCTTGGATGCGCGGTCGGGGACCGCGTCGAGGCCACGCGGATCCGCACCGAGGTGCTGCGGCTTCGGGCAGGCAAGGGCATGGTGCTCGATCCGGGGGACCGGGACACGTTCAGCACCGGTTCCTTCTTCACCAACCCGATCGTCTCCGCGGAGACGGCCGCGTCGCTGCCCCAGGACGCGCCGCGCTTCCCGGTTGTCGGAACCGGCGGAACCGCCGCGGCCGACGGGCTGGTCAAGCTGTCGGCGGCCTGGCTGATCGACCGCGCCGGGTTCGGCAAGGGCTTCGGGCTCCCGGGCACTCCCGGGGAAGCGTTGGCCGGGGGCCGGGCCGCGTTGTCAACGAAGCACACGCTGGCCATCGCGAACCGGGGCGAGGCAACGGCGTCGGACATTTTGGCAGTCGCGCGCGCGGTCCGCGCCGGCGTCGTGGACGCGTTCGGGATCGAGCTTCACAACGAGCCGCTGCTGATCAACTGCGCCCTATAGCGGAGGTGGGGGACCGGAGGAGCCGGCTTCGTGAGCGGACGCGAGAGCCCGCCCCGCCGTGGACAGAACGCCCTAGTGAGGTGGATCATGGGGACATGGAACACACCACGAGTCTTGAGCACGCGATGGACATGGCGCAGGGCAACCTGAAGGAAGCCAAGCGGCTGTTGGACCACGGAACCAAGGCGCATGCCGCCGGGGAGATCGACGATGCGCGGTTGCAGCAGCTCCAGCGCCTCTACGACACCGCCAACGAGGATGTCCTGCGGGTCAGGCGCGAAAACTAGAAGGTCCGCGCCGTCCGGGCAAAACGGGAAAGCCCGCGCCGCCCGTCCCCAAGGGGAGGTCGACGCGGGTCCATGCCGGTATTCGGCGCCGTGATGCCCGGTCCCGCTAGAGCCTGCCCTGCGCGATGGCCAGCATGCGGCGAAGCGGCTCGGCGGCGCCCCAGAGGAGCTGGTCGCCGACCGTGAACGCGGAGATGTACTCGGGGCCCATTTCGAGCTTGCGGATGCGGCCCACCGGGATGTCCAGGGTGCCGGAGGCGGAAACCGGGGTCAGCGCGTCGACCGTGGCCTCCTTGGTGTTCGGAACGACCTTCGCCCACTCGTTGTCGGCGTCGAGCAGTCTCTCGATCTCGGCTAGGGGGAGGTCCTCGCGCAGCTTGAGGGTGAGGGCCTGCGAGTGCGATCGCATCGCGCCGATGCGGACGCAGAGCCCGTCGACGGCGATGTGGTTGGAGTCGTCCGTGCCGAGGATCTTGTTGGTCTCGACCCCCGCCTTCCACTCCTCCTTGGACTGGCCGTTGCCGAGGTCGGCGTCGATCCACGGGATGAGGGAGCCCGCTAGCGGGACGCCGAACTGGGTCGCGTCGAGGCCGCTGCGCTGCGCGGCGAGGACCTTGTGGTCGATCTCGAGGATCGCGGACGCCGGGTCGGAGAGGTCGTCGGCGACGTGGGCATTGATGTCGCCGAACTGGGTCAGCAGTTCGCGCATGTGGCGCGCGCCGCCGCCGGAGGCCGCCTGGTAGGTCATGGCGGTGCCCCACTCGACCAGTCCGTTGCGGAACAGTCCGCCGAGGCCCATGAGCATGCAGGAGACCGTGCAGTTGCCGCCGACGAAGTCGCGGGTGCCGTTGGCCAGACCGGCGTCGATGACGTTCCGGTTGACCGGGTCCAGCACGATGATCGAGTCGTCGTTCATGCGCAGCGTCGAGGCCGCGTCGATCCAGAGGCCGTCCCAGCCGCGGGCGCGCAGATCGCCGTGCACGGCCTTGGTGTAGTCCCCGCCCTGCGCCGTGACGATGATCGGCAGCTTGGCCAACTCGTCCAGATCGTGCGCGTTCTTCAGCGCGGGGGCGCCTTCCGCGAACGCCGGGGCGGCGCCGCCGGGGTTCGAGGTGGAGAAGAACACGGGGTCGAGGTGGGCGAAGTCGCCCTCGTCCCGCATGCGCTGCATGAGGACGGAGCCGACCATGCCCCGGTAACCAACGAAACCAACTGAAGAAGTCATACCCACCATGGTAGGGCGGCGGCGCAAGGCGGGAAGAGTCGGTTACGGCCGACGGCCGGGCGTTCGGACCGGATTTCCGGGGCTATCGCCCGATGGAATCCCCGTTCAACAGGCGACGACGCCGTCCGATCGCCCAGAAGGAACCGAAGGCGAAGGCCTGCGTAATGGTGAACAACACCACAAGCCCGCCGATCGTCTGGCCCATCACGATCATCCACAGTCCCAGCGCGGCGCAGATGAGCGCCAGCATTGGAAACAGCATGAAGCCGAGCGCGAAGAGCGGCTCGGGTTTGCCGGTCAGTTCCCTGAGTGCTTCTTTCACGGTGTCTTCTCCCAAAGCTCGAAGCGGTATTCCAGCCCGGTCGACGACGTCAGCCAGCCCTCGCCGGGATCGGACATGGTCTTGCGCCAGGTCTGGCCCAGGCTCGGGGCGTGCGTGTCGCCGTCGATGGCCGAGTTGATGACGGTGACGACGGCGGTGTCGGCGAGGGGTTCGCACGCCTCGTACACCTTGCCTCCGCCACAGACCCAGATCTCCTCGGCGCCGTCGGCGGTGCGCGCGGTTTCGAGGGCTTCCTCGGGGGAATGCACGACGGCGCCGCCCGCCCCGCGCACGTCGGCGGAGGTTCCGGCGTCGGAAGTCAGGACGATGTTGGTGCGTCCGGCGAAGGGGCGGAAGCGCGGCGGGATGGACTCCCAGGTGCGCCGGCCCATGACGACGGGATGGCCCATGGTGGTCCGCTTGAAGTGCGCCATGTCCTCGGGCAAATGCCAAGGCATGGTGCCGTTGTTGCCGATGGTTCCGTCGATGGTCTGTGCCCAGACCATGCCGATCCGTGGCTCTCGTTCCGGGCGCGCGGAGTGGCCCGGGCCGGTAAGTTGTTCGCTCATACGGCGATCGGGGCTTTGATCGCGGGGTGGTGGCGGTAGCCGAGGACCTCGAAGTCCTCAAGCGTGTAGTCGAAGATGCTCTCCGGGACGCGCGCGATCGCCAGCCGGGGGTACTCGTAGGGGTCGCGCGAGAGCTGCTCGGCGACCTGGTCCACGTGGTTGTCGTAGATGTGAACGTCGCCGCCGGTCCAGACGAATTCGCCGACCTCTAGCCCCGTCTGCTGCGCCACCATGTGGGTCAGCAGGGCGTAGGAGGCGATGTTGAAGGGGACGCCGAGGAACATGTCGGCGCTGCGCTGGTACAGCTGGCAGGAGAGCTTGCCGTCGGCGACGTAGAACTGGAAGAAGGCATGGCACGGGGGCAGAGCCATGTTGTGCAGCTCGGAGACGTTCCAGGCGGAGACGATGTGCCGGCGCGAGTCCGGGTTGGACTTGATGGACTCGACGACCTGGGCGATCTGGTCGATGTGTCCGCCGTCCGGCGTGGGCCACGAGCGCCACTGGACGCCGTAGACCGGGCCGAGCTCTCCGGCGTCGTCCGCCCATTCGTTCCAGATCGTGACGCCCTGCTCGCGCAGCCAGGAGACGTTGGAATCGCCGCGCAGGAACCACAGGAGCTCGAGTGCCACCGATTTGAAGTGGACGCGCTTGGTGGTGATCAGGGGGAACGATTCGGCGAGGTCGAAGCGCAGTTGGCGCCCGAAAACGCTGCGCGTTCCGGTGCCGGTGCGGTCCGATTTCGTGGTGCCGTTGGCCAGCACGTCGCGGAGGAGATCCTCGTACGGGGTCGCAATAGTCACCGAGCCAGTCTAGCCGTCGTCCCCTGTGGCCCAGTCCAACCGTCGGCGCACGAGGGCGATGACCTCCGCGTCGGAGACGCTCAGCTCACGGGCGGCGAGACGGTCCGATGAGTTCACGCAGCGGATAGCGATCTAGAACGGTGGTTCGTCGTCGTTGACGGCGCT
>NZ_JBIMER010000019.1:0-51101 GCF_051262515.1 Arthrobacter arnarulunnguaqae | reverse complement strand
GTGCAGAAAAGCCTCCGACCGAGACGAACCTCCGACTAAGGCGGCCCAAGCGCCGGAGCGCCGGAGCGCGGAGCCTCGTTTACGGGTCAGCCACGAGGCGCCGACAAGCGGCTTGATCCAGCAGAAACCACTCTCAACCGCGCACGCCTATTCGGCTACGAACTCGACTGGTCCCCGGCGCCGCGGTCCGCATCGCCCGAGCGCAGGACGTCCAGTTCGTGACGGATCATCCGCCCGAGCTCGTCCGCGTCGAGCGTGCGCGAGCCTCCGTGCGCACGGAGGTGGAAGAGTGCGTCCAGTCGTTGCGTGCGCCACTCGTGTTCCGCCGCGGTGTCGGTGGCCGCCGCCGCACGGTGGATCTCGCGGTCGAAGAGGTTCGGCGAATCCATCTGGCGCTGGCGCACCTCGGCGGTCAGTTTGGACTTCAGCGGGTCTTCCTCGAAGTGGTCCGTGGCACGCAGCGCCTCGGCGTAGTTCCGCGCGGAGGCCGCATCGCCGTCGTCCTCCGCGAGGAAAGCCGCCATGGCGAGGGCGCCCTGGATGCTCTTCCAGCGGCCGAAGTTGCCGTCGAACGGCAGTTCGGTGAGGATGCCCAGTGCGCGCCAGGCGTTCGTGCGGTCGTCGAGCTCGACCAGCAGGAGGTGGGCCAAATCGCGGACGTCTTCAAGCTGCGCGCCGGCCTTGGCGTTGAATCCGCGGCTCAACCGCGCAACCGGCGCCAGCACGCGCTGGTCCCACGGATACTCACGGGCAATTGAGATGAGCACCGATTCGGGCGAACCCTCCTCGACAGGAATCACTGTGAGCTCGTCCAACGTCGCCTCTGGCGGGGGCTCCGTGGTGTGGACGCGCAGCGTCGACCCGCAGGCGATGGTGACGGTCTGTCCGCTCTCCAACGTTGCCTCGATGTAGGCGGGCGTCCCGAAGCTGTCCTGGACGGTGCGCAATCCGGTGACGGGGAGGCTCGGTGCGCCCGTGCGCGTGATGAAACGGTTGCCGGGCGCGACCTTCTCGGCGCGTACGGACCTAATGTGAGTCTGCTCCACGACGCTCCTACCGGCACCAGCCGACGTGGGCCAGCGCCTGCCGGATCAGGTTGCCGCGTCCGCCCTGGAACTCGTCCTGCACGTCGGGGCTCATTGCGTCCTCGGGACTCAGCCAGGTGAGCTCGAGGGCATCCTGGCGGGGGCTGCACTCGCCGCGCACAGGGATGATGTAGGCGAGGGAGACCGCGTGCTGCCGGTCGTCGGTGAGGCCGGTCTCCGAGGGGGAGGGGAAGTACTCGGCGATCGTGAACGGCACGGGGCTGGCGGGCAACTGTGGCATGGCCATCGGACCGAGGTCCTTCTCCATGTGCCGGACCAACGCCGCGCGGATGGTCTCGCGGTACAGCACCCGTCCGGAGACAAGCGTCCGGGTGAACTGGCCCTCTGCGTCCGCCGTGTACAGCAGGCCGATCTCGTTGACGTAGCCCAGCGGGTCCAGGCGCACCGGGATCGCCTCCACATACAGGATGGGAAGGCGCTGCCGGGCCTCGTAGAGGTCCTCGTCGGAGAGCCAGCCGGGGTATGGATCGGGGGTGCGCACGTTCATACGTCATGTTTATCCCATCACGGCGGTCAGGGCACGCCCCCATCCCGCCCGCGGACGGATTGCCCCGCAAGCGAACACCGCGGAATACCGCGGACGCCCAGGGGGTTACGCTAGATTGCCGCGGAACGACGGCGGCCGGCCCGCCGCCGGCCCCGCCCCGGTCCCGCAGTGGGCAATCGCTCGGGCCGCCGCTTCCCAGCCTCAGCCCCGCCCTTTCGAACCCGCCCACCGGCGGGTCCCTTTCCGGACAGGAACATCCGTGCAGAACACGAGCAGCCCCACCCCAGCGGCCGCGCTTGCCGACCCGAGGAGACTGACGGCCTCGTCCCGCACCACGATCGGCGTGCTGCTGGTCGCCTCCTTCGTGGTCATCCTCAACGAGACCATCATGAACGTGGCACTGCCGCGGCTGATGGTCGCCTTCGACGTCTCGGCGGACACCGTGCAGTGGCTCGCCACGGCCTTTATGCTCACGATGGCCGTGGTCATCCCGACCACCGGGTATCTGCTGCAGCGGTTCTCCGTCCGCAGGGTCTTCGTCCTCGCCATGGGGCTATTTTCCGCCGGAACGCTGCTCGCGGGTTTGGCCCCCGGGTTCGAGGTATTGCTCGGAGCCCGCGTGGTCCAGGCCAGCGGCACGGCGATCATGCTGCCGCTGCTGATGACCACCATCCTGAACCTGGTGCCGCCGTCCCGACGCGGCGCCATGATGGGCAACGTCAGCATTGTTATTTCCGTGGCCCCGGCCGTGGGACCGACGATTTCCGGCCTGATCCTGCAGTTCCTCGAGTGGCGCTTCATGTTCCTGCTGGTGCTCCCGATCGCCGTCGCCGCGCTCCTGATCGGCGCACCCCGGCTCGATCCCAAGGCCGACGCCGGCGACATGCCCTTCTCCATCCCTTCCGTCCTGCTGTCCATTCCCGGTTTCGGCGGCCTCGTGTACGGCCTGAGCCGGATCGGCGGAGGACACGACGGCGCCGCGGCACAGGGGCCCGACGCCGGTGCCATCGTCGCGCTGGTCGTGGCCCTGCTGTGCCTGGCCGCCTTCACGCTGCTGCAGTTGCGTTTGCAGCGCAGCGACCGGGCCGTCCTGGACCTCCGGCCCTTCACCTACCGTCCGTTCACCGTGGCGCTGTTGCTGATGGTGCTGGCCATGGTGGCGCTGTTCGGCGTCATCATCCTGCTTCCGATCTACCTGCAGAACGTGCGCGGGTTGGATACCTTGGGCACGGGGCTGCTGCTGCTGCCGGGGGGACTCCTGATGGGTCTGCTGGCCCCGTTCGTCGGCCGGATGTACGACCGCGTGGGCCCGCGCCCGCTGATGATCCCCGGATCGGTTCTGCTCGCCCTGGTGCTCTTCGCATACTCGCGGCTGACGCCTGAAACGCCGATCTGGATGTTGGTGACGATGCACCTGCTGATGTCGCTGGCCTTCGCGTTCCTGTTCACCCCGGCGTTCACCACGGGCCTGAACCCGCTGCCGCACCACCTGCATTCGCACGGCTCCGCGGTGCTCAGCACGCTGCAGCAGCTTGGCGGTGCCGCCGGTACGGCCCTGCTGGTGGGCATCATGGCGTCGTCGACCGCACTCTCTGCCGCCACGGGTGCGGGCCCGATCGCGGCGCAGGTGGACGGGTTCCGCGCCGGGTTCCTGACGGCGGCGATCGTCAGTCTCGGCGTCGTTTTCCTGGCCACCCTCCTTGGCAAGTCCACGGTGGAGGACCCGTCCGGCGAGTAGCCGCGCCGCTCCACCGCGCTCCACGTTTCGACGAAGGTAGGCGACCCCCGTCCCCGTTTCGACGAAGGTAGATGTCCGTTTCCGAACGAAAACGAGCATCTACCTTCGTCGAAAGGAGAGGGGTGGGCATCTACCTCCGTCGAAACGGCACCGGTCTTACCAGGCTGCGCGCCAGTACTGGGCCGGACGGGGGTTGTCGTCCCGCCCGAGTCCGAGTTCCTTCGCGGCCATGGCGGGCCAATGCGGCTGGACCAGTGCGGCGCGTCCGATGCTGACGCCGTCGGCGTGGCCGCCGGCCAGCACGTCCTCCGCGTGGTCCGAGTCCTCGATGAGGCCGACGGCCGTGACGAACGAATCGGTCCCCTCCAGTGCCTCCCGGACGGCGGCGGCCAGCGGAACCTGGTAGCCGGGGCCGGACGGACCGTGGAACGCGCCGATCCCGCCGCTGGAGAGGTCGAACACGGTGACGCCGAGCTCGCGCGCCTCGCGCACGAAGCGGACGGTGTCCGCGATGCGCCAGCCTCCCTCTACCCAGTCTTCACCGGAGAGCCGGATCGCCAGCGCCTTGTGGGCGGGCCACACCTCGCGGACGGCCGCGATGACCTCGCGGGCGTAGCGGGTCCGGTTCTCGAAGCCGCCGCCGTACTCGTCGGTCCGGGTGTTGGTCAGCGGCGAGAGGAACTGGTGGATGAGGTAGCCGTGCGCGCCGTGGATCTGGACGACGTCGAAGCCGGCAGCGTCCGCGCGCTCGGCCGCCTGGGCCCAGGCACGCACCGAGTCGGCGATGTCCGAGGTGGTCATCGCGCGCGGGGACGCCAGTTCGTGGATGTCGGTAGGCGACGGCGCGAGGGTCTCCCAACCGCCGTCATCCGCGGGGATGGAACCGCGGGCGCCGGCCGCGGCTGCCTCGGGCAGCCAAGGGTAGGTCGAGGCCTTGCCGCCGGCGTGGGCCAGCTGGATGCCCGCTGCCGCGCCTTGGGAATGGATGAAGTCGACGATGGGGGTCCAGGCGTCGCGCTGGGCGTCGTTCCACAGGCCGGTGTCCTGGTCCGAGATGCGCCCTTCGGGGACCACCGCGGTGGCCTCGGTGTAGACGATGCCGAAGCCGCCGGCGGCGCGTGCACCGAGGTGCATCAGGTGCCACGCGTGCGGGACACCGTCCTTGTCGGTCACAGAGTATTGGCACATGGGGGCCAGCGCGGTCCGGTTGCGCAGGCTCAGGCCGGAGCCGTCGGGGGTGGTCAGGGTCGCGGGTTCGAAAAGTAGTGGCACGTCCTTTGCAACCGGCGGAGTTAGACACGTATTCCCACGATGGGTTGTGTCTACTCGCTACTGGCTCTGGGTTACTCGACGGCGGGTCGCCCCATGATCCGGAGATCCGGTCCGCCGTCCGGGCAGGCGGTGTGGACTGTGAGCCCGGTTGGCCCCTCGAGGACCCTGGCCGGTACCCCCGCGTCGGCGAGCCGGTCCAGGAGACGGAACGCGTCGCCGTCGTACTCGAAGGAGAGCTCCAGCCCAATCACGGAACCTGCGCGGACACCTACTCGGCCGCCGTTTTTCGCGGCCAGTCGCACCATGTCTCCGATAGGCGCCAACTCCTTGGCCCCAAGGTCCCGGAGGGTTTTGACCGCGCCGGCGGCGTCGGGCGTGATCCAGAGGGGCATGACGTGTAGGGAGGGACCAGCTGGCTCCAGTCGCGGCTTTTCGGCGGTGGCCAGGATTTCTAGACCGTCCGGGCCGGCGATCACGGCGGTCCGATCGCGGGTGGACTCGCTGATGACGACGCCGGTGCCGGCCTCGCGCGTGCGGCTCGCGAACTCGTCGAGGTCGCCGACCTCGAACGCGAGGCGCGTCGTTCCGGCGGCCGGATCGGCGGCTCTCCTGCGTTGCAGCGCCACGCGCCCGTGGGCGGAATCGAACTCGGCCCAGTGGCCTAGATCAAGGGCCTTGACGAGCCCCAGACCCTCCAGCAGCCGGGTCCAGGCGTCGAGACGTTCGGTGGTCCGGATGGGGCGCAGTCGCAGCATGGTTCGATGCTAGGCCCCGCCGTAGCGGGCGACGAAGTTACGGAGGAGCAGGCCGGGCCAGCGGACGTCGGATCGGTAGGCCAATTCGGTGAGCGAGTCCGCTTCCGACGACGGAAAGTATCCCGCGTCACGGTAAATGTCTATGCGGGTGGCCAAGCCTCGGGCGTCCAATTCGGGGTGGAACTGCGTGGCGTACAGGTTTTCGCGGAACTTGAACATTTGCACCGGGCATGCGGGGGACCCGGCGAGCAGCACCGCGTGCTCCGGGAGCGACGCGACGGCTTCCTTGTGCCCGACGAACGCCGTAAAGGTCTCGGGCACACCGGCCGTGAGTGGGTCGCGGCGACCGGCCGCGGTCAGTGTCACTTCGGTGGTGCCCACCGGCTCGCCGTGGGTGCGGTCAAGGACTGCGCCCTGGTGCGTGCCTAGGGTGCCGACGCCGTAGCAGGCACCAAGGAACGGGAAGTCTAGTTCGACGACGACGTCGAGCAGGCGCCCCAGTTCCGCCTCGACCCGTAGCTGCACGGGCGACTTCCTGTCTCGCGGATCGGACGTGTTGAAGGGGCTGCCGCCGACCATGATGCCCGCGTAGTCCTCCAGCGCCGCGGCCCGCTGAGACGCGTCATCCGAACCGAGGCCGTCCGGGAGCGAACCCTTCTCCAGACGCACCACCTTCAGCCGTCCCGCATCCAGCCCGGACAGCTCCAAAAACCCGCGCAGCTCGTCCGCGGCGGCGGAATCGTCCTCACGGGTAGAAATCAGCAGAAACGGATTCTGCCCCACAGGCATCACGCGGCCCCGACCGCGGGTGGCGGAAAGGCCACGCCCTCGCCGACCACCCGTAGGAAGACCTGTGCGCCGGGCCGTGCGACGCCGGCATTCCAGTGCCTGATGCTGATGGTCTGGGCTGTTCCGGTGTGGTCGGGACGGTCGTCCAGACGGATGGTGACGGTGACATCCGGACCGAAATAGTCGGTTTCGATGATGGTGCCGTGGATTTCTCCGCTGCCAGCGATGCGGATCTGTTCCGGCCGCAACAGCAGTTTCATCGCGCCCTGGCCCGGGGGCAGCCGCACCGGGATGTGGCCCAACGCGCAACTCGCCAGCGATCCACGAACATCGGCGTCGAGGATCACCGCGTCGCCGAGGAACCGGGCCGTCTCAAGATCTGACGGCCGTGTGTAGACCACGAAGGGCGCTCCCACCTGTGCCAGCTTTCCGTCGCGCAGAATCGCCACTTGGTCGGCGAAGGACAACGCCTCCGACTGGTCGTGAGTGACCAATATCGTGGTGACACCGGCGGCGGCGAGTGTCTGTGCGACGGCCTTCCGCGTGGCGACGCGCAGGCCCGCGTCGAGGGCGGAGAAAGGTTCGTCGAGGAGCATCAGTTCGGGTTCGCGCGCCAACGCCCGAGCCAGCGCCACGCGCTGCTGCTGACCGCCGGAGAGCTGGTCCGGGCGGCGCCGGGCGTGTTCGGCTGTCAGCGAGACCATCTCCAGTAGTTCGACGACGCGGTCCTTGGCACGCCTACCCCGAAACCGTGCCCGGTTCAACCCAAAGGCGATGTTCGCTGCGACGTCCAGATGCGGAAAGAGCGCACCGTCTTGGGCGACCAAGCCGATGTTGCGCTGGTGTGGTGGGACCATATGTGCCCCTTCGGCGACCACGCGGTCATTGAGTCGCACCGATCCCTCGTCGGGAACCTCGAAGCCCGCGATGATCCGCAACAGGGTGGTCTTCCCGGACCCCGAAGGTCCGACGATCGCCGTCGTGGTGCCGCGCAGAACGCCCAGCGAAATATCATCCAGCGCGCGCGTGTTCGGGAAATGCTTGGAGACACCTGTGATGGCGAGGTGTTCGTGGCCGGTGTCGAGGGGGAGGGAAGTAGGGTTCATTTCTTCTCCTTGAAGACGCGCGCCACCAGAATCCACGTGGGAGCGATAGCGAGCAGGACGAGCAACGCGGCGTAGGGTGCGGCGGCGGCGTAGGCGTTGACGGACGTGTGTGTCCACAAGCGCGTCGCCAGCGTCTCCATGCCGGTGGGGCGCAACAATAGCGTGGCGGGAAGCTCTTTGATGGCGGTCAGCAGCACCAATAGCGCGCCGGAGGCGATCCCTGGCAACGCGAGCGGTAGCGTCACGCGGAAGAACACCGTCACCGGATTCCTACCGAGGGACACGGCGGCCTCCTCCGTGTGCGCCGACGTGAGCACGGCGGCACCGACGATGGGGCCGAGCGCCAGCGGCAGGAACAGCGTGCAGTAGGCCAAAGTCAGCAGCCATTGGGTCTGGTACAGAGAGTACAGAGTGTTCACACCGAGGAAGACGACGGCGAGGCCCACCACGATTCCCGGAATCGTGTGCGCCACGTATACCACCCGCTCCAGGTGACGCGCCCAACGCGCGCCGGACTTGGCGATCGCCAGGCCGAGCGGAATGGCCAGCGCCGTCGTGAGCAGGGCGCCGCCGCCCGCGGCCGACAGTGAACCGCCGAAGGCCTGGGCAACCTCCTGTAGGGACCCTGGGCGCGAAACGCCGCGGATGCTCCAGACCAACATCGCTCCCAGTGGGCCGCCCACGGCGACGACCACCAGCAGCCATGCCCCGGCGGCCCACACGAGTCCCGCCCCACCGAGGGCCAGCAGCGGATGGGGGCGGCGGGCTCCGGAACCGATGCGGGCGTAGCGTGTGCCGGTGCGCCGGAACCGTCCCTCAACCACCAGAACCAAGATGGTGATTAGCAGCAAAACAGAGGACAGTGACACGGCGCCCAAGCGGTCGAAGCCCATGTTGAATGAGGTAAAGATCGCGCGGGTGTAGGTGTCGACCCGCAGGATAGAGACGCTGCCGAAATCCGCGAGCACATACAGCGCGCAAAGTAACCCGCCGGCCGCCATGGCAGGCATCACCAGCCGCAGCGTGACGCGGAAGAACGTGCGGGCCGGGGACAGACCCAGCGAACGGCCGGCCTCCTCCTGAGAGGTGTCCACGGACAGGAGCGACGCGCTCACCGGAAGATACACGTAGGGGTAAGTGACCAGCGTGAGCACGAACGCGGCCGCCCAGAAGCCCTCGAAAGTCGACGTCGGATCGATCAGGTCCGCCAGCGACGACCACCCAAAGGCAGCGACGTAGCTGGGTACGGCCAGCGGCAGGGCGGCGGCCACCGCCAGCGCCCGGCGGCCGGGCACGTTCGTTCGCGTCGCCAGCACCGCGAGGCCTACCCCTATGGCTAGGCAGAGGATGGTCACTACGGCGACGAGCCCGAGCGACGTTGCCGTGAGGCGGCCAACGCGTTCGGTCAGCAGTTCCGCGAACAGCGCGTCGAGCCCGTACTCGCCGGTCCGGATAACCAAGTAGACGACGGGGATCAGTGCGACGGCGGCGGCCAGTAGGGCGCCGACGGTCAACACCGGGTGACGCGCCATCCAACCCCGGCCCCAAGTACGCCGAAGGGCGGCCACACCCTGCGGGTGCGGCCGCCCTGTCACCTCGGCTGGTGGAGAGATCAGGCGAGCCCGGCTTCCGTGATCATCTTGATCGTCGTCTCGAGGTCGTCGAGGTTGTTCAGGTCAACGTCAGGAACGTCGAGTTCAGTCAGTGCCGGCAGGCCCTTCGGGCCGGCGACGTCCTCGAGCATCGGGTATTCGCTGGTCTCCTCGGCGAAGTACTGCTGGCCCTCCGGGGAGAGGAAGTACTCCAACAGCTGCGACGCCTCGTCGTCGGCCGCGTGTTTGATCAATCCGATGCCGGAGATGTTCACTAGGGCGCCGACGTCGCCACCGGTGAACATGTGGTTGGCTGCCTTGAGTTCCTCGGCGTCAACGCCCTGTTCCTTGGCCAACTCGTACAGGTAGTAGTGGTTGACGAGGCCGAACGGGATCTTCCCGGCGTTGACATCGGCGACGATGGGGTTGTTTCCGTCACGGATAGCCGGATCGTTCCCGGCCAGGTCCGCCAAGTACTTCTCGGCGGCTTCGTCGCCCTTCATTTCGCGCAGCGCGGTCACGAACGACTGGAAGGAAGCATTCGACGGCGCGACCCCCACCTTCCCGGCGTACTCGGTGGAGTTGAGTTCCTCGACGGTGGCGGGGAGATCCGCTTCCTCCACCATGTCCTTGTTGTAGACGAGGACGCGGGCGCGCGCGGTGACGCCGGTCCACTCGCCGTCGTCGTCACGGAACTCCGCCGGGACGCTCTCCAGTAGCGATTCGGGCAGTGGCTCGAAAAGTCCGGCCTCGGCCACGGCGCCCAGCGCGCCGGCGTCCTGCGCCAAGAAGATGTCGGCCGGGGACTTGTCACCCTCCTCCAGCAGCTGGGCGGCCATAGCGGCCGTGTTTCCGTAACGCACGTCGACGGCGATTCCGGTCTCTTCGACGAACCGGTCGATGATCGGCTGCACCAGTCCCTCGTTGCGACCGCTGTAGAGCGTGATGCGGTCTTCGGTGGACCCCGCGGCGCCGTCCGCCGAGCTGGAACCGGACGGGTCGGTCGAACCTCCGCAGGCGGTCAGGCCAAGGAGCGCGGCCGCGGCAACTGCCGCAACGACGGGACGCTTCAGGTACATGCGAGGAGCCTTTCTTGGGTTTGCCGTGTCAGCTCGAGACGGCAGTATCAACAAATACACGACCAGCGCCTATTACACCATCTGCGTGTACCCAAATTGCGTATGTGACGGTAAGGACTCCCTGTTCTGGGTGTGGTGGCCACCGCGGGGATCATCACTTACGCTGGGTTCGGTTAATGACCATTAACCGATGACCGTATGCCCACACAGGAGGCCACAATGAGGATCGCCGAGTCAGTCGCGCTCGTGACGGGAGGGGCGTCCGGCCTGGGGGCCGCCACGGCCAAGGCACTGTACGACGCCGGTGCGTACGTCGTGCTCGTCGACCTCCCCTCCTCCGACGGCGCCGCCGCGGCCGAACGCCTGGGCGCCCGGGCGAGGTTCGCCGCGGCCGACGTGACCAGCGAAAGCGAGGTCCGCGCCGCCGTCGAACTGGCTTCCTCGCTGGGCCCGCTGCGCGTGGCCGTCAACTGCGCCGGCGTCGCCACCCCGGGCAAGGTCCTGGGCCGCGACGGCGTCCTGCCGCTGGAGGCGTTCGAGCGCGTCGTGCGGATCAACCTCGTGGGGACGTTCAACGTGCTGCGGTTGGCGGCGGAGGCGATCGCCGCGACGGAGCCGGTGGTGGATCCGGCGACCGGTACCGGGGAGCGCGGCGTGGTGGTCAACACGGCCTCCGTCGCCGCGTTCGACGGCCAGGTCGGCCAGCCCGCCTACGCCGCGTCCAAGGGGGCGGTGGCCGCGATGACGCTGCCGATCGCCCGGGAACTGGCCGGCAAGCTCATCCGCGTCGTGACGATCGCGCCCGGCATCTTCGAAACCCCGATGCTGGCGGGACTGCCGGCCCAGGCGCAGGAGTCGCTGGGCAAGCAGGTGCCGCACCCGGCCCGGCTCGGGAAGCCAGCCGAGTACGCGGCGCTGGTGGGCCACATCGTGGAGAACCAGATGCTCAACGGCGAAACCATCCGGCTGGACGGCGCCATCCGCATGGCGCCGAGGTGACCGCCGTGACGCGCGAGGACACTCACGCCACGGCGGCCGCCGCGGGACTGCCGAACGCCGACTTCCTGGCCGTGGAGGCGCAGCTTCCGCCGCGCGAACGCATCAAGCTGGCCGAGGTGCGCGAGTTCCTGGACCGCGAGGTGCTGCCGCACGCCTCCGGCTGGTGGAGCCGGGAGGAGTTCCCGCACCACCTGCTGGGCCGGCTCGGCGAGCTCGGCATCAGCACGCCGACCCGGCACGGGTATTCGCACCTGTTCCATGGCCTCCTGATCGCCGAGCTGGCGCGCGCCGACGCGTCGCTGGCCACGTTCTTCATGATCCACCACGACCTCTTCGTCGAGTCGCTGCACGCGTTCGGCACCGACCGCCAGCGGAGCCTGTATCTGGAGGACGCGGCGGCCCTGCGCACCACCGGCGCGTTCGCGCTGACGGAACCGGACCACGGCTCGGATGTTGCCCGCGGCATGGAGACGACGGCGCGGCGCGACGGCGACGAATGGGTCGTCAACGGACGCAAGCGGTGGATCGGCAACGGGACCTTCTGCGACCACATGCTGCTCTGGGCGAACGACGCCGACACCGGGGAAGTGCGCGGGTTCGTCCTGGACACCTCGCTGCCGGGTTTCACCGCCACGCGGATCGAGGACAAGATCGCGTTGCGCACGGTGCAGAATGCGGACATCGTGCTGCGCGACGTGCGGATTTCAGAGCTGGACCGGTTCCCCGGCATCGATTCGTTCGCGGACACCAACCAGCTGCTGCGCTCCAGCCGCATCATGGTCGGCTGGGTGGCGGTCGGCCAGCAGCTGGCCGCGTTCGACGTCGCGCGCGACTACGTGCTTCGGCGGCGGCAGTTCGGACGCCCGCTGGCGTCGTTCCAACTGGTCCAACAGCACCTGGCGCAGATGCTCGGCAACGCCACGGCGTCGTTGACGATGATGGCGCAGCTCGCGGCCCTGCAGCGTGTGGGGCAGGAGAACATGCCGCAGGCGGCGCTCGCCAAATCGTTCACGACCCTGCGGATGCGCGAGACCGTCGCGGCCGGGCGGGCGCTGCTCGGCGGCAACGGGATCGTCGCGGACCGGCGCATGGCCAAGATCTTCGCCGATGCCGAGGCGGTCTTCACCTACGAGGGCACCTACGACATCAACTCGCTGATCGTCGGCCGCGCGGTGACGGGAATTTCGGCCTTCGGCTAGCCCCGCGGACGGCCCCGGGCGCCGGAGGCGGGGCACCGGGACGCCGCGCGCGTCAGCAGACGCTCGGCTCGCCGCCCGCGGAGTAGACGCCGGTGGAGGAGATGACGCCGGTGCCGCCCAGGAGGACGTTCGTCCAACCCTCCGTGTTCGCCAGCGCGTCGGCAACCGGGGACGGCATGCACGATTGCCTGGTCAGCAGCAGCGGGGCGCCGTTGTAGGCGGCCGAGACCGCGCCCGTGAGGCCGTCAGGGTAGTTCGCGCCGGACGTGAAGAACTGCCGCTGCGATCCCGACCAGAAGTAGTGGTTGGCGATCGCCGCCGACGTCGCGTAGCGGTCGGCGCCGTACTTGCGCGTGACGGAAATGCCCGGCACCGCGGCCTCGATCTCCGCGACGACATCCGGCGAGACCACGCTCGGCCCGCCGGCGATGTGGACCGCCTGGGGCTTGAGCCGCCGGAGCGCGGCGGCGGTCGACGGCGGAAGGGCGTCGGTCTGTGTCAGCAGCAGGGGTTGTTTGGCCCGCGCCGCCACCGCCGCGAGCGAGAGCGCGTCGGGGTAGTTGCGTCCGCTCGCCAGGAAGACGGTGTTCGCGGAGCTCCAGGTGTCGGAGATGTCCTTGGCCGTTTCGTAGCGGTCCCCGCCCTGGAGCCGGGTCACCGGAGCGATGTCCGCGAGCTCTCGTTCGGCATCGGAGCCCACGGACAGCCCGCCGCCCAAGACATAGATGGCCTTCGGGGACAGTCGACGGATCTCGGACAACGTCTGCGACGGCACGCCCGCCTGCGGGGTCAACAACAGGGGCGCGTTCCTGGACACCGCAAACGCGGATCCGGATAGCGCGTCCGGGAAGTCGTTGCCGGACGCCACGACGACGGCGGGCGCGGCGGACGGGAACGTCTTGCGGGAGATGGCGACGGCGGTCTCGTACCGGTTGGCGCCTCCGAGGCGCACGGGCGCCAGTCGGGTCGGCCACACGTCGCCGTCACCCAGGTACTCCGTGGTCAGCCGGTAGGGGGTGGACCGCCGGTTGTTCGCGAAATCCTTGAGCGTGGCGAGGTCGCCGTTCCAGACGTTGCCGTCGACCTCCTGTGTGCTGCCGATCAGGTCGGCGGTGAAGGTGTACTGCCAGATGTTGAACGTCGTCCAGCCTTCGGGGAGTTCCCGCGCGTTCTTCGGCACGCTGGTCGCCGTCGGCACGAGCGAGACGTGGAGCGGCCAGTCCTTGAACGCCGTCGAGTCGCCAGTGCACACGTCCCACCACGATTGGGCCGTGTAGATCATCGGGAGGCGACCGGTGCGTTCCTCGACGGTGCTGCCGAAGTCCTCGATCCACGACACCATCTGGGCCGGCGTCAGGCCGTAGCACGCGTCGCCCTCGCCCTCGGGGTACGTCGTGCTGGTGTACGGGTTCCATTCGATGTCCAGCAGCGGGGGGAGCGTCTTGCCGTCGGCGGACCAGCCTCCGCCGTTGTCCATGAACTCGATGGCTTGGTCCCTGCCCGAGGAGTGCGCGGGTTTGGCGAAGTGGTACGCGCCGCGCACCATGCCCTGGTTGGCCGATCCGTTGTACTGCTGGGGAAAGTAGGGGTTCTTGTACAGGTTGGCGTACGGGCCCCACGACTCCGTGGCCTTGACGTACGCGAAGCGGGTGTCCTTGCCCCACGCGTAGCTCCAGTCCACGTTGCCCTGGTGGCCCGAGACGTCGACGCCCAGCACGCCGGGCGGACGCCAGGTGCGCAGCGATTCGGTGTTCGCCTGGATCTGCAGGGAGGCGGTTTCGGCGTGGAACACCCCGGATGTGCCCGGGGTGGGCGTGGTTTGGGGCTGTTCCGCGGCCGTTCCAGCGGCGACATCCTCCGCGGCGGCAGCGAGCCGCTCCAGTTCCTCGATCGTGGGAGCCTGCGGGTTGTCGGTCTCTTCGAGCCTTTTCAGCCCCTGGCCCATGTGGGCGTCCGCGGCTCCGGTGCCCAGCGCCGCGTAGGCCTGCTCCGAGAGCCGGACGCGTTCAGCCGCCCCCGGATCGCCGGCTGCCGCCAATTCCTTGCGCAGAGACGCGGCGGCCTGGGCGGCCTCCGAGGGATCGGGGGCGGGCTCCGTGGTCGCTGGGGCCGGTGCCGTGGTTACGGGGACCCGCACTGCGGGTTCGGCTTCCAGGGGTTGAGCCCCGGCGGGTAGGGCAACGGATGCGGCCAGCGCCAGGGCGACCGTTGCTGCGACGAGGTGGGAAACCGGGTTGCGGTGAAGCATAAACGTCCTGGGGTCGCGACCGCTCGGGGCCGTGTGAATGCAGGGAAGCATGGGGCTGGTGTGCTTCCAGTGTACCCGCGATGTTTCGTAAGGCTAGGGCAGTTGCTCCCCGGCGGTGACGGACAGGTCCAGGCGGTTGCCGTCGACCGGTGCCGGGCACACCGCGTGGGGAGTGAACGCAAAGGGATAGTCGAGTGTGCGGTTGAAGTCGAGGACCACCGTTCCATCAGCGGCCGGCGCGGCGGTCAGGAACCGCCACGCCGGCGTCGTGACCCCGTTGGTCTGGTCGTGGAAGGACAAGATCAATTCACCGGAGCCCCCGGCCACCGCCGTGAGCCGGTGCTCCCGGTCTTCCATCTCGAAAACCACTTCTCCCACGGCCGTCGCGGTCAGTCGCGTGTCGTCGCGATAGGTGGCGATCCCGACGCGCCGCGGGCGGTCGGCGGGTTCGAACCGGCCGGACACGACCCACGCCGCGTCGTGGGGAAAGGTCGGGACGCCGCCGAAATCGTCGAGCGCCGTGGTGCGGCGCTCGCGGGTGCGGACCATGTACCGCGCATCGCGCAGCCCCAGCTCGACGACCGTCGAGCCGCGCCGCACCCAGAGCAGGGATTCGCCCTCGCCCAGCGAACGGTGGTGCGTGCCCACCAACGGGACGTCCGGTTCCGTGGAGGCACCGCCGTCGTGCTCGACTACGCCCTCAGGCGCCGCGGCCTCCAGCACGGCGGCGCCACCGTCGACGCTCCACAGGCCGGGGAACAGATCGATCCTGCCCGGCGCGGCCGGTAGCCATTGGAAGGAGGTCAACGTGAGCCAGCCGTATTCGGAGGCGAGGGAATCCTCGCGGTTCCGGCGCCAGCGCTTCCAGGATTCGACGTCTGCCATGCAGCCAGTGTCCCATTAGTGTTGAGCGGTGCCTTCCTTCCGCGCCCAGCTGAACATCGTCTCGCTACGCCCCGGGCACCGCCCCGAGGCGGTGATGGAGGCCGCCGTGGAATCCCTCGCCGCGCGGCACCACGTCGAGGCCAACCAGCTGGACATCGTGGCCGGGACGCCGAGGATTACGTTGCGCTTCACGGTAGGCGACGACGAGTGGGACGGCGAGACGCGGCGTGCGTGCGAGTCGGCGGCACGGATGCGGGCCGCCGTCGAGGCCGTCGCCGTGACGGAGCGGCTGGTGGTCCTGCGGCGGATCCGCGGACGCTGGAGCCCGATGCGGCACCCCGGCGGCGGGTCCTAGAACTCGAGTCCTAGAACTCGGTGCGCTGGCCGCGGGCGGCGCGGCGTTCGGCGTGGCCGATCTGGTAGCGCCGGTTCTCGGTCGCGAGCAGCGTGATGAACGCACAGAGGCCCGCCATGATCGCCACCGCGGCGGATTCGTTCTGCCCGATCAACCGGGCCATCATCAGCCAGAAGAGGCCCCAAGCGAAGCCGATGGCCACCACGATCCGTCCGCGCTCGGACATGCAGAACGACACCGCGGCCCACGTGGCCCCGAGCAGCGCGACCACGCCCCACAGGCTCGCCGGCAGCAGCACGTCGATGCCGCGCGAGGTCAGCCAGACGCCCAGATTCATGGGTGCCACCACCAGCATCCATCCGAGGTATAGGCCCACGGGCGCGTCCACGAGGATCCGCTCCGTCCGGCTCCGGGCGGTGCGCAGGTTGAGCATGCGCAGTCCGTAGACGAGCAAACCCGTCGTGACGATGGAGATCCACAGCGACGTCGAGACCATGCCGTTGCGTGCGGCCAGCAGCCACAGCGCGCCCAACACCCCGGCGCCGCCCGCGACGTAACCGAGCGATCGTTGTCGGGGCGAGGACCGTTGCGTGGGGTGCCACTGGTAGGCGGCGAAGGCCCCGAGGGCAAGGAAGACGACGCCCCAGAGGGCAAACGAATCGACTTCGATCGAGAGCAGCGCGACGTCCGGATGGAACGGCGAATCCGGTGTGGCATGGACGGTGGTTCCGCCGAACCAGCCCAGTGCCGGGAATCCGAGGAACAGTGTCAGTGCCGCGGCCACGGAGACGGCTACGCGGCGGTAGGCGTCCTGCCGGTTCTCGGCCGGGTCCGGGTCCGTGGACGGGAGGTTGTACGGGGGAATGTAGATCGGTTCCTCGTCCGGCTCCTCGACCCAGACGGGCTGCCGCTCCGGAAGTTCCTCCTCCTCGAGGAGGTCGTCGATGGGGCTTTGTGGAAGCGTGTGCGAGGTCTCGATCGCCTGGCGCGCTCTTTCGACGAGGGTGGCATGTTGGGCGGCCGAGGCCGCCCGTTCGGCTTCCTCGCGCTTCAGGAGCTCTTCGCGGGCGCGTTCCGCCGCGGCCCGTTCGGCCTCCAGCCGCTTCGTTTCGGCGCGTTCGGCCGCCGCGGCGCGGTCGGCGGCTTCCTGGGCGGCGCGGGCGCGTTCGCGCACCCGGCGGGCGGCGGCGCGCTCCCGCGAGCGTTCGGCCGCGGCGGCCCGGCGGCGCCCCATGGCGTCGGACAGTTGGACGCGCGTCGTAGCCCAGTCGGGCTGGTGCAGGTTGTCGAACCAGTCGCTGAGTCGCTTGGGGGAGCCCGACGCGTCGACGGCGGGGCGGCCCGTGCCCATGTGACGCGCGGCGGGCGGCCTGGAGGGGGTCGGTGGGGTCGTGGGCCGGGCGGGCTTGTCCTGGGCGGACTTGCCCTGTCGCGGCGCGTTTTTCGCCGGCGCCGTGGGGCGCGGCGCCTCTGGCGGAAGGGCGTGAGCGTCGGCGGTGGATCCGGGCGCCCTGGGCGCGTCGGAGGTTGCGGAGCCGACCGGCTGGCTCGAACGGAGCCGCTCGAGCGCCGACGAGGTCGCGGAGGTCCCCTCGCGCGTCTCAGCCATTGCCGTGCATCCCTTTCGATCGCGAGTGGAGGGCCATCAAACCCGCCAGAACCACACCGACTAGCGTACCCAATGCCATCCCGATCATGGCGGAGGCCCAAGAGGGAAGTCCGGTTGCCGTACCCGTGGCGTAACCCAGCGACACCATCCAAACCGCCCAGAGCGCGGCGCCCACACCCGACAACACGAGGAAAGGCGCCAGCGGCACGCCGGCGATCCCGGCGGCGGCAACGGAGGCCGTCCGACCGCCGGAGACGAACCTCACGCCCACCAATCCGGCATAGGTGGTTTCCCGTCCGACGCGGTTGACCAGCCGAATGGTGTTGCGGTGGATCCAACGACCCCAGGCGAACCGGTCGAACCAGCGCGTCAGGCCATGCCGGAACACCAGATAGAGGGCGATGTCGCCGACCCAGCAACCCGCGGCGGCCACCAGGGCGGCGGCGGGCAAAAGCAGGTGCCCCTCGGCCGCGAGCGGGCCGGCGCCGAGCACGAGCAGTTCCGACGGAAGCGGCGGCAGGAGCGCGTCCAGCGCGACCAGCACGAACGTCAGCGGGTAGTACCAGGATCCGAGGTCTCCGGAAAGGGCGGCGTCCAGGCTCACTCCGGCCGCTCGCGAAGCGTCTGCCCCGAACGGTACTCGACCTCCGCGCCGGAGAGCGGATCGGTGAACGCGATGGAGCGGGCGAGCAGTTGCAGGGGGCGCGCATGGTCGTCGGGGGCCTGGTCCAGCAGGACGGGGTAGAACGCGTCGTTGAGGATCCCGCGTCCGAGCGCGGCCATGTGCACCCGCAGCTGGTGCGTCTTGCCGGTGTGCGGCTGGAGACGGAACAGCCCGACGTCGGTGCCCGCGTGCGTGCCCGCGCTCTTCCCGGTGCGCAGCAGCGAGATCCGGCTCTCGGCGTTCGGCGTCCCGGGCTCGACGACGGACAGCAGCGTGCCCTTCGTCTTGGCCATCCGGTTCCGGAAGACGACGGGACCGTCGTGGGCGGAACCGCCGGGGAGCGCGCTGACACACTCGTATTCCTTGCGGATCTGGCGCCTCTCGAACAGGATCTGGTACTTGCCGCGGGTGCGCGGGTTCGTCGAGAACAGGATGACGCCGGCCGTCGCGCGGTCCAGGCGGTGCATGGGAATCAGGTCGGGCAGGCCCAGCCGGTTGCGCAGTCTGACCAGGGCCGATTCCTGCACGAACCGGCCGCCCGGCGTCGTCGGCAGGAAATGCGGCTTGTCGACCACCAGCAGATCGTCGTCCCGGTGCAGGATCGTTTCGGTGAACGGGATGGGTTCCTCCGCCGGCAGGTTCCGGTAGTACCAGAGGAACTCGTGCGGGCCCAGCGGGGTGTGCGCGTCGAGGGGACGGCCGCCGAGCCCCACCACCTCGCCGTCGTGGAACCGCCGGACGATCCCGTCCGGGTCGACATGGCCGAACCGGTGCAGGACGTAGTCCATAACCGTGTCCCATTCGCCGTCCCTGGGCAGGCGCAGTCGCGTCGCGTTGACGCCGTCGCGCACGGGGAGGGGGGATTGCATGGCCATCCCCCCAGTGTCCCACGGTGCGACCGTGGCCCCGCGACGCCGGCGGGTCCGTTCAGCCCCCGACGTACGCGGCGAGGTGCTTGCCGGTGAGGGTGGAGCGGGCGGCCGACAGGTCCGCCGGCGTCCCCTCGAAGACGACCTTGCCGCCGTCGTGCCCGGCGCCCGGACCCAGGTCGATGATCCAGTCCGCGTGCGCCATCACGGCCTGGTGGTGCTCGATCACGATGACCGACTTGCCGGAGTCGACGAGTCGGTCGAGCAGGCCCAACAGGTTTTCGACGTCCGCGAGGTGCAGGCCGGTGGTCGGCTCGTCGAGGACGTAGACGTCGCCCTTTTCGGCCATCTGCGTGGCCAGCTTCACGCGTTGCCGCTCGCCGCCGGACAGCGTCGTGAGGGGCTGGCCGAGCGTGAGGTAGCCGAGCCCGACGTCGACGAGCCGGTCCAGGACCTTGTGCGCGGCCGGGGTGCGGGCGTGCCCGGAGCCGAAGAACGCCTCCGCCTCGGCCACGGACATCGCCAGGACCTCCGAGATATCCAGGCCGCCGAGGGTGTACTCCAGCACGGCGGCCTGGAAGCGCCGGCCCTCGCATTCTTCGCACGTGGACTCCACGGTCGCCATCACGCCGAGTTCGGTGAAGAGGACGCCCGCGCCGTTGCAGGTGGGGCAGGCGCCCTCGGAGTTGGAGCTGAAAAGGGCCGGCTTCACGCCGTTGGCCTTGGCGAACGCCTTGCGGATCGGTTCGAGCAGTCCCGTGTAGGTTGCCGGGTTGCTGCGGCGCGAACCCTTGATCGCGGCCTGGTCGATGACGACGACGCCCTCGCGGCCGGCGACCGAGCCGTTGATCAGCGAGCTCTTGCCGGAACCCGCGACGCCGGTGACGACGCACAGGATGCCGAGGGGGATGTCGACGTCGACGCAGCGGAGGTTGTGTGTCGACGCGCCGCGTACCTCGAGGGCTCCCGCGGGCGCGCGCACGGAGTCCCTGAACCGGACCCGGTCGTCGAGGTGGCGGCCCGTGACGGTGTCGCTCGCGCGCAGGTCCTCCACGGTGCCCTCGAAGCAGACGCGGCCGCCCTCCGTGCCCGCGCCGGGGCCCAGATCGACGACGCGGTCCGCGATGGCGATCGTCTCCGGCTTGTGCTCGACGACGAGGACCGTGTTGCCCTTGTCGCGCAATTGCAGCAGCAGCTGGTTCATGCGCTCGATGTCGTGGGGGTGGAGGCCAATGGTGGGCTCGTCGAAGACGTACGTGACGTCGGTGAGCGAGGACCCGAGGTGGCGGATCATCTTGGCGCGCTGGGCCTCGCCTCCGGAGAGCGTGCCGGCCGGCCGGTCCAGGGAGAGGTAGCCGAGGCCGATCTCGGCGAACGAGTCGAGCAGGTGCTGCAGGCCCCTCAACAGGGGAGCGACCGTGGGCTCCTCGAGGGTTCGGACCCAGACGGCCAGGTCGCTGATCTGCATCGCGCACAGGTCGGCGATGCCCCGGCCCTGGATCTTGGCGGACCGGGCCTCGGGGCTCAGCCGCGTCCCGCCGCACTCCGGGCAGGCCTGGAACGTGATGGCCCGCTCGACGAAAGCGCGGATGTGCGGCTGCATGGCCTCGACGTCCTTGGAGAGCATGGACTTCTGGATCTTCGGGATCACGCCCTCGAAGGTGAGATTGATGCCCTCGACCTTGATCTTCGTCGGCTCCTTGTACAGGAGGTCGTCGAGTTCCTTCTTGCTGAACTTCGCGATGGGCTTGTCCATGTCGAAGCCGGCGCCGCTGAAGATACGGCCGTACCAGCCGTCCATGCTGTACCCGGGGATGGTCAGCGCGCCCTCGGCGAGGGACTTGCCGTCGTCGTACAGCGCGGTGAGGTCGAAGTCGGAGACCGCCCCCGTGCCTTCGCAACGCGGGCACATCCCGCCGAGGTAGAGTACGTTGCGCACCACGCTCCGCTCGGTCCGTCCGCCCTTCTCGGTGCTCATCACCCCGCTGGCCTTGCGCGTGGGGACGTTGAAGGAGAACGCGGTCGGCGGGCCGACATACGGGGCTCCGAGCCGGCTGAACAGGATCCGCAGCATCGCGTTCGCGTCCGTGACCGTCCCGACCGTGGAACGCGGGTTGGCGCCCAGTCGCTCCTGGTCCACCAGGATGGCGGTGGTCAGCCCCTCGAGCGCGTCGACCTCGGGGCGCGCCAGCGAGGGCACGAAGCCCTGCACGAACGCGCTGTAGGTCTCGTTGATCATGCGCTGGGACTCGGCGGCGATCGTCCCGAAGACCAGGGAGCTCTTGCCGGAGCCGGACACCCCGGTGAACACCGTGAGCCGCCGCTTCGGAATCTCGACGCTGACGTCCCTGAGGTTGTTCACCCGGGCGCCCTGCACGCGGATCACCGCGTGCGTGTCCGCGGCGTGGGGCACGGCGCCCGGGGCGTCCGTCGGCGCTGGCGTGCTCATCGCTGCTCCATCGTCGTGGCCCGGCACCGCCGGGCGCGGTTAGTCGTCGATACGGAAGCCTAGCTTGATCGCCACCTGCCAGTCGGCGACCTTGCCGTCGACGATGTGGCCGCGGATCTGCCCCACCTCGAACCAGTCCAGGTTGCGCAGGGTCTTGTTCGCCTGGGCCACGGCGTTGTCGACGGCCGCCTCGACGCCGTCCGGGGACGTGCCGACGATTTCGGAAACGCTGTACACGTGGTTCGCCATGGGAGATCCTCCAAGTATCGGCGGCCCCGACCTGCGCGGGGCCCGTTCGGCCAACCTACCGCCGCGGTGCGCGTCCGTCCATGGCCGTCCGCCGCCGGCGTCCGCGGTCCCCTCAGCGGGCGGTGCCCGCCGAGGCGGCCACGTTGCTCGGCAGCGACTGGCACTGGGGGCACCAGTAGAGTTCTGCCGTTTCGGTGAGCTCGTGGGCGATGTCCTGTCCGCAGCGCGGACACGGCCGCCCGGCGCGCCCGTAGACCCAGTGCGGTTCGGGATGCGCGGCCGGGGTGGTGACGCGGCGGGCGCTGTCCTTGTTGGCGTGCAGCAACTGGTGGGCCAGGTCGACGACGAGCCGCAGGTCCGGCACCTCGCTCACCGGAAGGTGCGGGTGCACGCGGGCGAGGAAGAGCATCTCGGACCGGAAGACGTTGCCGAGCCCGGCGATCAGCCGCTGGTCCACCAGCGCGTGGCCGATGGCACGGTCCGGGGAGAGCAGCAACCGCCGCGTGGCCTCTTCGGCGTCCCAGTAGTGGCCCAGGGGGTCGGGACCCAGGTGTCCGACGACGGCGGGTTCCTCGACCGTGCGGATCACCTGCAGGGACGCCAGCTCGAAGCCGATGGCGTGGAAGTCGTTGTTCTTCAGGACGCACTTGGCCTTGAACGCCGGTGAGCGCCAGCGCTCGCCGGGGGCGTAGACGTCCCACCGCCCCTCGCCGGCGAGATCGCAGTGGATGCTCAGTTCACCCAGGCGGATGAGGAGGTGCTTGCCGCGGGAGACCACCGATCCCACGCGGGATCCCGCCAGGCTCAGGCCGATGTAGCGCGGCACGCGGAAATCGGTCGACCGCAGGACACGACCGGTCAGGGCCGCGTCCAGCATCCGCGCCATGCGGTGGACACTGTCTCCCTCAGCCAATGAACATCACGTCCTCGATTGCGGTTCCCCTACCTCTTGCAATCCTTGCATGAACGCGCACGTTGCGGGCGGGAAATGTCCGGCGGATCCTGCGGGCGGCCGTATTCGGGGTGTTCACAGGCGGAACCGGATGCCGCTGGGGGACGAATAGAAGCCCGCCTCCAGCAGCGCGGATCCGAGCGCCGAATCCAGGATCGGCAACCCGTTGGCCCGTTCCATGGACATCTTGTCCACCCGGGCGGTCCGCAGCGCGGCGACCAGCGCGCGGGACGCGGCGGCGAGCGCGCCGGCGTCGTTCCCGAAGGCCAGCACGGTCTTGCCGCCGCGTTCGACGTACAGGCACAGCGCCCCATCCACCAGCACGACGACGGCGCCCGCCTTCCGCCCGGGGCGGTGGCCCGTGGCCGCGGGGGAGTTCGGGGACGCCTCCAGCGCGGGCCACGGGAGGGCGGCCCCGTAAGGGTTCGCCGGATCGGTGGCGGCCAGGGCGACGGCTGCCGGAACCCGGCCGGGCGTCCCGGCGGAGGAACCGGCGCCTCCCGCCGCGGAATCCGCCGCGTGGACCGCGTCGAGGTCGGTGTCCCGAGTGTGGCCGCGGAGCCGGTCGACCGTCGCCGGGACGGAGAACTGCGCCGCCCCGAGGCGTTCGATGAAGTAGCCGCGGCGGGTCCGCCCGGACTCCTCCAGCCGGCTCAGGACCCGGTACAGCAGCCCGAACCCGCCGGGGACGTCCTCGGCCATCACGGAGCCGCGCGTCAGCACGCCGTAGCGGTCCAACAGGTACTCCGCCGTGGCGTGGGCCCGCAGTGTGGGGTCCGCCTCCGGCGCGGGCAACCGCGACCAGCGTCCGGCGGCCCCGGGCAGCGAAGGCGTGGCGAGTGCGGCAGCGCCGGGCCGCAGTCCCGCCCCGCGTGCCTCGGTGGCGAGGCCGGCGTCGTGCATTCCGGGTCCGCGCATGCCGCGGAGCCGGCCGATGCGGGCCGCGCGGGCGCGGGGAGCGCCGGCGCGCTGCTTGTGCGCGGTCCGTCCCCCGCCCAGCAGGCCGCGCACCGGGGCGAAGGTATCGTTCCCGACGAGGCCGGCCCACACCAGTTCCCAGAGCGCGCCGAGGATGTCCACGTCGTTCAGGGCAGAGTGGGCTTCCCGCACCGGTTCGGCCAGCTGCCGGAAGAAATAGCCCCCTCCCGTGCCGAGGACGTCCAGCAGGGATCGGTGCACCGCGCCCGGCTCGAAACCCGACTGAGGGGTCAGCGTCAGCGGCGCGTGTTCGGCCAGGTGCAACGACACCCAGCCGTCGTTTCCCGCCAGGCCGCCCGCCCCGGACCACAGCACTTCGCCGGTGGCCATGAGCCCGTCGAGCATCGCCGGCTGGTAGTCCCGGACGCGCGCCGGCAGCACGAACGTCTCCCAGGCGCTCGCCGGGACCGGGACGCCGGAGAGCTGGTCGATCACGGTCGCGACCCCGTCGATGCCGCGCAGGTTCTCGCCGACGAACTGCCATTTGGGGAGGAACCGCCCGTAGGTGTCGGTGTCCACGGGCTCGACCTCGGCCCGGAGCGCGGCCAGGGAACGGCGGCGGATCTTCCGCAGGACCTCGGCGTCGCACCATTCGCTGGGCGCCGGGCGCGCGGCGTCGTCCGTCTGCGCGGTTTCGGTGGGCCGGAACTCGCCCTCGACGACGCGGCCCTCCGTGCCCAGCCGCCGCAACACCGAGAGCACGACGGCGGTGCCCAGTCCCAGCCGCTCCGCCGCCTCGGCGGCGGTGAACGGGCCGTGGGTGCGGGCGAAGCGTCCGACGAGGTCCCCGAGCGGGTCCGCGACCGGCTCGATGAAGGCCAGCGGCACGCCAATCGGCAGGGGGACCCCCAGCGCGTCGCGCAGCCGGGAGGCGTCCTCGATCGCGGCGTGCACCTGCCGGCCCGCGACGTTGACGGTCAGGGCGCGGTTCGCGCGCACCAGCGCCCGGACGTGGGCCTCGGCGCCCCCCGACCCCGGATCGGGGTGGAGCCGGCGGTCGATGTCCCCGGCCCCGAGCGGGCCCAAGAGGCGCAGCAGGTCCGCGGTGCCCTCGAGGCCCTTGAGTTTGCGGTCCTCGGTGAGCCGCTGGAGTTCGGCCTCCGTGCGGGCGATCACCGCCGGTTCCAGGAGCTCGCGGAGTTCGGCGCGGCCCAGCAGGTCGTTCAGGAGCCCGGGGTCCAGCGACAGGGCGGCGGCGCGGCGCTCTGCCAGCGGGGAATCGCCCTCGTAGAGGAACTGGGCGACGTAGCCGAACAGCAGGGACTGCGCGAACGGCGACGGTTGGCGGGTGGTGGTCTCCAGGATCCGGAGCTCGCGCTTGCCGATGGCCGCGGCGATGGCGCGCAGCGCCGGGAGGTCGTACACGTCCTGGAGGCACTCGCGGACGGTCTCGAGGATGATCGGGAACGTCGGGTACTTCCGCGCGACGTCCAGCAGTTGGGCCGACCGCTGGCGCTGCTGCCACAGGGGCGTCCGCTTGGCGGGGTTCTGCCGCGGGAGCAGGAGCGCCCGCGCCGCGCACTCGCGGAAGCGCGAGGCGAACAGCGCGGAGCCGCCCACCTCCGCGGTGACGATCGCGTCGAGCTCGTCCTCCTCGAACAGGAACAGCTCGGCACCGGGCGGTTCGTCCTCCATCATCGGGACGCGGAGCACGATCCCGTCGTCGGCCGCCATGGCGGAGCCGTCCAGGCCGTAGCGCTGGTGCAGGCGCGCGCCGACGGCCAGGGCCCAGGGGGCGTGAACGGGCAGGCCGAAGGGGGAATGCAGCACCACGCGCCAGTCGCCGAGCTCGTCCTGGAAGCGCTCGACCACCAGCGTCGTGTCGTTCGGGACCACGGTCGTGGCCTCTTGCTGTTCGCGCAGGTAGGCGGTGACGTTGGCGGCCGCCCACGCGTCCAGGCCCGCGGCCGCGAGGCGGGCGCCGGCGTCGTCCGGGGTGGAGGCGGCGAGCTCGCGCCGGAAGGCCCCGAGGGCCCGCCCGAGCTCCACGGGGCGGCCCAGGGAGTCGCCCTTCCAGAACGGGAGCTTGCCCGGTTGGCCGAACGCTGGGGAGACCAGGACGCGGTCGTGCGTGATGTCCTCGATCTTCCAGCTGGTGGCTCCGAGGGCGAACACGTCCCCGACGCGCGATTCGTAGACCATCTCCTCGTCGAGCTCGCCCACGCGCCGGCCGCCCTTGGCGGCGTCCTCGGAACCGACGAGGAAGACGCCGAACAACCCGCGGTCGGGGATGGTGCCTCCGCTGGTCACCGCGAGCCGCTGGGCGCCGGGGCGGCCGAGGATGGTGCCGGCGCCGCGGTCCCAGACGATCCGCGGTCGCAGCTCCGCGAACTCGTCGGACGGGTACTTGCCGGCCAGCAGGTCCAGCGTCGCCTCGAACGCGGAGCGCGGCAGGGACGCGAACGGCGCCGAGCGGCGGACGACGTCGAACCACTCCTCCGCGTCGACGGAGCCGAGCGCCGTGGCCGCGACCGTCTGCTGCGCGAGGATGTCCAGCGGGTTCGCGGGGATGGACAGCGGTTCGATGCCGCCGGCGCGCATGCGTTCGACCGTCACCGTGGTGTTGACCAGGTCCCCGCGGTGCTTGGGGAAAAAGACGCCCTGGGAGACCTCGCCGACCTGGTGGCCGGCGCGGCCCACGCGCTGCAGGCCCGAGGCCACCGAGTTCGGAGATTCGACCTGGACCACGAGATCGACCAGGCCCATGTCGATGCCGAGCTCGAGGGACGACGTCGCGACGACGCAGCGCAGGCGGCCGGACTTCAGGTCGTCCTCGATCTGGGCGCGCTGGTCCTTGGACACCGAGCCGTGGTGGGCGCGCGCGAGGAGCGGCTCGGCGCCGGACGTCGAGCCCGCCTGCGCCATCAGTTCCGCGGGCGGGCCGTTCCGCGGGGTCCGCTCGGTCCCGGTCCCGGTCCCCGGCGCGGTGTCCGGCCGTACCCACGGATCGTCCGGGCCCGCCATCGCGCGCTGTTCGTTGATCTCGTTCAGCCGGGCCGTGAGGCGCTCGGCGAGCCGCCGCGAGTTGGCGAAGACGATCGTGGACCGGTTCGCCTCGATCAGGTCGACGATCTTTTCCTCGACGTGGGGCCAGATGCTGGCCTGCGGCTGCAGCCCGGACGCCGCCCCGAGGTCGTGGGCGGCCGCGGCCGCGGGCAGGTCCGTCATGTCCTCCACCGGGACGGTGACCGTGAGGTCCCACCGCTTGGTGGACGGCGGGGCGACGATCCGGACGGGCAGGGCGCCGCCGAGGAACCGGGCCACCTCCTCGCGGGGCTCGACGGTGGCGGAGAGCCCGATCCGCTGGGCGGGCTTCGGCAGCAGCGCGTCGAGGCGTTCGAGCGACACGGCCAGGTGGGCTCCGCGCTTGGTCCCGGCGACGGCGTGGACTTCGTCCAGGATCACGGTGTCGACGGCCGCGAGCGTCTCGCGGGCCTGGGAGGTCAGCATCAGGAACAGCGACTCCGGGGTGGTGATCAGGATGTCCGGTGGCCGGGTGAGCAGGCGGCGGCGGTCCGCGGGCGGCGTGTCCCCGGAACGGACGCCGACCGTGATCTCGGGGGCGGGCAGCCCCAGCCGGGCGGCGGTCTGGGTGATGCCGATCAGCGGGGACCGGAGGTTCCGCTCCACGTCCACGCCGAGGGCCTTCAGCGGGGAGATGTACAGGACGCGCGTTGTGCGTCGCGGGGCCTTCTCGGGTTCCGGCCGGTTGTTCGACTCGCGGATAAAGGAGTCCAGCGCCCAGAGGAACGCCGAGAGCGTCTTGCCGGATCCGGTCGGGGCGACCACCAGCGCGTTGTCTCCGGCCGAGATCGCGTCCCAGGCACCCAACTGCGCCTCGGTCGGCGCGGCAAAGGCACCCCTGAACCATTCGCGGGTGGCCGGGGTGAAGCGGTCCAGCACCGTGGTTGCGGTCGACTCTTTGGCCATCGGCCTTAGCCTACGCCGCGCCCCCGACGGGTTGGGTGGCCTACTCCTCGGGCTTGGCGTCCGACTCCGTGCCCGACTCCGAATCGGGCGTGGGCTCCTCCTCGGACAGCTCGTAGGGGCCGACCTCGAGCAGGGGGACCGACGTCGAGGCGCAGGCGGTGGCGCTGCGCTTGATGTAGTTGGTTTCGCCCCCGTCCCGCAGTGCGACGGCGAGCAGGGTCGCCTCGGTGGGGCGGCAGTCGGCGGGATCGATTTTCCCCGCCTGGCGTTCGCGCACGGTGGCCGTGACGGTCGCTTCGGACCCGACGACCATCTCGGGAGCCGGCGTTCCCGCGTTTTGGGCCGGGGCGCCGACGATCAGGCCCTCGTTCACCTGGTGGGTGACGATCGGGTGCCCGGCGAGGGTGCAGGCGTCCCCCTGGTTCGTGAGGTGCAGGGAACGCGTGGTGCCGCCGGCGTCGGCGCCGCCGGCGAGGTCCTCCAGCGTGACCTCGAAGTTCATCGCGCTGCAGGGTTCGTCCGCGGAAGGCGTCGAAGTGTCGGCCGCCGAGCCGGATGAGGAAGCGGCCGACGACGGCGAGGGAGCCGGCGTCGTACTCGTTGACGGCGAGGACGGCGTGGCCGAACCCGACCCGTTCGAGGAGGTCCCGGCGTCGGGCCCGGGGGCCGAGCATCCGGCCAGGGCGAGGGCCGGGATGGCCAGTGCGGCCGCGATCAGGGTCAGTGGACGCCGTGTCATGGTGCTGCCTTCCTCGAAGGGATGTGTTCCCGTACCACCACGCTACCCGCGCCGGCCGGCACCGTCGGGACTATTCGTGGTGGTACGGGCGTCCCGCGGCGATCTCCTGCGCGCGGTAGAGCTGCTCGGCGAGGATCAGCCGGACCAGCTGGTGCGGGAAGACCAGCTTGGAGAGGCTCCAGACGAAGTCGGCGCGCCGGTGGACGGAGTCGTCGACCCCGTAGGCGCCGCCGATGGCCAGGACGACGTTCCGCGAGGCGTCGAGCGGCGCCCGCAGGGTGCCGGCGAGGCCGGGCGAGTCGATGTTTTTGCCGCGCTCGTCGAGGAGGACGAGGAAGTCGCGCTCGCCGACCTTGGCGAGGATGCGCTCGGATTCCTCGGTGCGCGCGGCGGTGCCCTCCCGGGAGGAGTGGGGGAGGAGTTGCCACGCGAGGTCGAACGGTTTCTTCATGCGCTTGTCGTAGCGTCCGATCCCCTCGGCCACCCAGGATTCGTGCTTCTTGCCTATGGCGATGATCTTCAGGGACATGGGTCTATCCTTTCAGGAATGCGAATCGAACCGGTGACCGCTTGGTTGCGGACAACGTTGGGGAAGCTCCCCACGGGGCTGGGGCCGTACGGCGCGATGTGGATCACACTCCTGATCGGCGGGGCCTTCGTCGTGGCGTTGGCGGCCGTGGCCGCGGAGGTCTACGAGTCGGTCGCGGCGGACAACGGCGTCGCCGGGGTGGACCGGCCGCTGCTGAGCTGGATGATCGGCCTGCGGACGCCCGAACTGAGTTCGGCGACCACGATGTTCACGCACGTCGGCGGGACCATCGGCATGCCGGCCCTGGCCGTGGTGGTGATCGCCGTGCTGTCCCGGGTGAGCAGGTCGTGGCGCCCGCTGATCCTGGTGGGGATCACGGCGCTCGGGTCCCTGGCGATGACGGTGGTGGGCAAGAACGTGATTGGCCGTGCGCGGCCGGACCTGGCCGACGCCGTTCCCCCGTACGAGGCATCGCCGTCGTTCCCGAGCGGGCACACCCTGAACGCGACGGCGATCATCGCCGTGATCGCGTACCTGTGCTGTCTGGAGATCGACTCCACGCTGGGGCGGGTTGCGGTAATCCTGGGCTGCTCGCTGTTTGTGGTGCTGATGGGGATCAGCAGGGTGTTTCTGGGCCACCATTGGTTCACGGACGTCGCGGCGGCGTGGGCGCTGGGGCTGGCGTGGTCCGCCTTGGTGGTTTTGGCGCACCGCGTGTTCCGCACCGTGCGCAGCGTCCGGCGGGAGCGCGGACTCCCGGCGTCCGGCGCGGAGCCGCGCTAGCGTGGCCGGATGAGCGCACCCGTAGTTACCTACACTTTCGACGTATCGACCCTGAGCGCGGACTCGCTGGAAGGTGGGTTCTTCGTCGGGTAGCCGGCGCCGCCGTCGTCCGCGAAACACCTCGCCGTTCTGCGTGGCAGCTACCGGGCGCTGGTGGCGCTGGAGGACGGGCGGGTGGTCGGTTTCATCACGGCGGTCTCCGACGGCGTCGCGACATCGTTCATCCCGTGGTTGGAGGTCCTGCCGGCCCGCCAGGGCCGCGGGATCGGCAAGGAACTCGTCGAGCGCATGGTGGCCGAACTCGGGCACCTGTACTCGATCGATCTGGTGTGCGACGACGACGTGGTGCCTTTCTACGACAGGCTCGGGTGGCGCCGGGCCAATGCGATGGTCAGGCGGAATTTCGAAGCGCTTTAGACTCGCCTGAATTGACGTTTTACAAAAACGTGACCGACTAGTAGTGTCGTGCCATCTCTTCGCTAACCCAACGGCGCGAGACAAGCACAGAGATGCCCCTGCCGACTGAGACCGGCAGGGGCATTGTGCTGTCGGCTATGCATCGTAGATGTCGCGTGGGTGCCCGGCCCGGAGGATGGTCACAAGGAGCTTGTCGTCTTCGATTTCGCAGATGACCTGTAGGTCCCGGCGCGCACTCTCCATCACGGGCAGGTAGTTTCCTGATCAGCTTTGCTGCCGCGCTGGTGTATTCGACGCGGTAGCTCATGTAGTGAGGTCGGCCACCAAATCATGGTGGCTGATGCGCACGCCGTCATCCTCGGTTTTGTCGTAGGCCGCGATGTCCTTGGCGAACTCAAATTCCTCAAGCGCCTCAAAGTCTTCGACGCCAACGACGACGGCGGCGAGTTTCCCGTTCCGCGTGACACCGATGCGTTCGTCGGCGTACATCGCCCGGCCCAACACGTCGGAAAGCTGGTTGCGAAGTTCGCGGGTTGAGACCTCGCTGGTGACGGATTCCGTGTGTTCAGTGTGTCAACTGATGGAACTGTATACACAAAAGGCTTGTTTCCGGTAAGCAAAAACCCCTGGTCCCTTATCTACAAAGGGAGCCAGGGGTTTTGCCATGTGGCGGTGACGGTGGGATTTGAACCCACGTTGGCTTTGACACCAAACAACATTTCGAGTGTTGCACCTTCGGCCGCTCGGACACGTCACCAGACTGGTCCACTGTACCGGAGCCGGGGACTCTGCCCAAAACCGGGGCTCCGTCGTCGTCCCCGGTCCGTTCGTCGCCTGGGGCTCAGCGCAGGCGGGCGAAGAACTCCCGCAGGAGGGTGGCGGACTCCGTCGCCCTCACGCCGGGAAACACCTCGACCCAGTGGTTCAGGCGCGGCTCGCGCAGGACGTCGAACACCGAACCGGAGGCGCCGGCCTTCTCGTCCCACGCGCCGAACACCACCCGGGGGATCCGCGCCAGGACGATCGCCCCGGCACACATCGCGCACGGCTCCAGCGTCACCACCAGGGTGCAGTCGGCGAGGCGCCACCCGTCGCCGTCGCCCCGGTCGCGCAACGCTGCGGCGGCCGCTCGGATGGCGACCATCTCCGCGTGGGCGGTGGGGTCGCCGTCGGCCTCCCGCTCGTTGCGGCCGGTCGCGAGGACGGCGCCGTCCGGACCGACGACGACGGCGCCGATTGGCACGTCGCCCGTGGCCAGCGCGCGGCCGGCCTCGTCGAGGGCCAGTCCCATCCACGCGCGATGGTGCGCATCATCCCGGATCACCGTCCAACCTTAGTTCAGGCGCGGGGGAGGGCTGGTAGTTTTGGGGGCATGCGCGTACAGGTAGTCGACCACCCGTTGGTGGCCCACAAGGTCTCGGTCCTGCGGGACAAGAACACCCCCTCACCGGTCTTCCGGCAACTGACGGACGAGCTGGTGACTCTCCTGGCGTACGAGGCCACCCGCGAGGTGCGGACGGTCGACGTCGAGGTGGAGACCCCCGTCGCGAAAACCATGGGCACGGCGTTCGCCAAGCCGACCCCGCTGGTGGTCCCGATCCTCCGCGCCGGGCTCGGCATGCTCGAGGGCATGACCCGGCTGGTGCCGACCGCCGAGGTCGGTTTCCTGGGCATGGCCCGGAACGAGGAGACGCTGGACATCATCACCTACGCCGAACGCCTCCCCGCGGACCTCACCGGCCGCCAGGTGTTCGTGCTGGATCCCATGCTCGCGACCGGCGGAACGCTGGTGGAGGCCATCAAGTTCCTCTTCGACCGCGGCGCCGACGACGTCACGTGCATTTGCCTCATCGCGGCGCCGGAGGGCATCGAGCGCCTCGAGGCCGAACACGGCGCCGACGACCGGGTCCACCTGGTGTTGGGTTCCCTCGACGAGCGCCTGAACGAGAAGTCCTACATCGTCCCCGGCCTCGGCGACGCCGGCGACCGCCTCTACGGACTCGCCCACTAGCCGCCTGCCGCTACTCCCCGTCCGCGCCCCCCGAAGTGGACATTACCGAGGGTTAACTACCAGAGGAAATGTCCACTTCGCGGGGTTGGGAGGGTGTGGTCAGAGGAAGGGCGACCCTGAACTCCGTGCGTCCGGGCTCGCTGGCGACCGAAATGTCGCCGCCGTGCGCCTCAACGATCGCCTTGACGATCGGAAGGCCGAGGCCTGTGGTTTCGTCGTCGCCCGACCGGGCGGCGTCGGCCCGGGTGAAGCGGGAGAAGACCTTCGGCAGGAATTCCGGGTCGATTCCCTCCCCGGAGTCCGCGACGGTCAGGACCGCGCGGCGCCCGTCCGCTTCCCGCGCCAGGGTCGCCTCCACGACCGTTCCCTCCGGCGTGTGCTTGTGGGCGTTGGACAGCAGGTTGTTCAGGACGCGCGCCAGCTGTCCGGCGTCGCCGTGGACCACCAACGGGACGGACGGCAGGTCCAGCCGCCACTGGTGTTCGGGCGCGGTGACCCGGAAGTCCCGCGCGGCCTCCGCCACCAGGAGCGTCAGGTCGACCTCGCCGGGGGTCGGCTGCTGGCCCTCGTCCAGCCGGGCGAGCAGCAGCAGGTTTTCGACCAGCGAGCCCATGCGCCGGCTCTGCTCCACGATCCGGTCCAGCGACCGCTGCCCGTCCGGGCTCAGATGCTCCGTGGCGGACACGAGTTCCGAGTAGCCGCGCACCGAGGCCAGCGGGGTGCGGAGCTCGTGGGAGGCGTCCGCGACGAAGCGGCGCATCTTCTCCTCCGACGCCTGCCGCGCCTCGAGAGCGGATTCGACGTTGTCCAGCAGGGCGTTCAGCGCGTGGCCGACGTTCCCCGCTTCCGTTCCGGGCTCGGAATCGGCCGGCGAAACGCGATGGGCGAGCCGGACCTCGCCGGCGTCCAGCGGCAGGGTCGCCACCGAGCCCGCGACGGCGGACACCCGCTCCAGCGGGCGCAGCGATCGCTGGATGATCAAGGACCCGATGAGCCCGGTAGCCGCGACGCCCGCGCCGGACACCAGCAGCATGGTCCACGAGAGCGACGCGAGCGTGTTCTCCGCCGGGCGCAGCGGCAGCCCGGTGATCAGTGTCCACCCGGAACCCGATCCGGGATCGACGGAAACGGCCATTAGCCGGTATTCGCCGAACGACAGGCGGATATCGACGGGGGAGGCGCCGGGCGTCACCGCGGCGATCGCATCGGCGTCGTCCTGGGTGAAGTCCGAAATGTCCCGCCGGTCGCCGGTCTCCGAATCGAGGACGCCGCCGATCTGCAGCGTGTTGCCGATCAGCCGGGCGTTCAGGGTGCCGGACGCCTGGCCCGGCGCATTGAGCGGATCGCTGCCGTCGCCGCGCCCGCCGAAGGCCGAGGCCCGCTCCGAGGCGAACGCCAGCTGCTCGTCGACCTGCGCGTAGAGGGTGGAGCGCATGGCGGTGTGCGTGATGAGCCCGATCACCAGGCAGACCAGGGCCAACAACGCGACGACGGCGGCCAGCAGCCGCGCGCTCAGCGACCGACGGCGAGGGGTCACGGCGCCCGGCGTCACGTGGCGGGCTTGAGGACGTACCCGGCGCCGCGCACGGTGTGGATCATGGGTTCGCGTCCGGCGTCGATCTTCTTGCGCAGGTAGGAGACATAGAGCTCGACGATGTTCGCCTGGCCGCCGAAGTCGTACTGCCACACGTTGTCCAGGATCTGCCCCTTGGACATGACGCGGCGCTTGTTTTCCATCAGGTAGCGAAGAAGATCGAACTCCGTGGCGGTCAGCGTGATTTCCTCGCCGCCGCGGACGACCTCGCGCATGTCCGTGTTGAGGACCAGGTCCCCGACCACCAGCTCCACCGGGTTGGCGGACGCGGCGCCGGAGCGCTCGACGATCCGGTGCAGGCGCAGCAGGACCTCCTCCAGACTGAACGGTTTGGTGACGTAGTCGTCGCCACCCACGGACAGTCCCTCGATCCGGTCCTCGACGGCGTCCTTGGCGGTGAGGAACAACGCCGGCACGTCCGGCTGGAACGAGCGGACCTTGCGCAACACCTCGGTCCCCTCGAATCCGGGGAGCATCCAGTCCAGCACCAGCACGTCGGGGGAGTAGGAGCGGGCGGCCGCGACGGCGGTGGGACCGTCGTGGGCCACCTGGACATCCCAGCCCATCATGCGCGCGCCCATGCTGACCAATTCGGCGAGCGAAGGCTCGTCGTCGACGACCAGCGCACGGATGGGGGTCCCGTCCTGGTGCTCCAGACGGGGGAGCTGGCTGGGGCTGAAACGCGAGTTGGTCATGGATCCACTTTCCGGCCCGTGAATGGGCCTGACCTGAGACGCACCTGTGGCGGCGCTGTGAGGCCGCGCCCAGGCTGTTCGGCTGGTTCGCGCTGCTGCCGGAGCGGCGTGGTGCGTTGGACGGCGTGTTCGTTCAGCCTAGCGCCGGTCATACCGCGGTGGCGCCGGTCCCGCCGCTGTTGCGGTGGGAATTCGAGCGCGGATGCCGCCGGGGATTCCACCTTGATCGGCGGAGCATAGTCAAGGCGGGAGTGCCGTGTCCAGCGGTCGTGCATATTTATGCATACGTGGACATTGCGCTCGTATGCGCCGCGACTGTTGGTCATATCTGCCAACTGCAATCGAGATGCATGTACATCGGGACCGGTGTCGGCGGGGAATTTCTCGCAAGTGACCAAAGTGAACTGCGTCACATCCACGGTTGTTCGTCTCACAATGTGGAACGGGTGCATGAATATTACTTGCGGGTTCGATTTATTACGCGCAAACTGGTTTTTGTGAACATCGACGCAATAGCACCTGAAGCGACAGGGCCAACGTGGGGCCACGGAGTTGGCCGCGCGCGGAGCTGTTGTCGAATGCAGGCCTAGCCCTCCCCACACGGGAACCGCCAGGCCAGACCCGCGCCCCCGTCCTCCGTCACCACGGACCGCCGGATGGCGCACCCGCAGCATTCACGCCGATCACAGACTCTTCGCACAGTTACGAGGTATCAAGATGTCCGTCACTTCCGGATACGTCCACATCTCCATCCGCAACGCCCAGAACCGCGCCGCGGCCGCCCAGCGGCAGCCGGTTGGACGGTCATCGTTCGCCGCGCCCGCCGGCTTCCGCCAGCTCCACGCGGTGCCCGGTGGACAGGATGCGCAGCCGATGACCGCGCCGACACCAGTGGTCGCCGGAAACGGAATTCCCGGCCCCCAGGAGGTTACGCCGGACACGGCGGCCCGTGGTTTCGTCCTCTATGTCGGTCTCGACGAGTCGGCCGCGCAGGCCCAGGGGACTTCGCTGGGCAAGCTTGCCACGCAGGTCCGCGCCTTCCTCCAGACGCTGGCCCCCGAGGCCCAGACGCACGCCGCCGTTGCCTTGGCCCCGGCCAACGCCACCGGCGACAACATCGACGTCGTGCGCCAGGCGCTGGGCGACCCGACGGTCTCCCGCCGCCCGCGCACCGAGACCCCGGCCCGACCCGCACAGGCCTCGCAACGCCTCTCCGGCGTCCTGATCGATCTCTCCCGCCGCGAGGTGCACCTCGACGGCGAGACGCTCAACCTCACCTTCAAGGAGTTCGAGCTGCTGAACTACCTCGTCGAGAACGGCTCCCGCACGGTCGGCCGCGACGAGTTGCTGGGCAACCTGTGGCGCAACGCCGAGGAGATCCCGAACGAGCGGACCATCGACGTGCACATCCGCCGCCTGCGCTCCAAGCTGGGACGCCTGGCCAACACCGTCCGCACGGTCCGCGGCCAGGGCTACCGCTTCTACGAGCACCCCGAGGTCGTCGTCTGGGCCGCCCCGGAATACAGCATCTAGCCCGAGCGGCTCGCTGCGGCTCCGCTTCGGCGGGCCGGGCGCAGGCCCTTGCGTGAACCGCAGTCCCCCGCTGGGGTCTGCGCGCCACGCAGGGGCCTGCGCCCGTCTGCGCCTACGCTGGAACCATGAGCGACCACCACATCAAGCGTCTGCTGGTCCTGCGGCACGCGAAGTCGGACTACCCCTTCGGCGTCCAGGACCACGACCGCCCGCTGGGATCCCGCGGCGAGCGCGAGGCGCCCCTGGCGGGACGGTGGATGGTGGAAAACGGGATGGTCCCGGACTACATCGTGTGCTCCGACGCGCTGCGTGCACGCTCCACCTGCGCGTGGGTCGGCAGCGAGCTGGGCGAGAAGGGCCCAACGCCGTACCTGGACAGCCGCGTCTACGGCGCCGATTCCACGGCGCTGCTCTCGATCATCAACGAGACGCCGGAGACGGTGGGAACGCTGCTGGTGATCGGCCACCTGCCGACCGTCCAGGACCTGTCCATGCGGTTGGCCTCGGTCGATTCCTTCGAGGAAGACGTCATGGAGATGGCCACCCGCTACCCCACGCTGGGGCTCACGGCCATGGAGATCACGAAGCCCTGGGCCGAGCTGGACGGCCGCGATGCCCGCATCACGCATTTCGTGGTGCCGCGGCCCTGAGCCTCGGGCAGGAGCGAACCCTGAACTTCGGCATGGCGAAGTCGAAAGTGCGGCGATAGGCTGGAACCATGTCCGTCTCTGAGCTGTCGTCGAGTACCCAGAACTACCTGAAGGCGGTGTGGGGACTGTCGGAATGGTCTTCCGCAGCCGTCACACCGACGTTGATCGCGGAGAAGACCGGCCTGAAGCTGTCGTCCGTGTCGGACGCCGTGCGCAAGCTGTCCGCGCAGGGACTCCTGAGCCACGCGCCCTACGGCGCAGTGGAGTTCACGGACGCGGGGCGGGCGCATGCGTTGGCGATGGTGCGTCGCCACCGGTTGCTCGAATCCTTCCTGGTGGGCGTTCTTGGCTATTCATGGGACCAGGTCCACGACGAGGCGGACAACCTGGAGCATGCGGTTTCCGACTTCATGGTGGACCGCATCGACAGGCTGCTCGACTTTCCCAGTCGCGATCCGCACGGGGATCCGATCCCGTCCGCCGACGGCACCGTGGTGATTCCGGACGCGGTGCAGTTGACGGCCATGGCTGCCGGAGCGCGGGTCGTGGTGGAGCGCATTTCGGACGACGACCCGGCGCTCCTGCAGTTCTTCCAAGAGCATGGTGTGGTTGTCGGTGCGGAATTGGTGGTGAGCCAAGGCGCTCCGTTCTCCGGCGTTTTGGACGTTCACGTGGCCGGGGCGGACTCTCCCGTGCCGCTGGGCAGTGCCGCCACCGACGCGCTGTACGTGTCGGCCGCGGGGGACGCCCCGGGGGTAGCCGCTAACCCGCCCGCGTGACCTCATCGGCGCACGTCCCCGACGGCGACTCGCGCCAGTCCCGGACGATGCCGGGGGCGGGGAGCTGCCGGCGTCGTCTTCCGGTGAGGACCCTGGTGGCAATGAGCCCGTGCCTGGGGCCGAAAAGGTACGCGAGCAGGAACGCGGCGCCTTGGGCGAGGACGACCATTCCGCCGGACGCGGTGTCCAGGTAGTAGCTCAGATAGAGACCGGCGACCGCGCAGACCGCGGAGATCGCGGGAGCGAGGAGCAGCATGCGGCTGAAGCGGTCCGTGAGCAGATACGCGGTGGCGCCGGGGATGATGAGCATCGCAACCACCAGGATCACCCCGACGGCCTGCAGGGCCACCACGGCGGTGAGGGCGAGCAGCCCGAGGAGGGCCGCGCCCAGAATCCTCGGGTTCAGCCCGAGGGCATGCGCGTGCGTCCTGTCGAAGGCAAACAGGGTGAAGTCGCGCCGCTTGGCGACCAGGACGCCAAAGGTCACCGCGCCGAGGGCGGCGATTTGGGCCAGGTCGGACCACGAGACGCCGAGCAGGTTGCCGAAAATGATGTGGTTCAGGTCGGTTTGCGAGGGCGTGACGGAGATCAGCACCAGTCCGAGGGCGAACAGGACCGTGAAGACGATGCCGATGGCGGCGTCCTCCTTGACTCGGCTGGTGTCCCGGACCGCGCCGATGAGTGCGACGGCGAGGAACCCGAAGACGACCGCGCCCAGCGCGAACGGAGCGCCGACGATGTGGGCCAGCACGACGCCGGGCAGAACGGCGTGGGAAACGGCGTCTCCCATCAGCGACCATCCGATGAGCACGAGCCAACAGGACAGCACGGCACACACGAGCGAGGCGATCAAGGTGGTTGCGAGGGCGCGGACCATGAAGTCGTAGCCGAGCGGTTCGACGAGGAAGTCTAGGGGGTTCATGCGGCGCCTCCCCGTTTGAGGACGTCCAGGCCGAAAGCCTGGGCGAGGTTGTGCGGTTGGAGGACCTCTCGCGGGTCACCGTGCATGAGCACGCGGCGCATGAGGAGGACCGCCTCGTCCGCCAAGTCCGGGAGGGCATGCAGGTCGTGCGTCGAGACCAGGATGGTCGCGCCGCCGTCGGCGAGTTCGCGGAGGAGGCCGACGATGGTGGCCTCGGATCGCTTGTCCACGCCGGCGAACGGCTCGTCCAGGAGCAGGACGGTGGCTCCCTGGGCGATGCCGCGCGCCACGAACGCGCGCTTCCTCTGCCCGCCGGAGAGCTGCCCGATCTGCCGGCTCGCATACTCGGTGAGCCCGACCCTCTCGAGCGCGTGGTCCACGGCGTCGTTGTCGGTCTTCTTCGCGCGCCGGGTGAAGCCCATGTGGCCGTAGCGGCCCATTGTCACGACGTCCCGCACGGACAGGGGGAACGCCCAGTCGACGTCCTCGCTTTGGGGCACATACCCCACGGCGCCGGATCTGCGCGCACTCGACGGACTGGCGCCGTCGATGCGAACCGTGCCACGGTCGGGACGGACCATGCCCATGATCGTCTTGAACAGCGTCGATTTCCCGGACCCGTTCATGCCGATCAGGCCGCACACCCGGCCGGAATCGATGCTTATGGTCGCGTCGTCGAGGGCCAGCACCTCTCCGTAGTGCACGGTGACGTGCTCGATCTGGATGGCTGGTGTGGTCATGGGTTCTTCCCGGTGAGTGCGTCGACGATCACGGCAGTGTCGTGCCTGATCAGGTCGAGGTATGTGGGCACCGGTCCGTCGGCCCTGGAAAGGGAGTCGACGTAGAGCGTGCCGCCGAAGTTCGCGTCGGTGGCCTCGACGACCTGTCGCATGGGCGCATCGGACACGGTGGACTCGCAGAACACGGCCTTGATCCGGTTCTCGCGCACGAACTCGATCGCGGAGGCGATCTGCTGCGGAGTGGCTTGCTGCTCGGCGTTGACGGCCCAGATGTACCTCTCCGTGAGGCCCGAGTCCCGGGCAAGATAGGAGAAAGCCCCCTCGCAGGTGACCAGCGCTCGTTCGTTCTTGGGCAGGGGGGCGAGGCTGTCGACGAGCTCGTCCTGCACGGCCTGCAGTTCGGCCTTGTAGGCTTTGCCGTTCGCCCGGTAGTCGCCGGCGTTGGCCGGGTCGAGCTCGCTGAACGCCTCGACCATGTTGTCGACATAGACCTGCACATTCATCGGGCTCATCCACGCGTGCGGGTTGGGCATGCCGGCATAGGCGTCCTCCGTGATGCCGATCGCCTCGACACCCTCGCTGACGACCACGTGCGGGACATCCAGATCCTGGACGAACTGGGCGAACCAGGCCTCCAGGTTCATGCCGTTGTCGAGGATGAGATCCGCCTGGGACGCCTTGCGGATATCGCCAGGGGTGGGTTCGTATCCGTGGATTTCGGCTCCGACCTTGGTGATCGACTCCACCCGGAGGTTGTCGCCCGCCACGTTCTCCGCGATGTCGGCGAGAACGGTGAACGTGGTGAGCACCACGGGCCGGCCAGCGTCGTCGGCGGCCGCATCCATTCCCGTGCCCCCGCACGAGGCAAGGGAAACCGCCAGTGCCGGGACCGCGGAAATCGCTGCGAGACGGCGGATGAGAGTGCTTGACGACAGTGTCATGGGTTCTTCCTTTTATGCCGATGGCGGGACGAGTCAGGTGCGCCCTCCCGCGGTCGGCCCGGATCTTGGCCGTGGCGTTCAGGTTGCCATCCCTGCGACCTAGCATAACTCGATTGTTCGGCATGGCGTAGTTTTCAGCGTTGCTATTCCGTAGTGGTGATGCTGGAGTCCGTGGAAACGCATGCGGCGCCGCCAACTGCCTGAGGCCGCGCCGCCACCGTCGCCCCCGGGGCTTCGGGGTGCGACGCCAGGGCCTGTCCCAGCGCAGGATTTCCGCTGCCGCTAGATCGTCGGCGGATCCCGACCGTGGTTAAACAATAGAGGAGCCGCGATTTCTCGCGGCTCCTCTTACTGTGCGCCCAAAGGGATTCGAACCCCTGACCTTCTGTTCCGTAGACAGACGCTCTATCCAGCTGAGCTATGGGCGCTCGGTCCGTGGCTCACGCCGTTGACCTCGAACAACTATACAGACTCTTCGGGGAGGTGCAAACTTGGGCCAAGGGCGGGGTTCCCGAGCGTGCGCCCGCGGGTTGCGTGAGGAAGTGTGACTAGACCGGTCTACGTGACCTTTGTCACACTAAAGGGTGCTAGTGCCGACGAAAAGCCCGAAATGGCGCGGTTGTGCTCGGATCGGACGGCGCCGGTGGCGACCTTGGTCACAAACCACCCCCAGCGCGGAGATCTAGCATCAATAACACCTATTCAGCCCAATGGAGGGAACGGATATGAGCGAGAGCTCCGACCAGCAGGTCCTTGAAAACGGGGCCGCGCCCACGACCCACGCCGAGCTTGCCGCATGGGTTGCGGAAGTTGCCGAGCTGACCCAGCCGCAGAACGTCTATTGGGTCGACGGCAGCGCTGAGGAGAACACGCGCCTGACCTCCCAACTGGTCGAAGCGGGAACCTTTGTGCGGCTCAACGACGAGCTGTTCCCCAATTCCTTCGCGGCGTTCTCCGATCCCAAGGACGTCGCGCGCGTCGAGGAGCAGACGTTCATCTGCTCGGAGAACCGGCGGGACGCCGGCTTCACGAACAACTGGATGGACCCGGCCGAGATGAAGTCCAAGTTGACCTCCATCTTCACCGGATCGATGCGCGGGCGCACCATGTACGTGATCCCGTTCGTCATGGGCCCCCTCGACGCCGACGAGCCGAAGTACGGCGTGGAGATCACCGACTCCGCGTACGTCGTGGCCTCGATGCGCATCATGGCGCGCATCGGCACCGACGTCCTGCGCAAGATGGAGGCCGAGGAGGCGTTCTTCGTCCCCGCGCTGCACTCCGTGGGAGCGCCGCTCGCGCCCGGCGAGGACGACGTCGCCTGGCCGTGCAACGAGGAGAAGTGGATCGTGCACTTCCCCGAGGAGCGCTCCATCTGGTCCTACGGCTCGGGGTACGGCGGCAACGCCCTCCTCGGCAAGAAGTGCTACGCCCTGCGGATCGCCTCCGTCATGGCCCGCGACGAGGGCTGGCTCGCCGAGCACATGCTGATCCTCAAGCTCACAAGCCCCGAAGGCAAGGCGTACAACGTCGCGGCCGCCTTCCCGTCCGCGTGCGGCAAGACCAACCTCGCGCTGCTCGACCCGACCATCGACGGGTGGAAGGCGGAGACGCTTGGCGACGACATCAACTGGATGCGGATCGGCAAGGACGGCGAACTCCGCGGCGTCAACCCCGAATACGGCCTGTTCGGCGTCGCGCCCGGTACCGGCTGGGGCACGAACCCCAACGCCATGCGCGCCATCACCAAGGGCAATTCCATCTTCACGAACGTCGCGCTGACGGACGACGGCGGTGTCTGGTGGGAGGGCATGACGGATGAGACCCCCGCGCACCTGACCGACTGGCAGGGCAACGAGTGGACCCCGGACTCGGGCAAGCCGGCGGCGCACCCGAACTCCCGCTTCTGCACGCCGATCGACCAGATCGACATGCTGGCGCAGGAGTACTACAGCCCGAACGGCGTCGAAATCCACGCGATCCTCTTCGGCGGCCGCCGCAAGACCACGATCCCGCTGGTGACCGAGGCGCGTTCCTGGACCAACGGCATCTTCATGGGTTCCACCCTTTCCTCGGAGACCACCGCGGCCGCCTCCGGCGCCGTGGGCGTGCTGCGGCGCGATCCGATGGCGATGCTTCCGTTCATCGGCTACGACGCCGGGGACTACCTGAACCACTGGGACTCCATCGCGGCCAAGACCAACCCCGAGCGCCGTCCGCGGATCTTCTTGGTGAACTGGTTCCGCCGCACCCCCGGGGGCGGATTCGCCTGGCCCGGGTTCGGCGACAACTCGCGCGTCCTGAAGTGGGCGATCGAGCGCATCGAGGGCAAGGCGGACGCGAGGGAGACGCCGATCGGCTACGTGCCCACCGGCGAGTCCCTGGACCTGACCGGACTGGAGGACTTCACCCCGGCCGACGTCGAGGTCGCCGTGAACGTCGATCCGGAGGAGTGGAAGGCGGAGCTCGCCTCCATCGAGGAGTGGTACGCGAACTTCGGCGAGTCGCTCCCGCAGTCCCTGCAGGACGAGCTGGCGGGCCTGAAGGAACGCCTGGCGGTCTAACGGCCGCCTGTTGGCGGAAGGGCGCGCCCGGGTTCGGGTGCGCCCTTCCGCGCGTCCGGGGCCGGTCCGCGGCACCATAGATGACAATGCACCTATGGTGCTGGCACGATGTATCCATGATTCTCGCGCGGTTGATCCTGGGGCTGTTGAGTCTCGCCCCCATGACCGGTTACGACCTCAAGAAGCATTTCGACTCGAGCATCAACCACTTCTGGAACGCAGACAAAGCGCAGATCTACCGCACGCTGGCGCATCTGGTCCGCGACGGCATGGCGACGGTCAAGACCATTCGTCAGGAAAACTATCCGGATCGACAGGAGCACCACATCACGGCCGCGGGACGCAGGACGCTACAGGAGTGGCTCCAGGCGCCACTCGACGCGCAGCCCGGGCGCGAGGCCTTCCTGGGGCGCGTCTTCTTCGCCGGTGAACTCGACCGCGACGCCGTCCTTGGGCTGTTCGCGGCGCGCAGGTCCGAATCCCTGACCTTGCTGGGGGAGTACCGGATGCAACGCGAGGAGATCGGTACCGCGGCCGAAACGGAGCGCCGCGCCTTCCTGATGGCCGCGACCCTCGACAACGGCATCCGCCACGTGGAGGCCGAGCTCGAATGGCTGGACACCGTGGAAGGACGGTTGCCGTGAACGGGCATTCGCGGGCGGTGGCGCCCGCCGGGCGGCCAGATCCGGCGTCGTACCCGGAAACGCACGATCCCATCCGGCCCCGCGCCGACGGCCGCGCGCCGCGGACCCTGCTTTTCCTGCATGGCGGAAACGTGGCCAACTGGATGTGGGATGCGCAGGTCAAGGGGTTCCCCGAATACCGCAGCTTCACGCCGCACCTTCCCGGGTTCGGCGCACGCTCCGGCGAGGAATGGGAAGGCCTGGACAGCGCGGCGGACGACGTCGCAGCCTTTGTCGCCGACGCCGTCGAGGAGGGCGGCGTGCACGTCGTCGGACTCTCACTCGGCGGGGTGGTGGCCCTGCGGCTCCTGGCGCGCCATCCGGAGCTGGTGACGAGCGCGCTGGTCTCCGGTGTTCCCGTCCGGGGGATCGACGGCGCGACGCGGCAGTTGGCGCGGCTGCAGATCCGGCTGTGGGGACGGGAATGGTTCTGGCGCTTCCAGGCGGGGGCGTTCGGCATTCCGCCGCACGACCGCCAGCTGTTCACCGACCACGGCGTCAGCATCCGGCCGGAGAACGCGCGGCTGATCATGGACGAGGTCTACGCGGGCGGCCTGCCCGACGGTCTGCGCGCCTACACGGGACCGCTGCTGGCGGTGGCCGGGGCCAAGGAGCCGCCGGTGATCCGCCGGTCCTTCGCCGATCTCGGCGAGGCGCTGCCGCAGGCCGTCTTCCGCGTTGCCCCGGGGATGCACCACCAGTGGAGCATCGAGGATCCGCTCCTCTTCAACGCCATGGTGCGATCGTGGGTGGAGCGCGGCGAGCCGCATCACCGGCTGGCCATGCCCCCGGCCTAACCCACCACCCGTCCAACCCACCACCGGAAGTGGACATTTCCTGGCTTTGTTAGCCGCGGAAATGTCCACTTCGGGGGTGGGGTGGTTAGGCCGCGAGCCAGAGGTCCGGCCCGAAGACCTCGTAGTGGATGCGCTCGGCGGGAACGCCGCCGGCGATCGCCTGGGAACGGATGGCGCGCATGAAGGGTAGCGGGCCGCACAGGTACAGGAACGCGCCCTCGGGGAAATCTACGGTGGAGAGGTCCATGAGGCCCGGGGTGGACTCGATCCCGCCCGTGGGATCCTGGGTCTCGAGCCACAGGCGCAGTTCCGCGTTGGGCAGGCTGTCGACGGATCCGAGCATCTGCTCGCGCAGGGCCCAGCTTTCCGCGTTCTGCTCGGCGTGCAGAACCAGGATCCGGCGCTGCGACGAACCGTCGGCGAGCGACTGGAGTGCCGATGCGCTGGGCGTGCAGCCGATTCCCGCCGTGGCCAGGACGATCGGCGCGTCGGAGGTCGCATCGATGGTGATGTCTCCGTAGGGGTTGGACAGTTCGACGACGTCGCCGACGCGCAGGTTGTTGTGGAGGAACGGCGAGACCTCGCCGTCGCCGTCCAGCTTTGTCGTGAACACGCGCTCGGTGGTGGACGCCACGGCGTCCGACAGGGAGTACTGCCGGCACTGGCGGAGACCGTCTTCGACCGCGATGCGGATGGACACGTACTGCCCCGGTTCGGCGACCGTGACCGGCGTTCCGTCTGCCGGCGCGAAGCGGAAGGTCACGGATCCCGTGCCGGCCGGTTCGCGGGACACCAGGGTCCAGGGGGTCCACATCTCGCCGTTCGCCTGCCGGGAGTAGAGGCCCTTCTCGATCTTGATCAGGGCGTCGGCCATCAGCCAGTAGACCTCGGACCAGGCGGCGGCGACCGCGGGCGTCACGGCCTCGCCCAAGTCGTCGGCGATGGCGGCGAACAGGTGCTCATAGACCACCGGGTACTGCTCCTCGACGATCCCCAGCGAAGCGTGCTTGTGGGCGATCCGCGCAAGCACGGCCTCCGGGAGCGTGTCCGGATTCCGCAGCAGGTGCGAGGCGAACGCGGCGATCGCACCCGCCAGGGCCTTCTGCTGCGATCCGTTGCGCTGGTTGGCCCGGCTGAAGGTGCCGTCCAGGAGCCCGGGGTGCTCGGCGAACAGTCCCGCGTAGAACTTCTTGGTGATCTCGCCAATCCGTTCGGCGATGATCGGCAGGGTGGCTTCGATGACCGGTCGCGACGTGTCCGACAGCATATGTGCTCCTTGGAGAGAATACTTGCCTTAGATATGCAAGATTTATATCTCAGTTCTACACCGCGTAGAAAAGGATGGCAAGTCGGGGTTGGCCAGTGGTTAGGGCAGCCGGTCGGGCGCGGCGGGAAACGGCAGCCTGATCATCGTGTTGTCTCGTGTCAGGGACTCGATCGTCAGGCCGTCGAGCTCGGCGTAGAAGGCCTCTCGCGCGCGGTTGAGCGCGCCGCGCAGGCGGCAGCCGGCTAGCAGCGGGCAGTCCCCGGCCGTTTCCGAGGTGCAGCCGACGACGTCGAGCTGGTCGTCCAACGAACGCAGCAGTCCTCCGACACCGAGCGCGAGCCCCGCCGCGCTGATCCGCGCGCCGCCCGTGCGTCCGCGGGTGACGTCGAGCGCGCCGAGGCGGCGTAGTTCCAGCACGGCCTTGCTGACGTGGTGGTAGGGCACGGTGATGGCGGCCGCGATCTCGCGGCTGGACAGCTGCGTCTCGGGACGGGATCCCAAGAGCATGAGGGTGCGCAGGCAGACGTCGCCGAAGGCATTGAGCTTCACCCGTCCATTGTCACAGGTACGGACGCCACGTGCGCACGCCCCCGTCGGCGCAAGGCGCGGGGCGGCGCGGGGTGGCGAAAGCCGAGCGGCCTACGCCCAGACGAGTTGCTCGCCGGGTTCCGCGCCGGGCTCGTCGAAGGTCCATGCCCCGTCCTCGCCGGCGGGCGGGGTGTAGGCCTGCACGACGGCGACGGCGCCCCCGAGGCGGTGTTCCGCGTTGGCGTGGATGGCGTCGCGCTGGTCCTCGACCAGAACGACGTCGGAAACCAGTGCGACGGCGGTGAACGCGTCGCGCTGTTGCGCCAGCAGCTCCACGAGGTCCGCCATCATCGCCTCGGCGTCGATGTCCGCCTCGGGATCCTCCTCGTCCTCCGGCGGCTGGACGGCCAGCAAGCGGAGCTCGCCCTCGGCGTCGGAGTCCTCGGCGGGGGCCTCGAGCCCGATGCCGAACGGGAGGAACACGCCGTTGGTCTCCAGCTGTTCCCGGGCGACGCCCAACGCGGTGCCCAGGATGCGGTTCAGGTCCACCTGCGCGCCTTCGCTGAATTCGACGGTGGGGTTCTCGGTCGGGTCCGTGGTGTTGTCGCTCATGCGTTGCTCCTGACGATGTTGAGTACCTGGTCGCGGATTCGTTCCATGGTTTCGGGGTCCTTGGCCTCGCCGTTGTAGCGCAGGAAGGGTTCGGTGTTGGAGGGGCGGAGGTTGAACCAGAAGGAGCCGTCGATGGCGGTGACGGTCGTGCCGTCCATGGACGCGACCGTGACGTCCTGGCCCAGGCAGGCGTCCAGGACGTGCGCGACGGCGGCGTCCTTGTCGTGGACCTCCGAGTTGATCTCCCCGGAGGAGAAGTACGGTTCGTATTCGGCGGCCAGGTCGCCGAGCGGGCGGTCCTGTTCGCCGAGCGCCGCGAGGACGTGCATGGCCGCCAGCATGCCAGTGTCCGCGTTGAAGAAGTCGCGGAAGTAGTAGTGGGCGGAGTGCTCGCCGCCGAACACCGCGGACTCCTTCGCCATGATGGCCTTGATGAACGAGTGGCCGACCCGGGTCTCGACGGGGCGGCCGCCTTCGGCCAGGACCAGTTCCGGGACCGCGCGGGAGGTGATGAGGTTGTGGATGACCACCGGGGTCTCCTCGCCGCCGGCGCGGGCGCGGGCGATCTCGCGTCGGGCCACGAGGGCCGTGACGGCGGAGGGGGAGACGGGGGCGCCCTTTTCGTCGATGACGAAGCAGCGGTCGGCGTCGCCGTCGAACGCCAGTCCGATGTCCGCGCCGTGGCGCACGACGGCGGCCTGCAGGTCGCGGAGGTTCTCCGGCTCCAGCGGGTTCGCCGGGTGGTTCGGGAAGGTTCCGTCGAGCTCGAAGTACAGCGGAACGATCTCCAGCGGCAACCCCGGCAGCAGCGTGTCCCCGAGGACGGCGGGGGTCGTCATGCCGGCCATGCCGTTGCCGGCGTCGACCACGACCTTCAGCGGGCGGATGCCGGAGAGGTCCACCAGCGAGCGCAGGTAGGCAGCGTAGTCGGCGAGCACGTCGGCGGTGTCGACGGCGCCGGCGGGCGCGTCGCCGGAGACCGGCAGGCCCTCGTTCAGGTAGGTCTGGGCCAGGTCGCGGATCGCGTAGAGGCCGGTGTCGGAGGACACCGGGACGGCGCCGGCCTTGGCCATCTTCATGCCGTTGTAGGCCGCGGGGTTGTGGGATGCGGTGAAGACGACGCCGGCCGCCTCCAGGGTGCCGCACGCGAAGTAGAGCTCGTCCGTGGAGATGAGCCCGAGCATGCGCACATTGGCCCCGCGGTAGGACGCCCCGCGCGCGAACGCTCCGGCGAACTCCGGGGAGGAGGGGCGCATGTCGCCGCCCACCAGGACGGTGGCGCCGTGCAGGCCCAGCACGTCCACGAACGCGGCGCCGACGGCCTCGACGCTCTCGGCGGTGATGGTGTCGCCGACGAGGCCGCGCACGTCGTAGGCCTTGAAGGACTGGGAAAGATCGATCTCGCTGGTCACCGTTCGAGCTTAGCCGCTGGGGACCGGCGTCGCCGTTATCCACATTCCGGGTCCCCGTGGCAACGCGTCGGATGGGGCTGGGATACTGGGGGAATGGTTGACACGGCGACGATGGAATTGCGGGACGGCGCGACTGAGGTCCTCCGGAGGCTGGTGGGGCGCGGGGACGCGGCTTTCCACGAGGGACAGTTCGAGGCCATCGAGGCCCTGGTCGACGGCGGCCGGCGTGCGCTGGTGGTGCAGCGCACCGGTTGGGGGAAGTCCGCGGTGTATTTCGTGGCGAGCCTGTTGCTGCGCGCCCGCGGCGCGGGGCCTACGCTGATCGTCAGCCCGCTTCTTGCCCTGATGCGGGACCAGGTGGCCGCGGCCGCCCGTGCCGGCGTCCGGGCCGAGGCCATCAACTCGGCCAACGCCCTGGACTGGGGCCAGATCACGGCGAAGCTCGACGCCGACGAGGTGGACGTCCTGCTGGTGTCGCCCGAGAGGCTCAACAACCCCGTCTTCCGCGAGCAGCAGCTCCCGGAACTCGTCCGGCGCATGGGCCTGCTGGTGATCGACGAGGCACACTGCATCTCCGACTGGGGCCACGACTTCCGTCCCGACTACCGGCGCATCAAGGACCTCATCACCGCGCTTCCCTCCGCCGTGCCCGTGTTGGCCACCACCGCCACGGCAAACGAACGCGTGGTCCACGACGTCCAGGACCAGCTGGCGGTGGGCGGGACGGACGTCTTCACGCTCCGCGGACCGCTGGCGCGCAAGTCGCTGCGCCTGGGCGTGCTGCGGTTGCCGAGCCCCCGATCGCAGCTGGCGTGGCTGTTGACGCACCTGGGAGACCTGCCCGGCAGCGGCATCATCTACACCCTCACCGTCTCGGCCGCGGAGGACATCACCCGCCTGCTGCGCGACGCCGGCCACAACGTCCGCGCGTACACCGGACGGACGGACTCCGAGGAACGGGCCGGTTCCGAGCAGGCGCTCAAGGACAACCAGGTGAAGGCGCTGGTCGCCACCAGCGCCCTCGGGATGGGATTCGACAAGCCGGACCTGGGATTCGTGGTCCATGTCGGCGCGCCCAGTTCCCCCGTCGCCTACTACCAGCAGGTGGGCCGCGCGGGCCGCGGCACGGACAACGCCGACGTCCTGCTGCTCCCGGGCAGCGAGGACCGGGAGATCTGGCGCTACTTCGCGACGGCGTCGATGCCCGACGAACGGCGTGCCCACGCGGTGCTCTCCGAGCTCGCGGCGGCGGGTGGAGCCGTCTCCGTGCCCGCGCTGGAGGCGCGGGTGAACATCCGGCGCACGCCGCTGGAACTCCTCCTGAAGGTGCTTGCCGTCGACGGCGCGGTGGAACGCGTCCAGGGCGGTTGGACCCGGACGGGGGAGGAATGGTTCTACGACGCCGAACGCTACAGCCGGGTGGCGGCGGCCCGCGTCGCGGAACAGAATTCGATGCTGGACTACGAGAACTCGACCGGCTGCCGCATGGAGTTCCTGGCACACGCGCTGGACGATCCCGATGCGGCACCCTGCGGCCGCTGCGACAACTGCGCGGGGCCGTGGTACGCGGAATCGATCGGCGAGGACGCGCGCGACAGCGCGCAGGCGGCGTTGGGGCGCGTCGGCGTGGAGCTGGAGCCGCGCCTGATGTGGCCCGGGGGCATGGACCGGTTGGGCGTGCCGCTCAAGGGCAAGATCAAGCCGGAGGAGCAGGCCTCGTCCGGGCGGGCGCTCGCGCGCCTCACGGACCTGGGCTGGGGAGGCCGGCTGCGCACGCTGTTCTCCTCCGCGGGCGGTGGCGAGGAGGACCAGCCGATCGACGACGCCATGCTGCGGGCGTGCGTGCAGGTGCTGGCGCAGTGGGGATGGCGCGAGCGCCCCGTGGCGGTGGTGAACATGCCGTCTAGGACCAGGCCCGTTCTGCTGCGTTCCTTCGCGGAAGGGATCGCGCGGATCGGACAGCTTCCCTATGCGGGGGAGCTGGAGTACCCGCACGGCGGTCCACGCGGGGAATCCGGCGGCAGCAGCGCCTTCCGCCTCGCTGCCGTGTGGGACCAGATGGCCGTGCCCGGGGAACTGGCCGCGCGGTTGGCCGAAGTCCGCGGACCCGTGCTGCTCATCGACGACTACGTGGACAGCAAATGGACCATGACGGAGGCGGCACGCGTGTTGCGGCGGGCCGGCGCGGACGAGGTGTTGCCGCTGGCGCTCGCGATTAGCGCCTGATCCACGCAGGGCCGCGGTCCGGACGCGGAAACGGCGCTGCGGTTATGCCCGGCGCCTTCCGGCCCTAAAATCGAAGGCATGGAGACTCTGTTGTGGGTACTGGTGCCGTTGCTGATCCTCGGGATCGGGTGGTGGTGGCTTGCTCGCACGCGCCGGCGCACGTCGGACCAGGTCGCAGCCGCGATCGGCCCGCAATCCGCGGCGGACGCCGCCGCCCTGCTCGACACGGAATCGCACCGGGCCGTCTACCGCAAACTGGCGACGGGCGACTTCATGGGCGCCGTCCAGGCCTATCGGGTCGCGACGGGCCAGGGCATCAGGCAGAGCATCATCGCGATCCGCAGCCTGGAGACCCACCCCCAGGTCCACCGGGCTCCCGCGTCTCCGGTGGATCAGCGTGACGCCGCGCAACCGGCACCGACGGATCCCGCGCCTCCGTCGACGCCTCCCAACGAGGAGGCGGTGGCGGACGCCACGGGGACGACGAATGCCTCGGAGGGGACGGGCGGCGCGGAGCGGGCGGACGGCACGGATCAGCCCGCCTTCACCGAAGACCGGAACGACATCGAACCGGCGGACGCGACGGCGGACGCAACCGCGGACGATCCGCGCACGCCCGGCGGCGATGCGCTGACGATCCCCGACGACTGGACGGAGCAGTTCGGCAGTTCGTCCAGCCAGACCACGTCCACCTTCCGCATCAGTGCCGAGGTGGACGGAAACATGCGGGAGTTCAGCACCGAAGAGCTGCCCCCGGCCGAATACGACCAGTTCCAGTCGCTCATCCGCGACCACGACTTCACCGGCGCGGCCGCCCTGATGGCGAGGTTCTCCGGGCTCGAGGAAGACTCCATCCGGCGGCTGCTGGAATCCGCCCCGGTCGAGGGGCCGGCCAGCGCCGCTTCGAAGAACGTGTCCGACTTCAGCTTCGAGGGGGACGGCCCCGACGGCCGCGTGAGCTTCAGCGCTGCCGACCTCCCGGGGGGTGACCGCCAACTCTTCCTCGACCACGTGGGGGCCGGACGCACCGACGAAGCCGCGGCGATAGTCCACCGGCACACCGGTTTGCCGATCGGGGTCGTCGTGAAGCTGTTGTCCGCCTTCGGCGGTCGGCACTAGCGCCTGCGGCTTAAACAAAGCGACTCCCCCGGAAAACCGGGGGAGTCGATCCGCGGAGACGGGGGGATTTGAACCCCCGGTCGAGTTTAACCCCGACCCTTCATTAGCAGTGAAGTCCATTCGGCCGCTCTGGCACGTCTCCATGCTGTCAACCAGCCCCCCAAGACTACCCAACACCGGGGCGCCATTCAAAAACGGCGGTCGGACGGCCCCTCGCCGGTACCCCGCCGGTCCCCGACAGGCCGCTAGA
>NZ_JBIMER010000018.1:0-64380 GCF_051262515.1 Arthrobacter arnarulunnguaqae | reverse complement strand
AACCAACCCCGTCCCCCCAGGCCCCCCGGCAGACCCCGAAGGCCGGGCGGAACCGGAATCCGCGGAATCCGCCGCGCCACCCGCGGACCCGGTGGATGCGGAGCCTTCGGACCCGCCAGGGCCCGGGACCGCGCCCCGCGCGTCCCCCCGGCCACTCTCCGAATCCCGCTTCCCGTCCATACACCAACACTAGAAAACAGATACGACAGAATAGACCCCAAGACGCCATTTGGGGAAAAGAGATGCTAATTTCCCGCTCATTCGGGACCGTGGAGGAACAACCCCCCGCCCAGCGGACAGCAGCCCGTGCAGCCACACAAGCCGACTAGGCGGAGTCCACCCGCAAAGCATCGGGCCAGACAACCAGACACGCATCGGGGCGCGCACCGGTTGGTGCACGCCCCGACGTCGTACATGGACCGTCGAAAGCGGCCCCTCGCCATGCGGCTACTTGCCCGCGGCGACCTGGTCCTTGGCGTCGGAAGCCTCCGTCTTGCCGGCTTCCTTCTTCGGCTCGGGCTTGGAATCGACGCCGGCCTCCTTGCGCTGCTGCGGCGTGATCGGCGCAGGAGCGGCCGTCAGCGGGTCGAAGCCTCCGCCCGTCTTCGGGAACGCGATCACGTCGCGGATCGAGTCCGACCCGGTCATGAGCTGCACCACGCGGTCCCAGCCGAAGGCGATTCCGCCGTGCGGCGGCGCGCCGTACTTGAACCCCTCGAGCAGGAAGCCGAACTTCTCCTGAGCGGCCTGCTCCTCGATGCCCATCATCCGGAACACTCGCTCCTGGATGTCGGCCTGGTGGATACGGATCGATCCGCCGCCGATCTCGTTGCCGTTGCAGACGATGTCGTACGCGTACGCGAGTGCGTTCTCCGGATCCGTGTCGAACGTGTCCATGAACTCGGGCTTCGGGGACGTGAAGGCGTGGTGCACGGCGGTCCACTGGCCCGAACCCACAGCGACGTCGCCTGAAGCGACGGCGTCAGAGGTGGCCTCGAACAACGGCGCGTCCACGACCCACACGAACGCCCAGTCGCCGTCCTTGATGAGGCCGGTGCGGTGCCCGATCTCCACACGGACCGCGCCGAGGATCGCCCGCGACTCGTTGCGCGCCCCGGCGGCGAAGAAGATGCAGTCGCCCGGCTTCGCGCCGACCTCGGCGGCCAGGTTCTCGCGCTCGGAGTCGGACAGGTTCTTGGCGACCGGACCGGTCAGCGAGCCGTCCTCCTGGATGAGCACGTACGCCAGGCCCTTGGCGCCACGCTGCTTGGCGAACTCCTGCCAGGCATCCAGCGTGCGCCGCGGCTGGGATGCCCCACCGGGCATGACGACGGCGCCGACGTAGGCGGACTGGAACACGCGGAACGTCGTCTCCTTGAAGAACTCAGTCAGCTCCGTCAGTTCGAGACCAAAACGCAGGTCCGGCTTGTCCGAGCCGTAGCGGGCCATGGAATCGCGGTACGTGATGCGCTGGATCGGCGTCGGGATCTCCACGTCGATGAGCTGCCACAGCGCCTTGACAATGTTCTCGCCGAGGGCAATCACATCGTCCTGCTCGACGAACGAGGCCTCGATGTCCAGCTGCGTGAACTCCGGCTGGCGGTCCGCCCGGAAGTCCTCGTCGCGGTAGCAGCGGGCGATCTGGTAGTACTTCTCGAAGCCGCCGACCTGCAGCAGCTGCTTGAACAGCTGCGGGGACTGCGGCAGGGCGTACCAGGCGCCCGGGGACAACCGCGCCGGCACTAGGAAGTCGCGTGCGCCTTCCGGGGTGGAACGCGTCAGTGTGGGCGTCTCGATTTCCACGTAGCCCTCGCCGTGGAGGAGTTCGCGCGCCACGCGATTCGCCTCGGAACGCAGGCGGATGTTGGCGTTCGGTGTCGGGCGGCGCAAATCGAGATAGCGGTGCTTGAGGCGCGCCTCCTCGCCGACCTCGACGTGCTCGTCCACCTGGAACGGAAGCGGGGCGGCCGTGTTGAGCACGGTGACGTTCTCGGCGATGACCTCGACCTCGCCCGTGGCCAGGGCGGGGTTCTCGTTGCCGTCGGGCCGACGCTCGACGGTGCCGCTCACCTGCAGGACGAATTCGTTGCGCAGGTGGTGGAAATCGGCCTCGTCGCGCACCACGATCTGGGAGACGCCCGATGCGTCGCGCAGGTCGAGGAACGCGACCCCACCGTGGTCTCGGCGACGGGCGACCCAGCCTGCCAGGGTGACGGTTTGTCCAATGTGCTCGGCCCTGAGGGTACCCAGGTCGTGAGTGCGCAGCACTGCGGTCCTTTCGGAGGGGGTTGCGTCCGCATCCGGCTCTCGGCCGTCGTGCGTGGCGTTGTGGTTAGATCAATCCTGAACGAGTTTACCGGTCGGCCGACGGCCGCCGGAATCAGGCACCCTTTCCCTCGAGGGGCACTCGCTCCGCACCGCCGCCCAGCGCGGCCGCCTCGACGAGTACCCGGAGGAACCGACGAGTACCCGGAGGAACCCATGGCGTCGCCCTCACGCCTGAAGCGTTCACTCGGCCTGTTCGACGCGACAACCCTCGGAATCGCCTCGATGGTCGGCGCCGGGGTGTTCGTCGTCCTCTCCCCCGCTGCCGCGCGGGCGGGCTCGATGCTGTGGGTTGCGCTCATGCTTGCGGCGGTCGTCGCGACGGCGAACGCCCTCGCGGTTGCCGCACTGGCCACCGTCCACCCCTCGTCCGGCGGCGCCTACCTCTATGGTCGCGAACAACTTTGCCCATGGCCGGGGTTCCTTGCCGGCTGGGGGTTCGTCACCGGTAAGACGGCGTCCTGCGCCGCGATGGCGTACACGTTCGGCCTCTACGCCGCCCCGCGCTACGCGGTGCCGTTGGCGATCGGCGCGGTTGCCGCCGTGACGGCCGTGAACCTTCGCGGCATCAACCGCACCGCAGGTGCCGCCCGCCTGTTGCTCGCTCCGGTCCTGGGGCTCCTGGCGTTCGTCGCCGTGGGTGCCCTGACCGGCACGGCGGCCGCGCCGGATGCGGCCGCCGGGGCTCCCCACGCGTGGGCGGTCCCCCAGGCTGCGGCGCTCCTCTTCTTCGCGTTCGCGGGCTACGCGCGCATCGCAACGCTCGGCGAGGAGGTGCGGGATCCGGAGCGGACCATCCCGCTGGCCATCGTGGGCGCCCTCGGCGCCACACTGGTGCTGTATGGCGTGTTGGCGGCGGGACTGGTGCACCTCCTCGGCTTGGAGGGACTGGCCGAGACGACGACGCCGGTGCGCGACGCCGTCGTGCGGCTCGGCGCCCCGGCGTGGATCGCGGCGGCGGGAGCGGCGCTGGCGGCTTTGGGGGCCCTGCTGGCGCTGGTCGCGGGCATTTCACGCACGGCGTTGGCGATGGCGCGCGGCGGCGACCTCCCGGTGGCCCTCGCTCGGGTGTCGACAAGGCATAGCGTTCCCTGGGTGGCTGAAGTCGCCGTGGCCGTCCTCGTCGCGCTGCTGGTGCTGGCCACCGACGTCACGACGATCATCGGCTTTTCCAGCTTCGGCGTGCTGGTCTACTACGCCGTGGCGAACGCCTCGGCCTGGACATTGCGGGAACGCCCCTGGTATTCCCCGCGGTGGCTGAATGCCGCCGGCGGAGCGGCGTGCCTGTCGCTGGCGGCGACGCTGCCTCCGGCCAGCGTCGCCACCATGCTGGGCGTGTTCGCCGTCGGGTGCGCGGGGCGCGCCGTGGCGCTGCGCCTGCGGCGGTAGGCGCCCGGGCGTCCAGGCTCGCCGGCGGGGACCCGCGCTTAGACCCGGTCCGCCGTCGTCATGCTCGGCGCCAGGTCGTCCGACGGCGGCATCCACGACGCGCGGTCCGCGGCGAGCTGTTCGCCGGTGCGGATGTCTTTGACCTCGTGGGTTCCGTCGACCGCGGTGAACCAGACGAACGGTATGCCGCGGCGGTCCGCGTACTTGATCTGCTTTCCGAATTTGTCCGCCGTGGCGGCGACCTCGACATTGATGCCGCGGGATCGCAGGGACGCCGCCACATCCTGCGCTGCGGGCCATGCGTCGTCGTTCGCCAGCGCCACCAGCACGGCGGTCGGCACGTCGCGGGAGGCCGCCGCGCCGCCGGCCAAGAGGCGCGAGACCAGGCGGCTGACGCCGATGGACAGGCCGACGCCCGGGAACGTCTTGTTCCCCTTGGAAGCCAGCGACTCGTAGCGGCCGCCCGAACAGATCGAACCGAGCTGTTCGCTGCCGACGAGGACCGTCTCGTAGACGGTCCCGGTGTAGTAGTCGAGCCCGCGGGCGATGCTCAGGTCCGCGACGACACGGCCCGGGGCACGTTCCGCGGCCGCGGAGATGACCTGGGAGAGCTCGTCGAGTCCCTCCTCCAGCAGTTCGTGCCGGACGCCGAGGGCGCGCACCCGATCGACGAACGAGGTGTCGTCGGTGCGGATCGCGGCCAGCGCCAAGGCCGACGCGGCCTGTTCGGGCGTGGCGCCCAGCTCCTCCTGAAGCAGGGCCGCGACCTTCTCGGGACCGATCTTTTCGAGTTTGTCGATGCTGCGCAGCACGCCGGCGGTGTCTTCGAGACCCAGGCCCCGGTAAAAGCCCTCGGCGAGTTTGCGGTTGTTCACGCGAACCGTGAAGTCGCCGATGGGCAGGGCGGACAGCGCCTCGGCGATCACCAGTGCCAACTCGACGTCATAGCGGAAGGGCAGGGTGCCGTCGCCGACCACGTCGATGTCAGCCTGCGTGAACTCGCGGAACCGGCCGTCCTGGGGGCGTTCCCCGCGCCAGACCTTCTGGATCTGGTAGCGGCGGAACGGGAAGGCCAGGTGGCCGGCGTTTTCGACCACGTAGCGGGCGAACGGCACGGTCAGGTCAAAATGGAGGGCGAGAGCACTGGGGTCAGCCTTAGCGGCTTCGGAGTCGTCCCCCTGCAGCCGGGAGAGCCCGTAGACCTCCTTGTCGATCTCGCCCTTGCGCAACAGCTGGCCCACGGTCTCGACGGCGCGGGTTTCGATGTTGCCGAACCCGTGCAGCTCGAAGGTGCGGCGCAGGGTGTCCAGGATATGGAGTTCCACCAGACGTTCGTTCGGCAGCCATTCGGGAAAACCAGACAGGGAGGCCTTGCGTGCCATGGGGTCGAAAACTCCTTCAAGATGTGGGGCCGGGTACTCAAGGGCAACCGCGGTCCGCCGGTAGGCGGGGGCGCCACGGCGACTGCCCCATTCTAGGTGGAGAGCGGCGGCCTCGGCGACCGGCGGGTCGTGAACTACCTGTGGACGGGGCGACTCGGTAAAGTGCAGGGAGAACACGAGTTTTGGAGGCATTCCAGGACGGATCCGAGTGAAAGAGTTCCAGCGGTGACCACCAGTCAGCAATCCGACGACCACAACCAGTCCGCCCCCGTGACCGAAGGCCAGGCGGGCGCCTCCGCCGAGGCCGCACAGCCAGGAACGCAGGCACCCGAGGCGGTAAACCTGGAAGCGGAGGTTGCCGGGACGGAGGCTCCAGCCCAGGACTCGCCGGAACCGGCCGCAGAGGGCGGACCCGCCGCTGGGCCAGCGGCCGAGGTCACCGCGGAAGACGAAGCAACTGCTCCGGGCTCCGATGCCCCCACGCCGTCCCAGCTGGCCGTTCCGCGCCCCGCGCCGAGGTCGCCGATGACGCCTCGGCCCGGTTCCGGAGCGCCAATGCCCAAGGCCGCTGCACCGCATCCGCCAAAGGCCGCCGCGCCCACTGTGCCGGCACCGCCGTCGTACAACACCCCCTTGGAGGAGGCGGCGAAATTCGCCCGCGTGGCCGAGGACGGGCACGTGTTTGTTCTCATCGGTGGCGAGGAACACGCGGTGGGACAGTACCCGGACGCGACTCACGACGAGGCTTTGGCTTACTTCGTGCGCAAGCACGACGACGTCGTCAGCCAGCTGTTGCTGCTGGAGCAGCGCGTCGCGGCGAAGGCGCCGACGACCGACATGGCCAAGACGCTGGACCACCTGGCGGAAACAGTTGCCGAGCGGAAGATGGTCGGTGACCTCGTTGCGCTGGAGGCCCGCATCGCCGTCGTGCGCGAAGAGGTTGTGGAGCTGCACAAGGCCGAGCGAAAGGCCCACGAGGCACACCGCGCCGAGGAACTGGCTGCGCGCGAGGCGATTGTCGCCGAGGCCGAGGAGCTCGCCGGGCGCGATCCCGGGACCGTGCAGTGGAAGCAGGGCAGCAACCGCATGAACGAGCTGTTCGAGCTGTGGAAGGCCGCGCAGAAGAGCGGGTCCAGGTTGGGCCGCTCCACCGAGGACTCGCTCTGGAAGCGCTTCCGTGGTGCGCGCACCACGTTCGACCGTCACCGCCGCGCCTTCTTCTCCCAGCTGGACTCGGAGAACGCGGTGGCCAAGTCCACCAAAGAAGCCCTGATCGCGCGAGCCGAGGAACTTTCGACGTCCACGGAGTGGGGGCCGACCGCCGCGGAGTACCGTCGCCTCATGGACGACTGGAAGGCATCCAAGCGGGCCTCCCGCAAGGACGACGACGCCCTGTGGGCGCGTTTCCGCGCGGCGCAGGACGTGTTCTTCGATGCCCGTCAGTCGGCCAACCAGGCCCTTGACCAGGAATTCGAGGGCAACCTGGCGCTCAAGGAAGAGATCCTGGCCGAGGCCAAGGCGCTCTTGCCGATCAAGGACCTTGCGGCGGCGAAGAAGTCGCTCGAGTCCATCCGCGACCGGTGGGACGCGGCGGGCAAGGTGCCGCGTTCGGCGATGCAGCGCATGGACGGTGGCCTGCGTCGGGTGGAGGACGCCGTCCGCGCGGCGGAGGACGAGCAGTGGCAGCGGTCCAACCCGGAGACCAAGGCACGCAGCAACAGCATGCTGACGCAGCTCGAGGAAACGATCGACGCGCTCGAGGCGGATCTGGAGAAGGCCCGCGCCAAGGGCAACGACCGCAAGATCCGCGAGGCGGAGGAGGCCCTGGAGGCCCGCCGCGCGTGGCTGGAAACGCTGCGGAAGTCCGCGCAGGACTTCCAGTAGCCAGAGCACCAACAGGGGCCGGGCACCGATATCCACAATCGGAGCCCGGCCCCTGTGCTGTCCATCCGCCGTGCGGCAGGGTGTGTCCATGGAAGAAATCCCGGAAGACGCCGACGGAATCCGCGTACTGGTGGCGGGGGCTCCGCACGCGGCGGAGGAACTCAGGGCCATGGAGCTCGACGACGTTCTGCGCAGGGTCCTTCCCGGCGCCTACGTGCCGGCCGGGGAGCCGGACGGCCAGGTCCCGCGCGCCGCGGCAGCCGGAGCATTGGCGGGGCGGCGCTTGCGCGGCGGGGCCGTCGGTCGGCTCACCGCGGCCTGGGTCTACGGGTGTGCTCCTCCGCCGGAGGAGCTGGAGATCCTGGTGCCGCGCTTTCACCGCTCGGCCATGGCCCGCGATCCGCTCCGCGTCTGTGTGAGCGAGGCACGCCTGCTGCCGAACGAGATGCGTGCGGTCGGCGGTGTCTGGTGCACCACGCCGGCGCGCACCGCGCTCGATGTTGCCTTCCACAGTCCGGAGGAGCAGGCGGTTCTTGCCCTGACGCGGATGGTCAACGCGCCGGGACTCGGATGCCCTAAGGGCCACCTCCTGAGACTCGTTGAGAACGTTTCACGCAGGCCGGGCAAGCTGCGCGCGCAACGGCTGGTCCGTGGTCTGCTCACCGCGGCGGCCGAACGAGCGCCGGCGGGGGCTGCCTAGTTTCTGCGCGCTCCCGTGTTGGACGTTGTCCGGTAGACGTCGTAGACGCCATCGATGCGGCGTACCGAGTTCAGGACGTGGTGCAGGTACTTGGGATCGCCCATCTCGAACGAGAAGCGGGAAATCGCCACACGGTTTCGCGTCGTGCTGACGCTTGCCGAGAGGATGTTGACGTGGCTCTCGGACAGCACGCGGGTGACGTCAGAGAGCAACGACTTGCGGTCCAGTGCCTCGACCTGGATCTCGACGAGGAACACGCTGGATTTGGTCGGGGCCCACTGGACATCCACCAGGCGCTCGTGCTGGTCGGCCAGCGCAGCGAGGTTGGCGCAGTCGGCGCGGTGCACCGAGACGCCGGATCCGCGGGTGACGAAGCCGCGGATCTTGTCCGGGGGCACCGGCGTGCAGCAGCGTGCGAGCTTGGCCAACACCTCGCCCGCGCCCTTGACGATGACACCGGAATCGGACGTCTTGTGGCGCAGGGAGTCCGAGAGTATCGGCGTCTCGTCGAAGTCGGCCTCATCGTGGTGGGCGGGTCCCACCAGCGCGGTCAAATGCTCGATGACGTTCTGCGCGGACGTGTGCCCGTCGCCGACCGCCGCGTAGAGCGCGGTGATGTCCTGGTGGCGCAACTCGTGGGCAACGGCCGTCAGGGTGTCGTGCGTCATGAGTTTCTGCAGCGGAAGGTTGTTCTTGCGCAGTGCCTTGGTCAGCTGGTCCTTGCCCTTGTCGATCGCCTCCTCGCGGCGTTCCTTGGTGAACCACTGGCGGATCTTATTGCGCGCGCGGGCGCTCTTGACGAACCCCTGCCAGTCCTGGCTGGGCCCGGCGCCCTCCGCCTTGGACGTGAAGATCTCCACCCAGTCGCCGTGGTGAAGTTCGCTGTTCAGCGGCACCAGTTTGCCGTTGACACGTGCGCCGATGGTGCGGTGGCCCACCTCGGTGTGCACGGCGTAGGCGAAGTCCACCGGTGTCGAACCGGCTGTCAGCGCCATGACCTCGCCCTTCGGCGTGAACACGAAGACCTCGGCCGCGTTGATCTCAAACCGTAGCGAATCGAGGAACTCGCCCGGGTCGCGCGTCTCCTGCTGCCAGTCCAGCAGGCTGCGGAGCCAGCCCATGTCCGAGCCGTCCGGTCCGTTGCCCTCGGGCTTCGCTCCCGGGTTCTTGTATTTCCAGTGCGCCGCGACACCGTATTCGGCGCGCCGGTGCATGTCGTGCGTGCGGATCTGGATTTCCACCGGTTTGCCGCCGGGACCGATCACCGTGGTGTGCAGGGACTGGTACATGTTGAACTTCGGCATGGCAATGTAGTCCTTGAACCGCCCGGGAAGGGGGTTCCACCGGGCATGCAGGGCACCCAGAGTGGCATAGCAATCGCGCACGCTGTCGACCAGAACCCGAACGCCCATCAGGTCGTGGATGTCGTCGAAGTCCTTGCCGCGGACGATCATCTTTTGGTAGATGGAATAGTAATGCTTTGGACGGCCAGTGATCTTCGACCGGATCTTGGCCTGCTGGAGGTCGTCCCCGATCTGGGCCCTGACCGTCGCCAGGTACTTCTCGCGTTCCGGCGTCCGGTCCCCCACCATCCGCACGATCTCTTCGTAGACCTTGGGGTGTAGCGCGGCGAAGGACAGGTCCTCAAGTTCCCACTTGATGGTGTTCATGCCCAACCGGTGCGCCAGCGGGGCGAAGATCTCCAGGGTCTCGCGGGCCTTCTTGGCGCTGGACTCCGGCGAGACGTAGCGCCAGGTCCGGGCGTTGTGGAGACGGTCAGCCAGCTTGATGAGCAAAACGCGGATGTCCTTGGCCATGGCGACGACCATCTTGCGGACGGTTTCGGCCTGTGCGGCCTCCCCGAACTGGACCTTGTCCAGCTTCGTCACGCCGTCCACCAGCATGGCCACCTCGTCGCCGAAGTCGTGCCGAAGCTGTTCCAGGGAGTAGTCGGTGTCCTCCACCGTGTCGTGCAACAGCGCGGCCGCCAGTGTCGTCCCCGTCATCCCCATTTCGGCAAGAATGGTGGCCACGGCGACCGGATGCGTGATGTACGGATCGCCGCTCTTGCGCTTCTGCCCCTCGTGGTGCCGCTCGGCAACCGCGTAGGCGCGAGTGATCAGGTCCAGCGCCTCACGGGGGCTGTTGGCGCGCACCGTTCGAAGGAGGGGCTCGAGGATTGGCGGCTGTCCGGACGTGTTGCGGCCCGCGAGCCTAGCGAGGCGCGACATGGTCCGCTCGCGTCGACCCGGGCCAAGCCTTTCTGACGGCGGGGGTGATCCAGGAGCGGCGTTGATGGGCTGCTCGGCCAAGGCTGCTCCTCTCGGTGGTTCCGCGTACCGATGGTTCACTGGAACCCGAAACCGGCGTTGCTTCATCCGGAACCGGCTGTGGAACTACGGTAAACACAAGGTTATAGCAAGCTGGCACACGTTGGGTTCAACCTCAGGGCTCGCTCGAAGCGGAGCGTACGGGTGCCCCGAGCGGCCGCTCCCCCGCGATTGGCGCGCGCGGCCACTATGCCGGGACGCTCTCCCCGCGGCGTTCCATGACGCGCTTGTCGTGGCGCTTGATGTCCGCCTCCCCTTCACGCAGCACCGTGTAGAGCGGAGCCTGGACAAAAATGGTGCAGAGCGTGCCCACGATGATGCCGACGAAGAGGGCCAAGGCGAGATCGCGCAGGGTACCGGCACCAAGGAGGAAGGCGCCGATAAAGAGGATGGATCCCACGGGAAGGACCGCCACGACCGACGTGTTGATCGAACGGACCAGGGTCTGGTTGATGGCCAGGTTGACCTTCTCCGTGAAAGACCTCTCGTATTGTTCGAAGAGGTTGGACGTGTTCTCGCGGATCTTGTCGAAGACCACCACGGTGTCGTAGAGCGAGTAGCTCAGGATCGTGAGAAAGCCGATGATCGCCGAGGGGGTCACCTCGAAGTCGGAGAGCGCGTAGATCCCCGCCGTGATGATTACGACCGTGAACAGCCCGATGATGGCGGCAAGCGACATCTTCCATGTGCGGAAGTAGAACGCCATGAGCAAGGCCACGAGCACCACGAACGCGATGAGGCCGAACAGCGCCTGCTTGGACACGTCCTGCCCCCAGGAGGGACCCACGAACGTGGACGTGACCTGGTCGGTTTCGACGCCGTACGCACCTGCCAGCGACTCCGCGACCTCCAGCGTCTGGTCCCCACCGAGCTGGTCCGTCTGGATGCGCATGGTGTTGGGGGCGATGTTGGTGACCCGGGGGGTGTGGTCCGGAACCACGGAGAGCACGGCCTCCTGGCCCAGGGATATCTCGGTGCTTTCTACCCGCGAGACGGTGAATTCGGATCCACCCGTGAATTCGATGCCGAGGTTGAATCCACCCTTGACGATGGGGACGACCACGGAAAGGAGGACCAAGGCGGCGGCGATTGAGAACCACACGCGTCGCATCCCGATGAACGGGTAGGAGCGCTTGCCCGTGTAGAGCTCGTTGCCCCAGATGGCGAGATTAGGCATTGTCGGATTCCTTCGTCGGTGCGTCGGCCGGGGACGCCGCGGTCCCCGCACCCTGTGCCGCCTTGCGTCGCTCGGCAATGGTCTGTCGCCGTTCCGCCTCCTGGGCGGAACCCGTGTTCCGCTTGGTTCGGGATGCCGCCGCGTCAACGTTGAAGCGCCGCACCTGACCGGCACCCTTGTACAGCGGTTCGACGCCCAGCAGGGACGGATCGAGGCCGGAAAGCCGGTGCCCCTCGCCAAAGAACCTGGTTCGCGCGAGGTATTGCAGAACCGGGTGCGTGAACAGGAAGACGACGACGAGGTCGGCTATGGCCGTGAGACCGAGGGTGAAGGCGAATCCCCGCACGTTGCCGACGGCGACCACGTACAGGACGGCAGCCGCGAGGAGGTTCACGGCCTTGGAAGCCACCACCGTCCGACGGGCGCGCTTCCATCCGGTTTCGACGGCGGACGGAAGGCTCCGGCCGTCGCGGAGTTCGTCGCGGACCCTTTCGAAGTAGACGATGAAGGAGTCCGCCGTGAGGCCGATGGCCACGATGATGCCGGCGATGCCGGCCAGCGAGAGCCGATAGTTCTGTCCCCATCCGAGCAAGACGATCGCGAGGTAGGTCAGGATCCCGGCAACCAGCAGCGACGCCATGGTGACGAACCCGAGGAGACGGTATTGGAAGAACGAGTAGAGGGCCACCAGCGCGAGCCCAATGAGGCCTGCGATCAGGCCCATTTTCAGCTGTTCCGAGCCCAGCGTCGCCGAGATCTGCTGCTCGCTTTGAATCTCGAAACTGATCGGTAGCGCCCCGTATTTCAGCTGTTCGGCCAGAGCCTCGGACGATTGTTCGGTAAAGGATCCCGTGATGGAGGCCCTGCCGTCACCGATGATCGCGTTGGTGGTCGGGGCCGAGACGATGATGCCGTCCAGGACGATCGCGAACTGGTTCTGCGCGCCGGACATGCCGACCAGTCGCTGGGTGACCTCGCTGAACTTGGAGCCGCCGGCGCCGTTGAACTCGAGTGTGACTTCCCACTGTCCGGTCGTGAATCCCTGCTGTCCGCGTTGCATGCCGAAGCCGGCGTCCGCAATGTCCGTACCCGGGATTTCGACCGGTCCGAGAATGTACTTGGATCCCGTGCCGGGATCGCAGGCGATCATCGGCTGGTCCGGGTCGCTCGCGGTGGCGGAACGGCCAGCGAGTTCGGTGGCGCAGTCGTAGGCCTCGAAGTCCGCCATCAAATCGGCGTCGATCCAGTTGGTGTCGGATGCGTTTTCCGGCTCGGCCGTCGGCTCCGGAAGCTCCGCGGTTGGCGTGCGGCTTTCCTCCGGGATTGCGGCGAAGGAACCGGCGATGATGACCGGGCGGAACTCCATGTTCGCGGACGCCTGAATGAGGTCCCGCGTCTTGGCGTCGGGCGTGCCCGGCATGGAAACAATGACGTTTCGTCCGGACTGCGTGGTGATCTCGGCCTCGGAAACGCCAGATCCGTCGACCCGCTGCCGGATGATCTCCACCGCCTGGTCGAGCTGCTCCTGCGTGGCCGCGGCGCCTCCCTGGACCTCGGGCGAGAGGATCATCTGTGTTCCGCCCTCGAGGTCGAGCGCAAGCTTCGGGGACCAGGTCGAGTTTCCGGTGGCGACGCCCGAGACAAGGAGGGCGCTGCCGATGACGACGAGAGCTGTGAGCCACAGCAGCGTGCGCCTGGCGTGCCTGATCGGGCCGTTTGATGACATTGCGGGAACTTTCTTCTCGAGACGCCCGTCCGGGCATCGAAGGGCACGACCGTGCCCGCCGCGTGCGGCAGGCTCCGCGGCGGGCTATTCCTTGTTTTTGGCGTCCCCGTCGAGGCGGCGCAGGGTCTCTTCGGGGGTCTCTTCGTGGGCCGCGTCCGCGGATTCGACGGCGGGGTCGACGTGCGTTGATGCGTCCGCGGAGTCTGTGGCGTCCTCGGCCGGTGCGGCCGTGGGAACGACGCGCGCGACAGCCTGCGAATGCACGGTGGCCAGGTGGCCGGGGGACAGCTCGAGCACGATCTTGTTCTCATCCTTGTCGATGGAGACCACGGTTCCGTACAGGCCGAACTGGGTCATCACCTCGGCACCGGGCTGCAGGTCGGACTGGAGCTCTTCTTGCTGCTTCTTCGCCTTCTTGCGGCCGCGGACCATCATGAAGATGAGGAAAGCGAACGCCGCCAAAAGGATGAGCGTCATCGGATCGAATCCGGTGGCGGGTTGCGTGCTTTGGGCCAGTACCGTGGTGGTCAAAAGTTGCTACCTGTTTCTGTTCTCGCTGGATGTCGGTGTGTGGCGCGGGGCCTCCACCGGGGCAAGCCCCCATTGTATAGCCGCATCCTGAACGTTGTGTGACGCGGCCGACGGCTTGCCGAACCGCCGCGCCGCACTGTGCCGATCCCGCGCGGCGCGATCAGGAGTCGATGGGCCCCGACGCCGCGTCGTCGAACACCAGAGCGGGCTGGTTGCCCAGAAACGCGTCGGGCGGCATGGCCAGCCCCAGGTGCGCCCATGCGGCCGGCATGGCGATCCGGCCGCGCGGCGTCCTGCCCAGAAGCCCTTCCCGCACGAGGTAGGGTTCGGCGACCGTCTCCACGGTCTCCGTCTCCTCGCCCACCGCGATGGCGAGCGTCGAAAGCCCGACGGGTCCGCCGCCGAACTTGGTGCACAGCGCATGGAGCACCGCACGGTCCAGGCGGTCCAGGCCGCGTTCGTCGACCTCGTACATGTCCAGCGCCGCGGATGCGGCACGCTGGTCGATCTGTTCCACCTTGTGGACCAGCGCCCAGTCGCGGACGCGGCGCAGCAGCCGGTTGGAGATGCGCGGGGTGCCCCTGGAGCGCGAGGCGATCTCCGCGAAGGCAGCCGAGTTGACGCGGAGGTCCATGAGCATGGCGGAGCGGCGCAGGACCAGCTCCAGCTCGTCGGTCGAATAGAACTCCAGGTGTCCCGTGAACCCGAACCGGTCCCGCAGAGGTCCCGGAAGGAGCCCCGCCCTGGTGGTCGCGCCGACGAGCGTGAACGGGGGCAGGTCCAGCGGGATGGCGGTGGCGCCGGCTCCCTTGCCGACCACGATGTCCACCCTGAAGTCCTCCATGGCCATGTACAGCATTTCCTCCGCGGGACGGCTCATGCGGTGGATTTCGTCCAGAAACAGGACCTCGCCCTCGGTCAGCGAGGAGAGGATCGCCGCGAGGTCGCCGGCGTGCTGGATGGCCGGCCCGGAGCTGATCCGCAACGGCGCGTTCATTTCGGCGGCCACGATCATGGCCAAGGTGGTCTTTCCCAGTCCCGGCGGGCCGGAGAGCAAGACGTGGTCCGCCGTGCGCTCGCGGATCCGCGCGGCCTCCAACACTAGCGACAGTTGGTTTCTCACGCGGTGCTGCCCCACGAAGTCGTGGAGGTTCTTGGGGCGCAACGCGGCTTCGATGGCCCGTTCCTCGGGTTCGCTGCCCGCGTCGGTCAACGGTACGTTCTCGGACATGCGGCCACCCTACCTTCCGGTCCGTGCCGTGCCGCGACCCAAATCCCGCAGCACGGCGCGGAGGATCTCCCCCACGTTGCCCTCGGCGACGAGCTCGGGCATGGCTTCCGCGGAGGCGTCGACGGCCTTGACGGCGTCCTTCTCCGACCAGCCCAGACCGGTCAGGGCCTCGAGCACCTGGCCCTTCCACGCCGGTCCGGCGCCGGCGGGGGTACGGCCGCCGGCCTCGCCGGTCGGCACCAGTTTCCCCGCGAGTTCCAAGACGATTCGCTGTGCGCCCTTGGGACCGACGCCCGGGACGCGCGTGAACGCCTTCGCATCTCCGGAGGAGGCCGCCACCCGAACGTCTTCCGGCGTGTGCACCGCGAGGATGGCCAGTGCCAGACGGGGACCGATTCCTGCCACCGACAGCAGCGTTTCGAAGACCCCGCGCTCCTCGGAGTCGGCGAAGCCGAAGAGCGTCATCGACTCCTCGCGGACCACCATGGAGGTGTGCACCACCGCGTCGCGTCCGGTGTGCAGGTTCGAAAGCGTCTGGGGCGTGGCCTGGACCAGCATGCCGAAGCCGGAAACCTCGACGACGGCGCTGCTCGGTCCGACGTGGCGCACCACGCCACTCAGGGAACTGATCATGCTTGGCCAACCTCCGGCGTCGTACGGGCGTCCGGCCGCCGCGCGACCCGAACATATCTACGAACAGCGTACCGGCTGGCGCCGACGTTTCGGCTCAGCGACGCGGTCCCGCGTTACGCCGGGCGCCGGCCTCGGCGGCCGCCCATGCGCGCTGCGCCGCCGTCAGGCCGCTGGACCCCCCGGCGACGGCATGGGATGCCTGGGTGCCGGGAGCCGCTCCGCGCCAGCCGTGCGTGATGGCCAGCGCCGCGGCGTCGGCGGCGTCCGCCGGCCGCGGCGGCGCGTCGAGCCGGAGGATCTTCGCCACCATTTTGCCGACGGCGTCCTTGTTGGCCTGGCCACTGCCGGTGACGGCCGCCTTGACCTCGGTTGGCGTGTGCAGGGCGACGGGGATGCCCCGCCGGGCGGCGGCGACGATCACGATGCCCGAGGCCTGGGCGGTGCCCATGACGCTGCTGACGTTCAACTGGCTGAACACCCGTTCGACGGCCATGACATCGGGACTGAACCGATCCAGCCACGCGTCGATGGCGTCGGCGATGGCCAAGAGCCGTTCGTCGAGATGACGGTCGGGAGTGGTTCCGACGACGGTCACGTCCACCAGCGTGGCGCGGCGGTTGGGCTCGATGTCCACCACGGCCAGCCCGCACCTGGTGAGTCCAGGGTCGACCCCGACCACGCGCAGTGCCACGGGAGCCTAGTCGTCCTCGAGCTCGGCCATGACCTCTGCGCCGATGTCGGCGTTGGAGTACACGTTCTGGACGTCGTCGAGATCCTCCAACGCCTCGGCGAGCCGCAGGAACTTGCGCGCGGCATCGGCGTCGAGCTCAACCTGCATCGACGGCACGAACTCGACCTCGTCGGTCTCGTACTCGATTCCGGACTCGTCAAGCGCCGTGACCACGGCACGCAGGTCCTGCGGCTCGGAGTGCACCTCGAACGCCTCTCCGGATTCCTTGACCTCCTCGGCGCCGGCGTCGAGCACGGCCATCAGCAGGTCGTCCTCGGTCAGCTCCTTTTTCGGCAGGCCCACCACGCCCTTCCGGGCGAAGAGGTAGCTGACGGATCCCGGATCGGCGATGGTCCCGCCGTTGCGGGTGACGGCCAAGCGGACCTCGGACGCGGCCCGGTTCTTGTTGTCCGTGAGGCACTCGATCAGCAGCGCCGAACCCTGCGGTCCGCGCGCCTCGTAGATGATCTCCTGGTAGTCGATCGACTCGCCCGTGAGGCCCGCGCCGCGCTTGACGGCGCGGTCGATGTTGTCGTTGGGGACCGAGGTCTTCTTGGCCTTCGCGACGGCGACCTCAAGCGCGGGGTTTCCGGACAGGTCGGCTCCCCCGGCGCGCGCGGCGACCTCGATGTTCTTGATCAGCTTGGCGAACGCCTTGGCGCGGCGGCCATCGATGACGGCCTTCTTGTGTTTGGTGGTTGCCCATTTGGAGTGGCCCGACATGCTTACGCTTCTCCCCTGATCATCTGGATGAATAGTTTGTGGATGCGGCGTTCCCCCGTCACTTCCGGATGGAAGGAGGTGGCCAGCAGCATCCCCGATCGAACTGCGACAATTCTAGCGACACCGTCCGCCGCGGCCGCCCCGTGCCCCGGCGGGACATCGACGGAAGCCAGGACATCGACCCCGGCGCCGACCTTCTCGACCCACGGCGCGCGGATGAACACGGCGTGCACCGGTTCGGCGGTCCCGCCCGGCAGCCGGTCCAGTTCGGCGAAGTCCAGGTCGGTCTCGAACGAGTCCACCTGCCGGCCGAACGCGTTGCGGCGCACCACCATGTCGATCCCGCCGAAGGTCTGTTGCGGGTTGCCCGCGCGGTCGGTGGCGGGGTCGGCCAGCGTGTCGGCCAGCAGGATCATGCCGGCGCAGGATCCGTAGACGGGCAGTCCCTCGGCGATCTTGCGCTTGAGCGGTTCGGCCACCCCGAAGGCGCGCGCGAGCTTGTCGATCGCGGTCGACTCACCTCCGGGAAGGACCAGCCCATCGATGCCGTCGAGCTCCTCTGGCCGCCTGATTGGCACGGCGTCCGCGCCTCCGGCGGACAGTGCGGCCGCGTGCTCGCGGAAGTCTCCCTGGAGGGCCAGGACTCCAATCTTAGACACTCGACGTCGCTTTCCCCCGGCGGCGCCGGGCGGTGGTCCGCGCCGGGCGCGGGACTGGTGAATCGGGAAGCTCCAGCCTAGACCGGCGTCGCGGCATCGCGCGATTCCGCAATTGCGGCGCTCGGGCGGGTCGGTGCCCGCGCGCTGTGGGAAGGTACTTGCATGACCAATCCCCTGCTCTCGGAGAGCCGCCTGCCCTACCAGATGCCGGATTTCGCTGCGCTTCGTCCCGCGCACTACGTCGATGCGGTCGAACGGGGAGCTGCCGAGCAGCTCTCCGAACTCGCCGCGATCGCCGGGGATGAGTCGCCGGCGTCGTTCGGGAACACCTTCGAGGCACTGGAGCGCAGCGGCCAGCTGCTGCGCCGGGCGGAGGAGGCCTTCGGGAACGTGAAGGCGGCGCACGGAACGCCGGAGATCCTCGACGCGGACGAGCGGATCCAGGCCGTCGTCTCGGCCCACCACGACGCGATCCACCTCGATGGTGCCCTGTACGCCCGGCTCGCGTCCGTGGACGCATCTGTCCTCGGCGGAGAAGACGCGCGGCTGGCCTCCGAAACCCTGCGTTCCTTTCGGCGTGCGGGTGCGGAGCTGAACGACGCCGACAAGGCCCGGCTTCGGGACATCAACAGCAGGCTCTCCGCTTTGGGTACGGCCTACTCCCGGCGACTTTTGGCGGGAATGAACGCCGCGGCCGTCCACTTCACGTCGGAGGAGGAACTCGACGGGCTCCCGGCGGACGCCCTGGAGGCCGCAGCGGCCGCGGCGCGGGATGCGGGGTACGACGACGGCTACCTCCTGACCCCCGTCCTTCCCACCGCGCAACCCGTGCTCGAGGCGCTGAACCACCGGGAGAGCCGCCGCAGGGTCTTCGAGGCTTCCGTGGGACGAGGCACGAACGGCCCCGAGCGCACCCTGGATCTGGCCGCCGAGGCCGCAGCCCTCCGGGCCGACCGCGCCGGGCTTCTGGGTTTCGCGAACCACGCCGAACTCAGTCTGGACGCGCAGACCGCCCCGTCGTTGGATGCGGTGCGCGCGAGGCTGTCGTCGCTCACAACGGCGGCCGTCGCCAACGCCCGCAAGGAGGCGGACATCCTCTCCGCCAAGTCCGGTGGGCCGATTCGCCCGTGGGACTGGGCCCACTACTCCGCCGGGGTCAGCCGCGACGTGTATGCCCTGGACGAGGAGGCACTGAAGCCGTGGTTCGAGCTCGAGCGGGTGGTGACCGACGGCGTGTTCCGCGCGGCGACAGCGCTTTACGGCATCACCTTCGCGGAACGGCACGACATCGTCGGCTACCACCCGGAGGTGCGGATATGGGAGGTCTTCGAAGCCGACGGCAACGGCTTGGGCCTGTTCGTGGGCGACTTCTTCGCGCGGCCGACCAAGGCCGGCGGAGCGTGGATGAATTCGATGCGGCTGGCGGCCTCGTTGCTCGGGGAGCGGCCGGTGGTCACCAACACGCTGAACATTCCCCGGCCCGCCGCCGGCCAGCCGGTGCTGCTGAGCATGGACCAGGTGCGCACGCTGTTCCACGAGTTCGGGCATGCGCTGCACGGGCTACTGTCCGCGGCACGCTACCCTTCACTGTCCGGAACAGCGGTCCCCCGCGACTTCGTGGAATATCCCTCACAGGTCAACGAGATGTGGGCGCTCTGGCCGCAAATCCTCGACGGTTACGCGGTGCACGTCCAGACCGGCGAGCCGCTGCCGGACGGGACGCTGGATCGCCTGGAGGAAGCCGGCCTCTGGGGCCGGGGATTCGCCACCACCGAGTATCTCGCTGCCGCCGTTTTGGATCTCGCCTGGCATTCCTTGTCCCCCGGTGAGTCGGTCGCGGATCCACTCGGATTCGAGGACCGTGTCCTCCGCGAGGCGGGGTTCGATCCCGATCTGGTTCCGCCGCGCTACCGCACGGGCTATTTCAAGCACATTTTCGACGGCGGGTACGCGGCCGGCTACTACTCCTATATCTGGAGCCAGATCCTCGATGCCGATACCGTCGAGTGGTTCCGGGTGAACGGCGGGCTGACACGCGTCAACGGCGATACGTTCCGCCGCGAGCTGCTCTCCAAGGGCAACACGCGCGATCCGCTGGAATCGTTTCGGTGCCTCCGCGGCCGCGACGCGGACATCGCTCCCCTTTTGGTGCGGCTCGGGCTGGGCGACTGATCGTGGCCGGAATCCTCCGGGCGCAGGCCGCATTCTCCGCGTGGCAGGAAGCCGTGGCCGCGGCCACCGGCGGCAGGGTTTTCACGACCCATGGCTGCACGTGGGCCTGGCAGCCGGCGCACGCGAGGCTCCATCTCCTGTTCCCGCCGGCACCGGGATCCGCCGGGCTGCGTCCGGGGCTGGCGGAGGGAACGCGGCTGGGAGCGCTGGAGGTGTCCGTGTGGCTCAATGCGGCGGCCGACGCATCGGCCCTGGGCCAGCTGGGTTTCACCGACGCACCCCCCGTCCTGTGGCACGCGGGACGCCCGCACGCCGACGGGGGCTCTTTTCGAGGCGGGGTGCTTCTCGGAGGCGAACTACCGGAGGCCAAGGGTGCCGAGGCGGAGGGAATGCACGTCGTCGGCAGCACACCTGCCGGAACGGTCCAGCATGCCGCGGCGCGAACCGTCGACGGGGAACTCGTGGGACGCGGGTTCGGGATGCGTCACCGCAACGGAGACGTCTCGCTCCACGGACTGGCGGTGGGGGCGGAACACCGCCGTCGGGGCGCGGGGCGCGCGCTGGCCGCGGCCCTCGCCGCCGCACTGCTGGTCGCCGACGATGCGGAAGACCGGTCCTCGGCGGTGCTGGCCGGAACCGGACCGGCAGGATCGGAGTTCCTCAGGGCGTGTGGCCTGCAACTCGTGGGCCGGGGTCGGCACCTGAGGTTGCGGAACCCGACGCCGTAGCCACGGCGGGAGCCGTCGCGGAGGGGTACGGTGCTCGGATCGCGGTGCGAAAAGCGACCGCCCCGGAACCGTGTCTGGTTCCGGGGCGGCGCCGTGCGTCGGGAAGTGGCTACCAGCCGCGCTCCGCGAGCCGGTGCGGCTCGGGAAGCTCCTCGACGTTGATGCCGACCATGGCCTCACCGAGGCCGCGGGACACCTGGGCAATGGTGTCCGGGTCGTCGTGGAAGGTGGTGGCCTTCACGATGGCCGCCGCGCGCTGCGCCGGGTTGCCGGACTTGAAGATGCCCGAGCCGACGAACACGCCGTCGGCGCCGAGCTGCATCATCATCGCCGCGTCGGCCGGGGTGGCGATGCCACCGGCGGTGAAGAGCACGACCGGCAACTTGCCGGTCGCCGCGACCTCCTTGACCAGTTCGTACGGTGCCTGGAGTTCCTTGGCGGCGACGTACAACTCGTCCTCCGGAAGGGAGGAAAGCCGGGCAATCTCGGAACGGATTTTGCGCATGTGCCCGGTGGCGTTGGAGACGTCACCCGTGCCGGCCTCGCCCTTGGAGCGGATCATGGCCGCACCTTCGTTGAGGCGGCGCAGGGCCTCGCCGAGGTTGGTCGCGCCGCAGACGAACGGAACCGTGAAATCCCACTTGTCGATGTGGTTGACGTAGTCGGCCGGGGTCAGGACCTCGGACTCGTCGATGTAGTCCACGCCAAGCGACTGCAGGACACGGGCCTCGACGAAGTGGCCGATGCGGGCCTTGGCCATCACGGGGATGGAGACCGCGGCGATGATGGAATCGATCATGTCCGGATCGGACATGCGGGAGACGCCACCCTGGGCTCGAATGTCTGCCGGTACGCGCTCAAGAGCCATCACGGCGACTGCGCCGGCGTCCTCCGCGATCCGGGCCTGCTCGGCGGTGACGACGTCCATGATGACGCCGCCCTTGAGCATCTCGGCCATGCCGCGCTTCACACGGGAGCTACCCGTGACGGAAGGCTGTGCCGGGGTGCTTTCGTTGCTGGACACAAAAAGTCCTTTCAAGGGTGGAAGAGAGTACGGTCCATCCTAATCCACGGTGGCCCCTATCACTTCAGCGGCGGCGCACGGTTACCCGGCGCGTCCCGACGAGCGGATAGGCACGGGGACGGAACGTCCCGTCCGAGCCGGTCAGCGGGCCTGTGTGCGGACGCGTTGTATGCGTTGGGCGACCGTGAAGCCGCTGGCCACGGACAGCACCGCGAGCACCGAGAACAGCACCCATTCGCTGAGGCCCAGGCCCGTCAGCCCGGTGAACGTCAGCGCCAAGACCAGCCTTTCGGCGCGCTCGGCGACTCCGGTGTTCGCGTCGAATCCCAACGACTCCGCCTTGGCCCGCGCGTAGGAGACGAGGCTCCCGGTCAGCAGGCACAGCGCCGCCGCCACTCCAATGGCCACGTTGGATCCACCGGTGAAGAACCAGATCATGATGCCCGCGAAGACCGCGCCGTCGGCGACGCGGTCCAGGGTGGAGTCCAGGAAGTTCCCCCAGCGGCCGTCGCCGCCGGTGGCGGATTCGGGAAGGCGGGCCATGATGCCGTCCACGACGTCGGAGAAGATGAAGACCGTGATGAACAGGGTGCCCCAGAACAGTTGTCCCAGGGGGTAGAGCACGAGCGCCCCGGCCACGGCGCCGGCGGTACCGACGATGGTCACGGCGTCCGGAGTCACCCCGAGGCGCACCAGAAAGCGCGCCAGGGGCGTGAACAGCCGGGTGAAGAAACCGCGTGCGTACCGGTTGAGCATGGGTCAGCAGTCCGCCCATGCGGCCGCAATGTCCGTGCGGACGTCCCCGAGAGTCGCGGGGATGGCCTTGGTGCGGGCGATGATGGGAAAGAAGTTCCCGTCGCCGCTCCACCGCGGGACGATGTGCTGGTGCAGGTGTGCGGCGATTCCTGCCCCGCCCGAGACCCCCTGGTTCATGCCCAAGTTGAAACCGGAGGGGTTGGCGACGCGGCGGAGCACCCTCATGGCCTGCTGGGTCAGCGCGGCGATTTCCGCCGTCTCCGCCTCCGTGATGTCCGTGTAGTCGGGAACGTGCCGGTACGGGCACACCAGTAGATGGCCGGAGTTGTACGGAAACAGGTTGAGCACCACGAACGCTGTCTCGCCGCGGTGGACGATCAGTGATTCCTCGTCGCTGCGCTGCGGCCCTCGGCAAAAGGGGCAGTCGTCCTCGCCCGTGACCTGGCCCTGACCGGCCTTGATGTAGGCCATCCGGTACGGGGTCCAGAGCCTGTCGAAGGAGTCCGGGACCCCGGCGAGGCCGAAATCGTCGGTCGCGCCGGCGTCGTCCGGGTACCGGCCGTTCATGGTTCCGTCGTCGTCCACGCCCGTGCCGGCGTGTACGGCGTCGGCGTCCGCGTCATCGGGCCGGGACACGCTAGCTTCGCCTCTCGCGCACGGCCTCGACGATGCGTTCGATGGCATCGTCGACGGGGATGCCGTTGTCCTGCGTGCCATCCCGGTATCGGAAAGAGACCGCGCCGGCCTCGGCGTCCTCGCCCCCGGCGATCAGGACGAAGGGCACCTTTTCCTTGGACGCATTGCGGATCTTCTTCGGGAACCTGTCCGAGGTGATGTCCACCTCCGCGCGGATACCGCGGGCCTTCAGCTTGTCGACGACGTCGAACAGGTACTCGTTGAAGGCCTCGGCAACCGGCACGGCCACCACTTGCACGGGGGCCAGCCACGCAGGGAAGGCACCAGCGTAGTGCTCGGTCAACACGCCCATGAACCGCTCGATGGAGCCGAAGAGGGCGCGGTGGATCATCACCGGGCGCTGGCGGGTTCCGTCGGCGGCCTGGAATTCGAGCTCGAAGCGCTCGGGCAGGTTGAAGTCGAGCTGGATCGTGGACATCTGCCAGGTGCGCCCGATGGCGTCGCGCGCCTGAACGGAGATCTTCGGGCCGTAGAAGGCGGCGCCGCCCGGGTCGGGAACGAGTTCGAGCCCCGAGGCTTCCGCCACCTCGGCGAGGGTTCGGGTGGCTTCGTCCCACGCGTCGTCGGAGCCGACGGACTTCTCCGGGTCCTTCGTGGAAAGCTCGAGGTAGAAGTCGTCGAGGCCGTAGTCCTTGAGCAGGCCCAGCACGAAGTTCAGAGTGTCGGTGAGCTCGTCCTTCATCTGCTCGCGGGTGCAGTAGATGTGCGCGTCGTCCTGGGTCATGCCGCGGACCCGGGTCAGTCCGTGGACCACCCCGGACTTCTCGTAGCGGTAGACGGAGCCGAACTCGAACAACCGCAGGGGAAGTTCGCGGTAGGACCGGCCCCGGGACCGGAAGATCAGGTTGTGCATGGGGCAGTTCATCGGCTTGAGGTAGTAGTCCTGGCCCGGCTTGCGGACCGTGCCGTCCTCGTTGAGCTCCGCGTCGATGTGCATCGGGGGGAACATGCCGTCCCGGTACCAGTCCAGGTGGCCGGAGACCTCGTAGAGGTGCCCCTTGGTGATGTGGGGGGTGTACACGAACTCGTAGCCGGCCTCGGTGTGGCGCTGACGCGAGTAGTCCTCCATGGCCTTGCGGATGATGCCGCCCCTGGGGTGGAAAACCGGCAGGCCGGATCCCAACTCGTCCGGGAAGGAGAAGAGGTCCAACTCCGAGCCGAGCTTGCGGTGGTCGCGGCGCTCCGCCTCGGCGATGCGTTCCTGGTACGCCTTGAGCTCCTCCTTGGTGGGCCAGGCCGTGCCGTAAATGCGCTGCAGCTGCTTGTTCTTCTCGTTGCCGAGCCAGTAGGCGGCGGCCGAGCGGGTGAGCGCGAAGGCGTTGGAGATGAGCTTGGTGTTGGGCAGGTGCGGTCCGCGGCAGAGGTCGCACCACACGGCCTCGCCGGTCTTGCGGTCGATGTTGTCGTAGATCGTGATCTCACCGGCGCCGACCTCGACGCTGACGCCCTCGCCGGCGGACTCGGCCTCGGCGGACTTGTCCAGGAGCTCCAGCTTGTAGGGCTCCGCCGCCATCGCGGCGCGGGCCTCGTCCTCGGTCACGACCCGGCGGGCGAACTGCTGGTTCTGGTTGACGATCTTGAGCATCATCTTCTCGAGGGTCTTGAGGTCCTCGGGCGTGAAGGGCTCGGCGACGTCGAAGTCGAAGTAGAAGCCGTCCGTGATGTAGGGGCCGATCCCGAGTTTCGCGTCCGGGCGCAGCTGCTGGACGGCCTGGGCCATGACATGGGCGGTGGAGTGGCGGAGGACCTCGAGGCCCGCGGGCGAACCAACTGCCACGCCCTCCACGGAGGTGCCGGCCTCCAAGGGCCGCTGCAGGTCACGGAGGACGCCGTCGACGTGCATCACCACGATCTCGCGGTTGTCGAAGTAGAGTTCGGCACCGGTTGTCCCGGCAGTCACCTCACGTTGTGCGCCGTCGACGTTTAGGGTGATCTGCTCAGACACTTTCGGTCTCCTCATTTCGTTGTGGGGCTTCATGACTTGTGGCATACGGTGACCACAGCCAGCCATCGACCAGCTTAACGGTATGGGCTCTCCCCCAACGAACCCGCCGCGCTGACTGCGTTGGTCTCAGCCAACGCGCAGGCTCCCCCGGTGGTCCAGCCCTTCGGCCTCCATTCGTTGCGCCGGCGTTCCGGGCCCGGCCGTGCCCGGCGGCGCAACCGGTCCCGTCGTTCGTTTCCCCGTGGCACGCTCCGGGTTCCTGAGGTGGTCCGGGGCGGGAAGCGACTGCGGTTCGGAAAGGTCCCAGGCTTGGAGCGCCTGCAGGCTGATCCCCCGTGGGCCGGTGCGCCGGGTGATTCCGTGGACCAGCAGCAGCCGGGTCGCGAAGAGCAGCGGGCCGGAGTTTTGTTGGGCCTCGTGGAAGAACGTGCAGTCCACGCAGCCCGTGCCGTCGTCCAGCGAAATGAACACCACCCTGCGCCCGCCGCGCATCGGCGGGGTCTGGGTGGCAACGCGCACGCCGGCGACCATCACCTCGGTGCCGTTGCGCAGTCCCAACAGGTCCTTGGACGCGGTGACCCCCTGCGTGCGAAGCAGCCCAGCGTGCGACTCCATCAGGTGGCCGCTGACATCGATCGCCAGGAGATCAAGTTCGGTGCGGACCGTCTCCTCGAGCGTTGGCGCCGGTTCCAGCGCGGCCAACGCCCCGAACTCGAGGTCGGCCATGGGCAGCGGCTGTTGCCCGGGAATCGGATGGTACTTCCGGGCCACCTTCCGCGCGGGCTGGGATTCCAAGTGGCGCAGCAGGTCAGCGCGGTTCCCCCGGCCCGAAATCCGCTGGAAGTGGTCGAATGCACCGAGCGCGGCGATCCGGGTCAGCGAAGCGCGGGTCAGCCCGGAGCGGTCGCGCACATCGGCCAGGGAGCAGTAGGGCTGCCCGGCCACCACGCGGGAGACCTCGGTGGCGGACATGCCGTAGATCCCGGCGAGGCTGAGCCTGATGCCCAGACGGGTTCCGTGGGCCTCGGGCACCTCCTCGACCCGGTATTCGGCCCCGCTGTGGTTGATGTCCAGCGGAAGAATGGGGATTCCCAGCCGACGCGCCTCGGCCACGAGTAGCCGCTTGGGATACATGCCGGGGTCGTGTTCCCACAAACCGGCAAGGAACGCCTCGGGGTGGTGGGCCTTCAGCCAGGCGGACTGGTAGGTGGGCACGGCGAAGGCCGCACCGTGGGCCTTGCAGAAGCCGAAGCTTCCGAAGGCCTTCAGCGTCTCCCACACCTCGTCCACGACCTGCAGGGAGTATCCCCTCTCCATCGCATGCCGGCGGAAGAACGTTTCCACCATGGGTTCCTGGTCCGGGTTGCCGATGAGGCGGCGGAATACGTCGGCCTTGGCGAGACCACACCCCGTCATGATGTGGAAGGTCCGCAGCACCTGCTCGTGGAAAACGGTGACTCCGTGGGTTTCGGCGAGCGCCGGCTTCAGGTCGGGGTGCGGGTAGATCTCCGGCGCGAAGCCGTGCCGGTTCTCCAGGTAGGGCTTGACCATGTTCGATTTCATGGGGCCGGGACGGAACAGCGAAATGTCGATGATGAGATCGTTGAACTCCCGTGGCGCGAGCTTTCCGACGAGTTCCCGTTGGCCCGGGGACTCGATCTGGAAGCAACCCAGGGTGTGGGTACTACGGATCAGCTCGAACGTGGGTTCGTCGTCGAGCGGGACGCGTTCCAGGTCGATGCGGCCGTCCTCGTTCAAGAACGCCGGGAGGGCGCCATCCTGCCCCAGCGGGTGCCGGCCGGCTTCCGCGACGGCAGTCCCGGTTCCATGGATTCGCACGACCTCCCGCAGCGCGAACGACATGGCGCTTTGCATTCGCACGCCCAACACGTCGAGTTTGAGCATTCCCATGGGGTCCATGTCGTGCTTGTCGAACTGGCTCATGGGCAGACCGAGTCCGCTGGGCTGGACCGGGGTGCGGTCCAGCAGCGAGACATCGCCGAGGATGACCCCGCACGGGTGCATCGAGATGTGCCGGGGCAGCCGATCCAGGCGTTCGGTCAGGTCCACCAGCAGGTCCAGTTGGCGTTCGGCGCCGACGCGGTCCGCAAACTGGCGCAGTTCGGGTTTCTCGTCCAGTGCCTCACGGAAGTTTCGGGCCGAGAAGCGCCACAGTTGCTTGGCGATCGCATCGATCTCGCCGCCTTCGAAACCCAGCGCCAGCCCGGCGTCGCGGACCGCGCCGCGTGCCCGGTAGCCGTTCTGCATGCTCATGAGGGTGACGCGCTCGGGGCCGAAGCGATCGAAGATGCTCCGGTATACGCGGTGGCGTTCGGCGCTTTCCACGTCGATGTCGATGTCCGGCAACGTCGAACGGTCCATCGAGAGGAACCTCTCGAAAAGGAGGTCGTGTTCCAGCGGGTTGACGTGGCTGACCCCCAGCAGGTAGTTCACCAGACTGGACGCGCCGGATCCCCGGGCGGCCGCCCTGACCCCCATGCCGGTGATCATCCGGGAGACCTCGGCGACCGTGAGGAAATAGGAGGAGAAGCCCAGGCGGGAGATGGTGTCGAGTTCCTGTTCGAGGCGCCCTCGCACTCCGGGGGCGTCCAGTCCGCGGGAAAAGAGCCGGTTGGCCCCGGAACCGCAGCGGGCAGCCAGCTCCGTGGAAGGATCCCCGGAGATGCCGATCACCGAAGCCTCCGGCACCACCGGCATCCCCCAGCCGGCATCCGAGACGGGGTCCAACCGGCACCAGTCCGCCACAGCTTCGGTGTCCCGGAGCAACCGGGAGGCGAGAGGTGCGCCGTCCCCCGATTCGGTGGCGATCTCGCGGGCGAGTTCCGCCATGGCGGCGGGTTCCCGCAGCCAACCCTGGCCGTTGGGTTGGAGATCCCGCAACGCGTCCAACGAACTGAGGGCACGCGCCGAATCCAACACATCCGCCGTCGCGGCGCCGTCGGGATCCGCATAGCGCACCGCGTTGCTCAGGATCGCCCTGATGCCGCAGTCCCGTGCCGTCTTGACCATGCGCACGGCGTGCGCGGTGCTCAGTTTCTCACCGGGCGCACTGCGGTGCGTCACCGCCTCCACCGCCAGGGCGCCCGCCGGCAGAGCATCCCGCCAGCGGCCCAGCAGTGTGCGTGCGAGGCCGTAGTTGCGGCGCAGTGCCGCCGCACCGACGTCGGACTGGGGTCCGGCGAGCACCATCAGCACCGGTTCGCCGGCGGGTCCGGCCGCATGGCGCGCCAGTTCCGCGCGGGTGACCCCGACCGGTTTTTTGCCGGCGGCCCCGGTGCCCGCGTGGGCGGCGGAAACCAGGCGGCACAGGGCGCTGTATCCGGCCCCGGAGCTCCGCCCGCGAGCCAGGACCAGCACCCGTCCCCCCGCACGGGGAGGCAACGGGCGTCTGGAGGGCGAAGCGTCCGGGTCCGGTTCGAGCACGGCCAGGCTGACGCCGACAATCGGATCCAGTCCATTCTCGAGGCAGGCCTTGAGGTGCTTCACCGTCCCGAAGAGGCCGTCCCTGTCGGCGCAGGCCAGCGCGTCGGAGCCGTTCGACGCCGCCCGGCGCGCCAACTCGTCCGGCCACGAGACCCCGTAGTGGGCGCTGTAGGCCGTAGCGACGTTGAGATGGGTGAAACTCACGCGCTCTCTTTCAACGCGTCGTGGATGCGGATCAGCCTCCACCGGCCGGTCTCCACCTGACGGGAGACGTCGAACGTCAGAAGCGGGCCGCGGACCGTCTGGCGGACCTGCAGCCTCCAGATTTCGTGGTCGACCAGGCCGGGGCCGCGCCCTCGTTCGGCGCGCACCTCCTCCGTCCACCATTTGCGGCGCTCGAACCAGCGCACCGGTTGCGCGGCGACCCGGTATTCCCGGCCCTGCCAGCGCATGCGCAACGGCAGGCCGGCCGGCGTGCATTCGACTTCCACCGACTGCGTGAACAGGCCCATGGGGCCACCTCCATATCCGTGTCCCGGGGCGTGAGAAGAACCCGGGAGCACCAATGTGAACGGGAAGTCGACGCCCCTGGGAAGCGGTGGGACGGCAACTCCATTGTATTCGAAGAGATGTTCGAATAAAAGATCACGCTACGTGAGGCCGCCGACATTTTGCGTTCGACTACCGGCACGGGGCGCCCGCGCCTAGGCTGGCCGCATGGACACGCCCCCAACCCGCCCCGGCATACCGAACATCTCTGCCGTGACCCTCGGTGTGCGCGACGTGGAGGCCTCCCGCGACTTCTACGTCGAGGGGCTGGGGTTCCGGCCGCTGCAGCACCTTCCCGGCGAGATTGCCTTTGTGGCAGCGGGCCACGGCCTGATGCTCGCGCTCTGGAACGTGGACAGCATGCCCGGGGAATACGGAGAGGTCGGCTTCGGGAACCAGGCGCCCCCGGTCTCCTTGGGGCACAACACGGACAGTGCCGAGCAGGTCGACCGGCTCTACCGGCTTGCCCTGGCCGCCGGAGCCGAGGCGGTCAATGCACCCTCGCTGCGGGACTGGGGCGGCACCAGCGCCTGCATCGCCGACCCTGACGGCTACCGCTGGGACTTCGTCCACAACCCGGCCTTCAGGACCGGTCCCGCCGGACGCGTGGAACTGGGCTAGCCTCCCCGCCGCGCCCGTGCCGGTGCCCCTTTGAAACCGGTCAGAACAGGCCGTCGACGGCTTCCACGAGCTCGGGGTTGTCGTTCCGCACGTTTCCCACGGCCCGGTCGACCGCCCGCAACTCCCACTTCGCGGCCACCGGAAAGGCCCCGTCCCGTGCCCACGCAACCAGGGACGCCGCGTCAGTGTCCCTGGGATCAAGCCAATCGGCAAGGGTTCCGCGGTCCAGCGGCAACGGGAGCCTGTCGTGGAGCGCCGCGAGTTCCTCGAGAACCGGATCCGCCGACCCGGGTTCCGGCGACGGCACGGTGAGGATCGACGTCGACAGCAGCCACTGCCCCGGCTCGCCATCCTCCATCGTCGGGTCCTTCCACCACTCGTAGAGGCCCGCGAACAGGATGAGTGAACCGTCGGCGGGCCGGACCAGGTACGGTTGCCTCGTCAGCGACTTGCCCTCGCCCGTCTTGAGCCACTCGTAGTACCCCTCGGCGGGAACGGCGCAGCGGCGCGCCTTCACCGCCTTGCGGAACGACGGTTTCTCGACCACGGTCTCGCTGCGCGCATTGAACGACCTCACACCGACCGACGGTTCCTTGGCCCACGCCGGAACCAGTCCCCACTTCGCCACGTGCAGTTGGCGAACGCGCTCGCCGTCGATCAGGCGCTCCAAGACAATCGGCACGTCCGAGGTCGGCGCCACGTTCCACGATTGCCGCAGCTCCATGGCCTCGTCGGCCTCCGCCTCCAGTTCCGCAACCAGATCACCGACCGCCCGCGCCATCACGTATCGTCCGCACATGGAATAAGACTCTCACAGCGGTCGTTGACGCCGACATGACAACAGCGAACCTTCAGGACTACGTGCCCGCCGACGGAACCGTCACGATGTTCACCACCTCCTGGTGCGGATACTGCCGCAACCTCAAACGCGCCATGGACGCCGACGGCATCGCCTACCGCGAGGTCAACATCGAGGAGGTCGCCGGCACCGCCGAAATCGTCGAGTCCTTCAACGGCGGCAACCAGACGGTCCCCACCCTGGTCTTCCCCGACGGAACCGCCGTCACGAACCCGCGCATCGAGCAGGTCCGCGAACGCCTGTAGCGCGCGTGTGATTGGATGATGGCGTCGGCATCCCGCGGGGGCCGGCGCCATGACCGTTTCACTACCCGATGGCCGCCGCTCGCGGTCGAGAGGATGGACCCTCCCCATGCCACACAAGGTCAAGGCCGTTGTCGTCAAGGCCAAGGACGCCCCGGTCGTCATCGAGACCATCATCGTTCCGGATCCCGGTCCGGGGGAGGCGGTGGTCGACATCCTCACCTGCGGGGTCTGCCACACCGACCTGCACTACAAGCTCGGCGGCATCGGGGACGAATTCCCCTACCTGCTGGGCCACGAGGCCACCGGCGTCGTGAGCCAGACCGGGCCCGGGGTCACCGAGATCGCCGTCGGGGACCGCGTCATCCTGAACTGGCGCGCGGTCTGCGGGACCTGCCGCGCCTGCGCCAAGGGCACCCCCCAGTACTGCTTCGACACCCACAACGCCACCCAGAAGATGACCCTGGAGGACGGCACCGAACTCTCCCCGGCCCTGGGCATCGGCGCGTTCGCCGAAAAGACCCTCGTCGCCGCCGGACAGTGCACCAAGGTCGACGACGACGTCGACCCCGCCGCCGTCGGCCTGCTCGGTTGCGGCGTCATGGCCGGCATCGGAGCGGCCATCAACACCGGCGAGGTCAAGCGCGGGGAATCCGTGGCTGTCATCGGCTGCGGCGGCGTCGGCATCGCCGCCATCGCCGGCGCCCGGCTCGCCGGGGCCACCACCATCATCGCCGTGGACATCGACCCCGCGAAGGTCGACCTGGCCAAGACCCTCGGCGCCACCCACGGGGTCAACTCCCGCGAGGAGGACCCCGTCGCCGCCATCCAGGGGCTCACCGGAGGGTTCGGCGCCGACGTCGTCATCGACGCCGTCGGACGCCCCGAAACCTACAAGCAGGCCTTCTACGCCCGCGACCTCGCCGGACGCGTCGTCCTCGTCGGCGTCCCCACCCCCGACATGCAACTCGAACTGCCCCTGCTGGACGTCTTCGGCCGCGGCGGATCCCTCAAGTCCTCCTGGTACGGCGACTGCCTCCCCTCCCGGGACTTCCCCATGCTCGTGGAGCAATACAAACTCGGCCGCCTGGACCTGGACGCCTTCGTCACCGAACGCATCGGACTGGACCAGATCGAGGAAGCCTTCGAGAAGATGCACGCCGGCACCGTCCTGCGCTCGGTCGTGGAAATCCAGACCGCGGGAACGTCCACGCCGGCTGTCGGGGCGACGGCGGTGTCCGCATGAGCGCCCGCATCGAACACCTCGTCACCTCCGGCACCTTCTCCCTGGACGGCGGGACCTGGGACGTGGACAACAACGTCTGGATCGTCGGGGACGACACCGAGGTCTTCGTCATCGACCCCGCCCACGACCCGGCCGCCATCGCCAACCAGGTCGCCGGCCGCACCGTCAGGGCCGTCCTACTCACCCACGGGCACGACGACCACATCCGCCACGCCCGCGCCTTCGCCGACCGCGTCCAGGCCCCGGTCTACCTGAACACCGCGGACCAGATGCTCTGGGAAGACGTCTTCCCCGGCACCACCGCCGACTCCCCGATCGCCCACGGCGACACCTTCAAAATCGCCGGCACCACACTCACCGCCCTACACACCCCCGGCCACTCCCCGGGCTCCACCTGCTTCCACGCCCCCGAAATCGGGACCCTGTTCAGCGGCGACACCCTCTTCAACGGCGGCCCCGGCGCCACCGGCCGCTCCCACAGCGACTTCGGCACCATCATCGAATCCATCCGCGACCGACTCCTCGTCCTGCCCGCCGAAACCATCGTGAACACCGGCCACGGCGACACCACCACCATCGGCACCGAGGCACCCCACCTCGACGAATGGATCACCAGAGGCCACTGAACATGGAACCCGACGCGCGGCGCCGACCCTCGCTGGGGAGGGTCGGCGCCGTCGTCCTGTTGCTGGCAGCGGCCGGCATCGCCGGGGGCGGGATCCTCCTCATCCAGGCAGCCGCCGCCGTTCCCGCGGCGGCGACGTTCGGCTGGTTCGCCTATGCTCCGCTGTCCGCCATGACGGAGTCCGCGCCCGAGGGGCTCGTGGTGCTTACCCAAGGGCAGGCCGTGGGCGTGCTGTTGCTTGGACTGGGCCTGAGCGGGCTGGCGTTCCTCGCCGGACTGCGATTCGGCCGTGGTCCGCGCCAGCCGGAATTCCGCCGTTAGCGGTCGATGAGCCGCGTGTGTTGGGCGTAGGCGTCCAGCACGGCATCCTCGACGTCCGCGACCCGGACACCGGGAACCAGATCGTCGACGGCGCCGGCGGTCGCCGGGTCCATCGGCAGGTCCATGGCCGCGTAGACGTCGCGAAGGACGGCGCGGATGGGCGCGGAGTCCTCCACCACGAAGACGCTGGCGAACAGCCAGGCGCCGGCGACCACGCGCTGCGCCGTGCCGACGAGCTTGACCGGCACCGACGCCGTCGAACCCGGCCCGGGCAACCCGTGGACGCTGTACTCCCCCGCGCAGTACTCGCCCGGGATCTCGCCGACCGCAGCGTCGACGCCCAGTGCGCGCAGCGCCGACGCGTATAGTTCCCCGAGCACCCTGAACCGGTGCTGGTGGCCGATCATCGCCTCGTTGGCGGGTTCGACGTGGTCCACGATCAGCGTGCCGCGGTGGTAGGCCGCCGCCCGGCCCCCGGCCCTGCGGACCAACGGCGCGAATCCGGCACGCCGCGCCGCGTCGACGGCATCGGCATAGCCGGACAGCCGCACGTCGCGCTGGCCGAAGGCAAGCGTGGGTTCCGGGCGGTAGATCCGTAGAGCCGCCGGGCGGCTTCCTCCGCGCACCGCGTTCAACAGTTCGACGCCGGAGCGCAGGTCGGCGGCCGGGTCGCCCGAAACGTCCGTCCGCAGAATGCGCAGGGGCTGGTCGGCGTCGGGGTTCCACACGGTCATAACCTCGATTCTATGGTGCACATGGGCCCGCCGGTTCGGCCCCATAATGGAGGGTGCCTTCACCGCAGACCCCCCTGATTCTCCTCGGCGGCGCCTCCGGTGCCGGCAAGTCCTACCTGGCCGCCCGCTACGGGCGGCCCCACGTGGAGCTGGACAACTTCTACCGCGAGCTCGCCGAGCACACCGCCGGCACTCCCCTGCCGCTGACCCCCTATGACGAGGTCGACTGGGACCACCCGGGGACCTGGAACCGCGACGCCGCGGTCGAGGCGCTCGTCGGTCTCCTGGGACGCGGTCGCACGGAGGTCCCCGACTACTCCATCGCCAGCTCGAGCCACAGCGGATACCGCACGGTGTCCCTCGCGGAGGGACCCGTGGTGGCCGAGGGTGTTTTCGTGGACGAGGTCGCGGGGCCACTGCGAGCCCGCGGCGTCGCCGCCGACGCGGTGTATATCGACGTGCACCCGCTGACGACGGCGGTCCGCCGCTTCGTGCGCGACGTGCGCGAACGGCGCAAACCGGTGCCGTTCCTGCTTCGGCGGGGTTGGGCCCTGTTTCGCGCCGACAGCGCCAACCGCCGGCGCTACCTCGCCGCGGGGTTCCGGCCGCTTGCGAAGCGACGCGTCAGGGCCCTGCTGGCGGGGCCTGCGGCATCGGACGCACCGTGAGGATCTGCTCGCTGCGGCCGAACGGCCCGACGACGTCGTGGAGCACCGCGGACGTGAGCCCGACGCCGTCGTTCCCGTAGGTCTGCTGGGCCTGCAGACCCAGCCATTCGCCGACGGGTCGGCGGTGCATGTGGATCTGGAGGTCGACGTTGGGGAACATCCACGATGCGGGTCCGGGTTCGACGCGCGGCGCGACGCCGTTGGCGGTGTCCACCAGCCCCAGCAGCCGCACCAGGTCGGAGGTCTCGGCGCCGGCCACCATCGGGTGTGGCGTGCGGAGCCAAACGACTCCCCGGCCCGGCCGGTGTCCAGGCTCCACACGGAAATCCAGTTGCTCGATGTACCCGCCGGGCCACGGGGACATGCCGTCCCACGGCTGCAGCCGTTCCGGGTGCGACACCGGGTGGTCTTCGAAGGCGGCGACGCTGGCCGAATCCTGGGTCTTGAGCCGCCAGGCGCGAGCGACGATGGCGGTCCGGCCGGCGCAGGACAACTCGGCCTCGAGGAGCTCGATCGTGCGTCCTGGCCGAACCAGGCGCGTGCGTACGTCGAACTCGCCGCCATGGATGATGCCCAGGATGTCCAGGCCGACCTTGGCCATGCGCATGTCAGGTCGCGGCTGGAACAGCTCGAGTTCGTGGGCGATGATTCCGGTCGCCGGAGCCATGTGCTGCTCGTGCGCATTCCAGGCTCCCTGCGCGTGCACGGTGGAGCGGTAGCGGCCGTCCCCGAGGGGCTCGTAGAAGAAGTCGCCGACGGCGAGTTCCGTGGTGTGCCCGGGCATGGGGGCCTGCGTCATTGCGGGGTCCTTTCCTGCGGCCGTGGCGGCCGTTCCTCATGCCACCCTATGCCGCCCCGCGCCGCCGGGGAAACCGGTTCCTAACCCACCTCGGCGCCGATCGGAATGACTTCCAGGCTATCGTCGGCGTCCACCAGGACCAGGACCCGGCGCGCGGACACACCGGTTAACCGGCCCACCAGTTCCCCCACCAGCGCCGCCCCGTCAGGCAGGGACCCCTGGGCACCATCGTCGGTGTCCCCTCGGACCCACACCGTCACGCGGGCCCCCGTGGCCTCGCGGATAGTCGAGGCGAGCGCGCCGCCGTCGTCGTGCGAAACGACGAGTACGACGCGTTCTACGCTGATCCGCTCGATGCCGGCAACGTCGCCGGAGCTCCCTGCTTCTGAGGCGACGGCGAGCGCCGAGCGGTCCCGCCGCCACAGGCCGAAGTGGTAGGCGGCGACGAGGCAGGTGGCCGCCAGCAACCCGAACGGGGCTCGAATCCGCTCCAACAGGCTGGACCCGGTGACGTCGTCGAGAAGGAACTCGAAAAGGCGGAAACCGATGACCAGAAGGGTCACCAGCGCGACGACGGCGCTCACCCCAAAGACGGCAACGAGGTACACCCGCCTGCCTGCGGGGTCGGCGGCCGCGGCGGGACGCCAGACGATCCACCAAATGGGGGCGCCGACCAAGAGGGCGCTGATGCCGCCCAGAAGCAGGGTCCGGGCATCCGCTCCGGCCAAGGGGGTGGCGGCCAGCGCCATGAGCGAGTTCACGACCACGCCGATACCGGTGGCCGCCCCCACGAGGGCAACCGCGGAGACCACCAGCCGGGCGGCCAGGCTCGGGGTCTGGCCGCGGGAGACAGCCTCAGGGTGGTGGTAGGCCCACACCAGAAGGCCGATGGCGCCGGCCGCCAGAGCCATCGGCAGCGGACCGACGAGTTCCACGACCGGATCCGTCCGGTCCAGGGCCAGTCGGAGCAGCACAAAAAGCACTGTTCCCATACCGCCGAGGGCGAGCGCCGCGGCAAGCAGGATCCCGACCACCAGCAGGACGACGTCGGCCAGGCCGCCACGGAGGTTACGTGCGGACTGTCGCATCCAGTGCCACCACCAGATGGCCGCACCCCCGACTGCCCAGGCCGCTGCGCCGAGGACCGACGTCCACCACGGCCCCCCCACCGTCGTGGCATCGGCCAGCGCACGCACTGCCGCGTCCAAGACCCCCGCGATTGCGCCAATCCCGTTGGCGACGGCGATGAGCAGACCATAGGCGGCGCCGATGACGCAGGGGACGCTGTGCAACCTGAGTGGTCCCTTCGTCCGGTGACGCGACATCCACAGGTGCCATAACCACACGGCTGCCCAGATGAATCCGGTGGACAGGTTCGACTGCCAGCGGTGTGGCTGGCCGGCCACGGCGTCGGCCAGCAGCGAGAGCAGCGACACCGTGGCGGTCACGAGGGCCACGATGTACATGGCAGAGACGTAAAGGCCCCACGACAACGCGGAGCGTTCCGTGTCCGTGTCGGCGCGCCTCCACACGACCCACCACAAGAGCGCCGCCAAGGGACCGGCAATGAGGGTGAAGGCCAGCGAGAGCGCCAGTCCAGTGACATCGGTCCCGGCGAATTCGGCTCCTTCACCGAGCAGCCGCGCCACGAGGCCGCTGAGACCGCCGGCCGCCGTCGCCACCAGAACGAACAGGAGGACGTAGACCACCAGTCGCCTCACGGTCGATTGCGTCCGGCTCGGCGCACGGCCGGTAGACGACGTCGTCGCGGCGCTCATTCTTCGAATCCTGCAGGGGGGCAGGCCGCCAGCTCCCAAGGGGCGGTGTCGATGAGCCATCTGTCACCTGAACGAGTGAGATCGAATCGACCCTCCGTCTCGTATTCCGAGGCTCCGAGGGGGTTGCCGCCGCCTTGGCCGACGGTGAGGGTGACCTCGACGTCGGCGGAATTCGGCCGCTCCGTGGTCGAGATGAGGGTCACGCGCATGTCGGATGAGAACGACTCGCCGAAACCCTCGCAATTCTTTTTCGCCCGTTCGGTCAGATACTCCGCCGCCAGTGCCTCGTCGCCGTCGATGACGGCTGCGGCATAGCGTTGGACGACGCCTTGCGGCGTGCCCTCGTCAAGCATCTCGGGCTCTCCACGCGTGAACACGACGGCGAGGGCAACAACGACCAGGACAGCAACGGCCGCGGCGATGCCCAGCAGTGTCCTGTCCGGTTTCTTCCGGGCTTCGTTCATGGCCACATTATGGCCCGGGGATGGGGGGTTGACTAGCGCGTTCAGGTCACGAATCGGCACGGGGCCCGCAGCTGCCGGGACAGGCGGCATTGCCGCGCCGGTATGCCGGGCCTAGCGTGGGTAGACACGGGTACGACGGCCACGACGGGAGATCATCGAAATGGCGGAAACAGGGCGCTACGTGGTTGCCGCGGATGCCGTTCCGCCGGACCTGACCGTCCTCCCGGGGATCGCCGGAGTGGCCGAGCCATTCGACGAACACCACATCGACGTCCACTTCGACACGGCCACTCTGCGGCTCGCCGTCCGGGGCATGGGAATCCGGCGCAGAACCGGTGGCGTGAACGCGGGTTGGCGGATCGACGGCCTCCCGGCCGCCGCGGCGCACGCGGACGACGTCGTGCCCCCGGATGTCGTGCCCTTGGGCCGCGAGGACGCGGTGCCGCCGCCCATCGCGGACCGCGTGCGCGCGATCACGCGCGGGGAGTCCCTGGTGCGCGTCGCCCGGACGACGGAGCACCGCACCGTTCGGCGGCTGTACGGGCACTCGGGCGAACATGTGGCCGATTTCATCGACAGTTCTGTCACCGGCGAGTCGTACGCGCAGGAGCCGCCGTGCGCACCACGGCGGACGTGGGCCGTCGTTCCGGCGCGGCACGGCGCCCGCGAGCCGCGGGGCGCCTCCGGTCTCCTGGCGACGGTCGGTGCGCCCCTGACGGAAGCGACCTCCGACGTCGAACGGGCGCTCGGGAATGCCTACCCCCGCCGGACGCCGGCCACTGAACGCCGCGGCGGCAGGAATCTTCGGGTATGGCACGTGGTGGAGGCCTACGTGGCCGCGCAGACAACCGAGTTGATGGACGCCGACGCGGGCGTACGCTGCGACGATCCGGACGCCGTGCACCGCATGAGATCGGCAATCCGGCGGATCCGTTCGGTGCTCGGCGTCTACGGGCGCGTGCTGCGCTGTCCTGCCCGGGCCGCACTCTCGGCCGAATTGAAGTGGCTGGCCGGCGCACTGGGCGGCGCACGCGACGCCCAGGTCCTGCGGGACCGGCTCCTGGGTCCTCACTCGTCGCGCGATGAGGCCGCGGACCGGGGACTCCGTCGGCTTGCCGCGCGGCTGGACCAGGACCACGCGGAGGGATACCGGCGGACGTTGAAGGCCATCGACTCGGAGCGCTATTTCGCCCTGTTGGACACCTTGGACAACGTGGCCATCCTTCGGAGGCGCAAGGGGCTCGGGGGCAAGGCCGCGGCCGCGACGATGCCGAAACTGGTGGACCGGGATGCCGCCCGGTTCCGGGCGTCCGCCGATTCGGCCGCCAGGACGGGCGCCGGAAAACGTCGGGACGCGGCTCTGCACCGGGTGCGCAAGAACGCGAAGCGCCTCCGGCACGCGACGGAGCCCGCCACTCAGGTCCTCGGTAAGCCTGCGAAGCGCTTGGGGCGCTCCGCACGGCGGATCCAACGGATCCTCGGGGACCACCAGGACAGTGTTCTAACCCGCCAGTTTCTCTCCGAAAGGCAGACGGACGCGGAAACCGGCGTAACGCCGGGCCCCGCTCCCGCGGAGCTGCGGATATATGGCGAACTGGCCGCCGAAGAGGAGTCCGCGGCAGAATCCGCCCGCCGCCGCTACCGGAAGGCGCTCAGGAAGCTGCGGGCGCAGCCACCGCTTGCCTGACCGGTGCTAAGGCGCCGATACGCCGGTGATCCACGCCGACTTGGTGGGGAGCGAGGCTCGGAACTTCGCGCCGGTGATCGTGCGCGTTTCACCGTTGGCGGCCGTGGCGGTCGCCGAGGAGATGGTGAGGTCTGCGTTCTTGGCCACGGACACGGACACGATGTCTCCGATGCCGAACGCCGTCGCCATCTTGGACTGGGTTGCCGTGTAGGCCCACGCCCGGTTCGGGTTGCCGGAGAGCGGGGACACCGAGTAGGCGTCGCCGCGGGACTGGAGATACGCGTGGGGGTTGCCCCACACGGACTGTGCCGTGCGGGTCATGCCGCCGGAGGAGGAGAAGTAGACGGCGTCGATCAGGTAGCCGTTGTACTTGACCACGGTGGCGGAGGTTGGGATGCCGGAGGCCTTGGTCTGTGTGGCGTCCACGGCGGCCTTCCACTTGGCGCCGCTCACGCCGCCGCCCTCGTTTTCCTTGCCCCACCCGGTGAACTTCTGCGAGGCGACCTCGTCGTAGACGTTGCAGCCGCAGGCGGACTTTAGGGTCGCCATGTTGCGCATCGCGTATGTCCGGCCGGCGATGGCCTGCGCCTGAAGCGCGGCCGGCTCCCAGCTGGACGGCATTTCGGCGAGACCGTAGAGATACTCGTCGTTCATGCGGAGCTGGTTCACGAGGTTCAGCTTGCCGCCCAGGACGGACACCTCGATCTGTCCGTGCCGGTACGTGCCGGCGGCGGATCCGCCGTTGGCGTTGGGGACGGATACGGTGCCGACGACCGCACCGGGCCAGTGGCGGGTCCCCTCCCACTGGACCGTGAGGGCGCCGTCGACCGTGTGCGTCTCGGAGCCCATCGTGGCAACCACCTTTCCGTTGACGAGCTTGAGCGACACGGGCGACGACGTGGTGGCCAGTCTCGCGGACCCGTCAAGGATTCGCAGGCGTCCCCCGGACGGGGTGATCGTGCTGGCGGTCGTGGACAACAGTTGGACCCTGATGTCGCTGGAGGCCAGGGCCGTCGTCGTCGCCGTGCGGGCCGGCGCGTAGTAGTGCTCCAGGATCGCCGCCGCGCCGGAGCCGGCCTTGGCCATCCCCTGCGCGCCGTACTGGCTCATGCCGACGCCGTGGCCCCATCCCGCACCGGAAATCGCGAACGTCGCGGGGACGTCGACGTGGTCCACGCCGGGCGGATCGGCCGGAGCGGGAGCAGGGGCCGGAGCGGGAGCAGGGGCGACGACCGGCGGTGCAACTGGACGCGCCACGGCGGGCGGGGCGACGTACGCCGCCAAATAGGACCCGGAAGTCCAGCCCGTGGCGGTCCCGACCTTCACCTGCCGCCAAACGATCGTTCCGTGATTCACGGTCTTGCCCGTGGCGGCCACCGCCGTGCCCTTGGACATCAGCGTCAGGACCCGGCCAGCCGGCGCCGACACACGCAGGTACACGTTGGCCGTCGTCGTGAACTTCCCGGGCTTACCCGAGACGATTTTTGGCGCCGTTGGGGCCTTCGCCACCGGCTTGGCGACGGGTTGGGCGACGGGCTTGGCCGCGGGCGCCATCTTGAGGTACGCGCTCGCGGACCACCCGGTGAGCGAGCCGTACTTGACCTGGTACCAGGTGGTCCCGGAGACCTTGCGGGCGGCTCCGGTGGTGACGACCGTGGAACCCTTCCTCAGGGTCGTGATTGCTGCTCCGGTCGGCGCGCTGCGACGCAGCAGCAGGTTCGCCGTGGTGGTGTGTTTAACGTTCTTCGCGGTGGTCGGGGCGGTTGGCTGCGGAACAACGACCTTGGCGATGGTCTTCGTGACGTAGGACCTGGCCACCCAACCTGTACGCCCGTTGGCCGTGACCTGGTACCAGGAGCCCTTAGTGGCCCGCACGGTGAGCTTGGTGCCCTTTTTCAGCAGCACGATGGCGCGGTGACGGGTGGACGCTCCGGTGCGGAGGTAGAGGTTTGCGCTCGTCGCGTATGTGGTGCTGGTCTTCGTTGTGGCGGCGGGGAGTGCCGACGCCGCCGTCGTCGGCGCAACGGCGGCCGCCACGGGCAGCGGCATGGCACCTGCGGGTCCCGCCGCACCAATCCCGAAGGAGAGGACGGCCAGAGTCGCCACGGACATCCAACGCGCCCTCGTCGCGAATCGGACAGGTCGAGGTAAGGCGACATTGGTGTTCATGGTTCCCCCGTGCAGCGAGTGATGAAAGTTGCTGAGGAAAACTGTAGGGGTAAAAGTGCGTATTGTGTATCTATTTGTGGCGCGTCAAGCGACGACACGCCGAAGGGGTGCAGGTTTGGCGTGGCAATCCCCTCGTGGACCCGCCAAGGACGCGGCAAAGGGCCTGCCCCAGCGCGGGGGCAGGCCCTTTGGAATCCGCAGGCTCTGGGGTGCAGTCGGTCGCTCCCGTGGGAGGTCCTAGAACTCCCAGTCCTCGTCTTCGGTGTTCACGGCCTTGCCGATGACGTAGGAGGATCCCGAGCCGGAGAAGAAGTCGTGGTTCTCGTCCGCGTTGGGACTCAGAGCCGACAGGATGGCCGGGTTCACGTCCGTGACGGAGGCCGGGAACATCGCCTCGTAGCCCAGGTTCATCAGGGCCTTGTTGGCGTTGTAGTGCAGGAACTTCTTGACGTCCTCGCTCAGCCCGACGCCGTCGTACAGGTCGTGCGTGTACTGGACCTCGTTCTCGTACAGCTCGAAGAGCAGCTCGAACGTGTAGTCCTTGAGCTCTTGCTTGCGCTCCTCGCTCAGGGACTCGATGCCCTTCTGGAACTTGTAGCCGATGTAGTACCCGTGGACGGCCTCGTCGCGGATGATCAGGCGGATCAGGTCGGCCGTGTTCGTGAGCTTGGCGCGCGAGGACCAGTACATCGGCAGGTAGAAGCCGGAGTAGAACAGGAACGACTCCAGCAGCGTGGAGGCGATCTTCTTCTTCAGCGGATCGTCGCCGTGGTAGTAGCCCTCGACGATCCGGGCCTTCTTCTGCAGGTTCTCGTTCTCCGTGGACCAGCGGAACGCGTCGTCGATCTCCTTGGTGGAGGCGAGCGTGGAGAAGATCGAGGAATAGCTCTTGGCGTGGACCGACTCCATGAACGCGATGTTCGTGTAGACGGCCTCCTCGTGCGGGGTGATCGCATCGGGGATGAGCGAGACGGCGCCGACGGTGCCCTGAAGCGTGTCCAGCAGCGTCAGCCCGGTGAAGACGCGCATGGTGAGCAGCTTCTCGGCCTCGGTGAGCGTCCCCCACGACTGGACGTCGTTGGACAGCGGGATCTTCTCCGGCAGCCAGAAGTTGTTGACCAGTCGGTTCCACACCTCGACGTCCTTATCGTCCTGGATGCGGTTCCAGTTGATCGCTTCGACGTGGCTGAGCAGTTTGACCTTCTCGGTCATGTCATCCCCTGACTTTCCTTGAGCATTGCAAAGGGTAATTCGAATCTATGCGTACGACGGCGGGTGGCACCCGCCGTCGTACGTGTGCGCCAGCGGCGACTACAGCATGCAGGAGACGCAGCCCTCAACCTCGGTCCCCTCCAGCGCGAGCTGGCGGAGACGGATGTAGTAGAGCGTCTTGATGCCCCTGCGCCACGCGTAGATCTGCGCCTTGTTGATGTCGCGGGTCGTGGCGGTGTCCTTGAAGAACAGCGTCAGCGACAGGCCCTGGTCCACGTGCTGGGTGGCGGCCGCGTAGGTGTCGATGATCTTCTCGTAGCCGATCTCGTACGCGTCCGCGTAGTACTCCAGGTTGTCGTTGTCCAGGTAGGGCGCCGGGTAGTAGACGCGCCCGATCTTGCCCTCCTTGCGGATCTCGATCTTCGACGCCACCGGGTGGATCGAGGAGGTGGAGTTGTTGATGTAGGAGATCGACCCGGTCGGCGGAACGGCCTGCAGGTTCTGGTTGTAGATGCCGTGCTCCATGACGGACGCCTTCAGCTCCAGCCAGTCCTCCCGCGTCGGGATGTGCACGCCGTCGAAGAGCTCGCCGACGCGTTCGGTCTGCGGCACCCACTCCTGCTCCGTGTACTTGTCGAAGAACTCGCCCGTCGCGTATTTCGAGTCGGCGAAGCCGCCGAAGGCCTCCCCCTTTTCCATGGCCAGCCGGTTGGAGGAGCGCAGGGCGTGGAACAGCACGGTGTAGAAGTAGATGTTCGTGAAGTCCAGGCCCTCCTCGGAGCCGTAGTGGACCCGTTCGCGCGCCAGGTAGCCGTGCAGGTTCATCTGGCCGAGGCCGATGGCGTGCGACTGCTCGTTGCCCTCGGCGATGGACGGGACGGAGGAGATGTAGGACATGTCCGACACGGCGCTGAGGGCGCGGATGGCCGTCTCCACCGAGGCGCCCAGGTCCGGCGAATCCATCGCCTTGGCGATGTTCATCGAGCCCAGGTTGCAGGAGATGTCCTTGCCGACGACGTCGTAACCCAGGTCCTCCGCGTACACGGACGGGGAGGACACCTGCAGGATCTCCGAGCACAGGTTGCTCATGGTGATCTTGCCCTTGATCGGGTTCGCGCGGTTCACCGTGTCCTCGAACATGAGGTACGGGTAGCCGGACTCGAACTGGATCTCGGCCAGGGTCTGGAAGAACTCGCGGGCGCTGATCTTGGTCTTCTTGATCCGCGCGTCGTCGACCATCTCGTAGTACTTCTCCGTCACGGAGATGTCGGAGAAGGGCACTCCGTAGACGCGCTGGACGTCGTACGGGGAGAACAGGTACATGTCCTCGTTCTTCCTGGCCAGCTCGAACGTGATGTCCGGGATCACGACGCCGAGGGACAGGGTCTTGATGCGGATCTTCTCGTCCGCGTTCTCCCGCTTCGTGTCCAGGAACCGGTGGATGTCCGGGTGGTGGGCGTGCAGGTAGACGGCGCCGGCCCCCTGGCGGGCACCGAGCTGGTTGGCGTAGGAGAAGCTGTCCTCGAGGAGCTTCATCACGGGGATCACGCCGGAAGACTGGTTCTCGATCTGCTTGATCGGGGCGCCGTATTCGCGGATGTTCGTCAGCGAGAGGGCCACGCCACCACCGCGCTTGGAGAGCTGCAGGGAGGAGTTGATGCCGCGGGCGATCGACTCCATGTTGTCCTCGATGCGCAGCAGGAAGCAGGACACGAGCTCTCCGCGCTGGGCCTTGCCGGCGTTGAGGAACGTCGGCGTGGCCGGCTGGAAGCGGCCGTCGATGATCTCGTCGACCAGCTGGGTGGCCAGCTCCTCGTCCCCACGCGCGAGGTGCAGGGCGACCATGCACACGCGGTCCTCGTAGCGTTCCAGGTAGCGCTTGCCGTCGAACGTCTTGAGCGTGTAGGAGGTGTAGAACTTGAAGGCGCCAAGGAAAGTCTCGAAGCGGAACTTCTTCTTGTAGGCGCGGGAGAACAGATCGCGCACGAAGTTCATCGTGTACTGGTCGAGCGTTTCGCGCTCGTAGTACTCGTGCTTGATGAGGTACTCGAGCTTCTCGTCCAGGTCGTGGAAGAACACCGTGTTGTTGTTCACGTGGTCCAGGAAGTACTGGCGCGCGGCCGCCCGGTCGGCGCCGAACTGGATGCGGCCGTCCTTGCCGTAGAGATTCAGCATGGCGTTGAGCTCGTGGTACCCGAGCCCTTCGAATGCGGCGGGCATTTCCTTGCCGTCCGTGGTCACGGCCGGCTCTGCGACTGTTGTGTCCAAAACTGTTCCAATCCTTGGCGTACGAGGTCCACGTCTTCCGGCGTGCCCATGAGTTCAAATCTATAGAGAAGCGGAACGTCGCACTTGGCGGCGATCTTGCGCGCGGCAAGGCAATAGGAGGTTCCGAAGTTGGTGTTGCCGGCGCCGATGACGCCGCGCAACAAGTCCCTGTTCCCCGCGTTGTTGAGGAATCGCAGGACCTGTGGGGGAATCGAATGCCTGCCCTCCTCGCCACCGTAGGTGGGAAGAAGCAGGACGTAAGGACCGGTGGCCACGAGTTCCGGTTCGCTCGCGTAGAGCGGTATCCGGGTCGATTCGAGACCCAATTTTTCGACGAACCGCTGCGTGTAGCCGGAGGCCGAGGAAAAGTGGACCAGGGACGTGGCCGTGGTGGTTGTGCCGGCTCCGTCCGGGGACCGGTCCCGTGAGGACCGGCCCGGGGCCACCGCTACTCCTCGTGGCATGGGAACCGCCTTGATTGCTTGCTGGGGTGCTGCCTAGGCGACGGAGGACGTCGCGGCCAGCGCGAGCTCGTTGATCTTGTCCGGGCGGAAGCCGGACCAGTGGTCGGCCTCGGTGATGACCACCGGCGCCTGCATGTACCCGAGGGCCCGGACGCGCTCCAGCGCCTCGGGATCCTGGGAGATGTCCACGCTCTGGTAGGCGATGCCCTTCTTGTCCAGTGCGCGGTAGGTTGCGTTGCACTGAACGCAGGCTGGTTTCGTGTAAACCGTGACGGTCATGGCCCTGATCCCCTCATGCGAAATGTCTGTTTAAATGGTTCCGGTCCGGATGCCCGACCGCCCTGGACCACGGCGTCAAACGGGGCAATTTCGGGCTCTTTCCCGTACCGACCCCCTAGGCCGCTCCAGCGATTTCAATACTACATGTAGTGCAGTCGGGGTACGCCGACCCCTAGATGATGTATTACAAGTATGTCATTCGTGGACTCCATAGTCCACAGCCCATGTGGAGAAAAGACAGCCGTTCTCCCCCGCGAATCCGGAGTTCCGGCGCGACCGTCCACAGGCTGTGGAGTCGGAACCCATAGGCGCGACTCATGGCGTGTCGAGCGCGGCTCGGCGTGTCGTCGACAACGGTTTTCCAATTGATCGCCCCGCCATGCGCGGACCGACCCAACGCGAAGGCACCCCGGTCGGATGACCGGGGTGCCTCGATGCGATGCGTCCCTTTGGTGGAGGTAAGGGGATTCGAACCCCTGACCTTCTGCATGCCATGCAGACGCGCTACCAACTGCGCCATACCCCCAAACGGGTGCCGTCCGGCCGGAGCGATCCGGTGGACAACTCATCCATCATAGGGCACCGGAAAACCGGGGTGCAAATCCCGGCAGGAGGGCGGCGCTAATCCTGCTCGGCGGCTTCCTGGACCGTATCCTGCTCGATAACCGGCTTGCCCGGTTCTCCCGTGGTGGGGAGCTCGATCGACGGGCAGTCGCTCCACAGGCGATCCAGGGCATAGAAGACACGGTCCTCCTCGTGCTGGACGTGGATCACGACGTCGAGGTAATCGAGCAGGACCCACCGGCCCTCGCCTCGACCCTCGCGGCGGACGGGACGCAGGTCCATCGACTCCCCGAGCGCGTGCTCGATCCCGTCGACGATGGCATTGACCTGGCGTTCGCTGGAAGCCGAGGCGATGAGGAACGCGTCGGTGATCCCGAGGCGTTCGCTCACGTCAAGCGCGACCAGGTTCTCCGCAAGCTTGTCCGCCGCGGCGAGCGCGGCGATGCGGATGATTTCGAGGGAGTGGTCTGCAGAGGCCATGGGGCTCCTTAGTAGGTGTTGCAGACGCCAGGCGGCGCCTAGCGTGAGTTCATCATCAGGATCAGGCCGGTCACGAGCGTTGCCGCTCCCACGACCAGCGATCCAAGGACCACGAGAGCCAGGCGATTCGCCCGACGCACTCCGGCGGTCATGTAGTCCAGCGGATCCAGCCCCTGGGCCGTGACGGCTTGAACGGGTATGGCATCGGGCCGGACCGCCGCTCCGACTTCGGGTTCCGTGGGCCCGACCGGCGGTTTCGCCGCCAGCTCGAGCCGAAAACCGCTGGTTTGCGGTCCGCGGACACCCGTGTTGGCCAGGTCCTTCTCCGCCTGTTGGTCCCGAAGCTGGGTCATGGAGCCCGTAAACGGGTCCGAGCGCACCTGCTGCAGACGTTGCGAGTTGGCTTGTTCGAGGCGGCGGCGCTCGGCGACCCGTCGATTGATGACCGCCGCGCGCGCGGCATGTTCGCGTTGCTTGGCGAGTCGCTCCAGGTTCATCAGCCCGGTGTCGTCGGGTGCCGACTCGTCAGCGTCCTCGTCCGTGCCGGGTGTCAGCCCCATCAGCTCGCGCCGCGCCGCGAGCGCCGCCTCGACGCTCATGCCGTCGTCGTTGGCCTCGGCCGAATTTTCTTGCGCCGACTCGGCCTTGGCCACCGCAAGCGACTGCAGCCGCAGCTGCCGGCGCGTCACGGGTCCGGGGCTCGCCCCCGGCGCGGCCTCGGAAGCCGTGCCCGTCTCGAGACGTCGCCGGGTACGCAGTGCCTCGCGGTCCCGGGCCCGTTGCAGGGAGGTGCGTTCGGGCACCGCGTCGACCGGAGCGTCCGCGGCACGGCGCGACCGGTTGGCGCGGGCGACCCGTGCCGCGGTGGCGTCGGTCGGTTCGGCTATGGGGGCGTGCTGGGGAGCCGCTGGGTCTTCGGGCGACGAAGGATTGTGTTCGACGCCGTCGGCCGACGAACGCTCGTTGCGGCTCGCGGCCTCCCCGGCTCGTCTCTTTTCGCGCAGGGACCGGCGGCTCACCGCGGGCCCTTGGTCGTCGCTCATGCTATCCATTCCCGGCTAGGCGCTGTCGTCTCCGCCGTCGTCACTATACAACTCGTATTTGGCGATGTACTGAACCACCCCGTCCGGCACGAGGTACCAGACCGGCTTGTCGGTCTGTACCCGGGTCCTGCACGCGGTGGACGAAATGGCCATCGCGGGCACCTCCAGCAGGCTGACGTCCTGCCGTCCGAGGTCGGGAAGTTCGTGTCCCGGTCGGGTGACGCCCACGAAGTGCGCCAGACTCCACAACTCGTCGATGTCCTTCCACGAAAGGATTTGCGCCATCGCGTCGGCACCCGTGATGAAGAAGAGGTCTGCCTCGGGGCGGAGTCGGCGAAGGTCCCGCAACGTGTCGATGGTGTACGTCGGCCCGGGACGCTCGATGTCCACGCGGCTGACCGTGAAACGGGGATTCGACGCCGTGGCCACCACGGTCATGAGATACCGGTGTTCGGAATCCGTGACCACGCGGTGCGACTTCTGCCACGGACGGCCCGTGGGCACGAACACCACTTCGTCGAGATCGAATTCCGCGGCCACCTCGCTCGCGGCGACCAGGTGCCCGTGGTGGATGGGATCGAACGTGCCTCCCATCACCCCCAGGCGAAAGGGCCGCGCGGAGCCCTTTGCCTCGGTTTCGCTAGTGATGCTCGACGCCGTGCTTGTTGGCGTGCTGGCGGTGGGCATCCGGAATCTCTGCGTGGATCTCGTGGCGCCGGCCGACGTTGGAGAAGGAAACCGTGACCAGAAGCATCAGAAGGAACAGCGCCATGATGCTGCCTCCGACCAGAAGGGCTGTGCCGGTCGCGGACTCGGCTTCGACTTCCGCCGCGCTGGCCAGCACTGCTGCGAACTGCTGAGTGAGCATGTCTCTCCTAGTTTGGTTCCGTCCACGCGGAGGACCCGGTCGGGGGCGCGCGAAACTGATCTTGCTTGGGCTCTATCGTACCTACTGGGCCAAGGGTCTACGAACGGACGTGGCCGTCGCCCTGAACGATCCACTTGGTGGTCGTCAGCTCCCGCAGGCCCATGGGGCCGCGCGCGTGCATCTTCTGCGTCGAGATGCCCACCTCGGCACCCAGACCCAGCTGTCCACCGTCCGTGAAGCGCGTGGATGCGTTGACGATCACCGCCGCGGAATCGACTTCGGCGACGAAACGCTCCGCGTTGACCAGATTGTTGGTAAGGATGGCCTCCGTGTGTCCCGTCGACCAGCGACGGATGTGCTCCAGTGCGTCGTCCAATGTATCCACCACCGCGACGGCGAGGTCGAGGTCCATGTATTCGGTGGCCCAATCCTCGTCGGTGGCCGCCACTGTGGGGGTGTCCCCCGCGATGCCCGCGGCGCGGGGGTCGGCATGGAGCCGTACACCGGCCGCGGCCAGCGCGGCGAGGACAGCGGGCGCGGCGGTGGAACCGGGGTGTACGAGCAGGGTCTCGACCGTGTTGCAGACCGACGGCCGTTGTGTTTTGGCGTTCAGGAGAATCTCGACGGCTGCGGCCTCGTCCGCGGATTCGTCCAGATAAATGTGCACATTGCCCTCCCCCGTCTCGATGACGGGAACCTGGGCGTTCTTTACCACGGACTGGATCAGGGACCGTCCGCCGCGCGGAATCAGCACGTCCACTTTTCCGCGGGCACCCATCAGCGCATTGGCACCGGCGCGCCCGTATTCGTCCACGCTCTGCACCGCATCGGCGGGGAGCCCCGCTTCGCGCAGGGCATCGCGGATGAGATGCACCAGGACACGATTGGTCTCGGCGGCCGCGGAACCGCCCCTGAGCAGCACTGCGTTGCCGCTCTTGAGCGCCAGGCCTGCGATGTCGACGGTAACGTTGGGACGGGCCTCGTAGATGGCGCCAACGACTCCCATCGGGACGTAGACCTGCCTCATGCGGAGCCCGTTGGGCAGCGTCTGCCCGCGGAGGACGCTGCCGACGGGATCGGGCAGGGCGGCGAGTTCATCCAGGGCACCCACCAGGGCGTCCACGCGGGAATCGTCCAGGCGGAGCCGGTCGAGCAGGGCGTCGGAGGTGCCGGCCGACCGCTCGCGGTCGAGATCCCGCCCGTTCGCCTCCAGCACCGGGCGCCGCCCGGCATCCAGCGCCCGGCCGATGGCGTTGAGTCCCCGATCCTTCCAGTCCCGGTTCGCGCGTGCCAGATGGCGCGACGCGAGGCGTGCCCGGTCGGCCATGGCGGCAACGGCCTCGACCGCGGAGGGCCCCGTCGGTGCCACCGGAGGCGTCCGGGTCGTCTCCGTCGCCGCGTGGGGCGCGGATGGGGAGGGGGCGTCGGCGGGCGCGGCTTCTTCAGCCTGGTGGACATGCTGGGTCATGGCACCAGTTTAGTACCCGGGCCGTCGGGTGCCCGCATGTTGCGGCCCGGCGCCTGCGCTTAGACCAGGACGAGGTCGTCGATGTGGACGACGGACCGTTCGTAGTGCGGGCCGAGGTTCCGCGACAATTCGCGCGTGCTGCGCCCCAGCATCTCGGGCAGCTCGACCGACGAGTAGTTGACGAGGCCGCGCGCGACGACGGTCCCTGCGGCGTCGGCGATCTCGACGGGGTCCCCGGCCTCGAAGTTGCCCTCCACGCCCGTGATGCCGGCGGGCAGCAGCGACCTGACGCCGGAGGCAACCGCGGCAACGGCGCCGTCGTCGAGCACCAGCCTGCCCTGCGTGCTGGCGAGGTGCGCGAGCCACAGCATCCGGGCCGGCCTGCGGTTGCCCCGCGAGGCGAACCAGGTGCCGACGTCCTCGCCGGCCAGGGCGCGCGCCGCGTTGCCGGTGGACGTGACCAGTGCCGGGATGCCGGACTCGGCCGCCATGGTGGCGGCCTCGACCTTCGTGGCCATCCCGCCCGTTCCGACGCCGGCCTTGCCGGCGCTGCCAATGCGCACACCGGCAAGGTCGGAGGCCGAATCGACCCGCGGAATGCGTGACGCTCCGGCCTGCGGAGGACCGTCGTAGAGTGCGTCGACGTCCGAAAGGAGCACCAGCGCATCGGCCTTCACGAGGTGCGCGACGAGTGCGGCGAGGCGGTCGTTGTCCCCGAACCGGATCTCATGGGTCGCGACCGTGTCGTTCTCGTTCACCACAGGCACGACGCCGAGGGACAGCAGGCGGCTCAGGGCCCGGAACGCATTGGCGTACTGCTGGCGACGGATCAGGTCGTCGGCCGTCAGAAGCACCTGGCTGACGTTGACGCCGTGGGCGCCGAAAGCCTGGGTGTACCGTGCCATGAGCAGTCCCTGGCCCACGCTGGCGGCGGCCTGCTGCGTCGCCAGGTCACGCGGCCGGCGGGCGAGGCCGAGCGGAGCCAGACCGGCGGCGATGGCACCGGAGGACACCAGGATCAGTTCCGTCCCCGCATTGCGGACCGCGGCCAGTCGGTCGACCAAAGACGCCAGCGCGGCCTCCGAAATCCCTCCGCCGATGGTGGTCAACGACGAGGAGCCGACCTTCACCACCACCCGGCGCGCGCGGGCCAGGTCCGCCGGCTCGCTGACCGCGGACGGCTTCCGGTTTTCCCGCATGGCTACTCGCCGTCTGCCTGCGGACGCTGCTGGTGCTTGTAGTTGACGGACTCCGTCCAGACGCCGGCCTTGCGATCGGCCTCTAGTTCGTCCCGAGCCGCGGCACGGCGGTCCTTGCGGTCCTGATGGTCCTGTTTCTTCTGCTCGCGCGTGGGCCGGTTGAGCTCTTCGAGGCGCACGTCGTGGCCGCGCCGCGATCCGAGCAGCTCGGCGCCCGCGGCCATGGTGGGCTCCCAGTCGAACAGCACGCCCTCGCGGTCGTCGCCGATGACCACGGCGTCGCCGGGCTTGGCGCCCATGCGGAACAGCTTCTCTTCGATGCCGAGCTTGGCCAGGCGGTCCGCCAGATAGCCGACTGCCTCGTCGTTGGTGAAGTCGGTCTGCTTGACCCAACGCAGCGGCTTCTCCCCCAGTACCCGGAAGAGCGGCTCGAGGTTGCGCTCCTCGCGGCGGATGTCGAAGCCCTTGGAGTTCACGGCCCGGGGACGCAGGACCGGAACCGGTGCGATCGGCGGGGCCGCATCGATGAGCTTTCGGGCCTCTTCGACCAGCCCGGCCATCGCGAACGTCAAGTCACGCAGTCCCGTGCGGTCCAGCGCCGAGACCTCGAAGACTCGGTATCCGCGTTTTTCGAGTTCGGGCCGCACGAAACGGGCCATGTCGTCGCCGTCGGGCATGTCGACCTTGTTCAGGGCAATCAGTCGCGGGCGTTCGTTCAGCGGAATGATCTGCCCGTCGACCCCGGCGAAGCTGGAATCCACCTCGTAGGCGTCGAGCTCCGCCTGGATGGTGTCGAGGTCCGAGATCGGATCTCGGTCCGACTCCAGGGTGCCGCAGTCGAGCACGTGGACCAGCGCCGCGCAACGCTCGACGTGGCGGAGGAACTCGTGGCCGAGGCCGCGTCCCTCCGAAGCGCCCGGGATCAGGCCGGGCACGTCCGCGACGGTGAAGCGGACTTCGCCCGCCTGTACGACGCCGAGGTTCGGAACGAGGGTGGTGAACGGGTAGTCCGCGATCTTGGGACGCGCGGCGGAGATGGCCGCAATCAGGCTGGACTTGCCCGCCGACGGGTAGCCGACCAGCGCGATGTCCGCGACGGTCTTCAGCTCAAGGACGATGTCGCCCTCGGTGCCGGCGATGCCGAGGAGCGCGAAACCGGGTGCCTTGCGCTTCTGCGAGGAGAGCGCCGAGTTCCCGAGTCCGCCGAGCCCGCCGGACGCGGCCACGTACTCCGTTCCCTCGCCCACGAGGTCGGCGAGGATGTTTCCGCTTCGGTCCTTGACGACCGTTCCCTCGGGAACGGGAAGGATCAGTGTTTCGCCGTGCTTGCCGGGACGCATGTCCCCCTTGCCGCCTTCGCCGTTGCTCGCATGGCGGTGCGGCAGGTGGTGGTAATCGAGCAGCGTTGTGGTCTGCGGGTCGACACGCAGGATCACGTCGCCGCCATTGCCGCCGGCCCCGCCGTCGGGACCGCCCAACGGCTTGAACTTCTCGCGCTTGATGGAGACACAGCCGTGGCCTCCGGTTCCACCGGATACGTGAAGGACCACGCGGTCTATGAACGCTGCCACTGACGGGACTCCTCTTTAGGGTGCGCCGCCGGGGCGGCGGCGCGATGTTGCCGATATGCGGGTACTGCCGAAATGCAACAGGAGGGCGGGCCGAACGGCCCACCCTCCAGTCTAGTAAAACTCGCTGTCGCCGGACTACTAGTCGGCGGCCACGATGTTCACGACGCGGCGTCCGCGGCGGGTGCCGAACTCGACAGCGCCTGCTGCGAGGGCGAACAGGGTGTCGTCGCCTCCACGGCCAACGTTGGCTCCGGGGTGGAAGTGGGTGCCGCGCTGGCGGACGATGATCTCGCCGGCGGAGACAACCTGTCCACCGAAGCGCTTGACGCCCAGGTACTGGGCGTTGGAATCGCGGCCGTTGCGAGTGGAACTCGCGCCCTTCTTATGTGCCATTGAATGTGCCTACCTTCAAATCGGGGGGAAACTGCTCTCCGGCGCCTTAGGCGATGGAGGTGACCTTGACCTTCGTCAGCGCGGAACGGAATCCCTGTCGCTTCTTGTAGCCGGTCTTGTTCTTGAACTTCTGGATGACAATCTTCGGGCCGCGGAGGTTCTCCAGAACCTCGGCGGTGACCGTGACCTTGGCCAGCTCGTTGGCTGCGGACGTCACCTTGTCGCCGTCGACCAGAAGCAGGGCCGGGAGCTCAATGGTGCCGCCGGCTGCCACGGGGACGCGGTCAAGGGTAACGAAGTCTCCAACAGAGACTTTTTCCTGGCGGCCGCCAGCGCGGACAATCGCGTACACCACTTTGGTACTCACTTCTCTCGACGTTTATTACTCTAACTGCGCATAAGGCACCCGCAACTAGGTTTCGGGTTTGCGCCGTGCTGTCACGCCGAGCGGAAATTCCGATTAGCTGGCGTTCGCACCGAAGATCAAGGTTACGCTAATCCGGCCCGCCGGGGCAAATACACGCTGCCCCGGCGAGTCGTCAAGAGCGTACGCCTAAAGTTCCGACGCCGGAACGCCGACGCCGAGCACCAAGGGGCCCGTTCCTTCTCCGTCGGACGGCGCCGCGACGTTCTCGTCCGACAGCCGTGCCACATGGGCGCTTCCGACCGCGGCGGACGTGCGTGAGCCGTCCGTGGAGGTGTTCTCGATCGGCGTGTCGCCCGCGCCCTGCGCACTGCGCGCCGAGCGATTGCGCCGGGGTCGACGAGGCCGCTCTTGGGGCTGAGCGAGCTCCGTGGCCACCGACGGCCGACGGGCTTCGGCCGGCTCCGATACCGCGGGCGGCTCCGTCTCCACAGGCGCGACGGACTGGCCCGCGACTCCCGACACCGCCGGACGCGGGTTGGTTTCCGGCGTCGTTTCCGGCGCCGCGCCACGGTTCCCCGAGGAGCGCCGGTTGCGCCGTGGGCGCTCGGATGCGGCCGACTCTTCCCGAGGCGCGGGCGTCGACGACTCCGGTGGCGCCGACCCTGCTGCGTGGCCCTCCGAACTGTCGGCGGATGCCCCGAACGCCGCGGACAGCGACTCGAGCGTCAACGACGGTGCCTGCTCCGGCGAGGAGGCGCGGCGCCGACGGCGCGAGCGCGGGAGACGAACTTCCTCGCCGGCGATCCTCAGGACCTGGTCCTCGTCCTGTTCGCCCTGCCCGGCGTCCACCGGCTCCGCGGTCCCCGCAGCGGACGGCAACGGTTCCACCGCGGCTTCCTGCTCAGTGCCGTGGTTTGCCTCGTGTTCGTGGGCGGCCTGCGCGGCGGCGGCGATGGAGGCGAAGGCCGCACGTGCGGCGGTTGCCTTCGCCGCGCGCTCGGGGTCCTCGGGCGCCGGCGTCGGAGCATGCTGGACCTCCGCACCCGTGTCCTGGTCCTTGTCCTGGCCGCGGCGCCGGCGGCGCTCCTGCCGGGGCGCGCGGTCGTTGCGCGGGCCCGCGGGAGCCTCGCCCTGGGACGGGAAGGAACGGCGGTGCTCCACCGGCTCCTCGTGCGTGACAACCCCGCGGCCGTTGCAGGCCTCGCAGTTCTCGCTGAAGACCTCCAGCAGCCCGGTGCCCATGCGCTTGCGCGTCATCTGCACCAGACCGAGCGAGGTGACTTCGGCGACCTGGTGCTTGGTTCGGTCGCGGCCGAGGCACTCGACCATGCGGCGGAGCACCAGGTCCCGGTTGGCCTCGAGGACCATGTCGATGAAGTCGATGACGATGATGCCGCCGATGTCCCGCAGCCGCAGCTGCCGGACGATCTCCTCGGCCGCCTCCAGGTTGTTCTTGGTGACGGTTTCCTCGAGGTTCCCGCCACTACCCGTGAACTTGCCGGTGTTGACGTCGACCACGGTCATGGCTTCGGTGCGGTCGATCACCAGCGAACCGCCCGAGGGCAGGAACACCTTGCGTTCGAGGGCCTTGTGGATCTGCTCGTCGAGGCGGTTCGCCGTGAAGATGTCCTCGTCGGACGTCCACTGCTCCAGGCGCGACAGGAGATCCGGGGCCACGTAGGTCACGTAGGCCTCGATGGTGTCCCACGCCTCTTCGCCGGAGACGATCAGCTTGGAGAAGTCCTCGTTGAAGACGTCGCGGACCACCTTGATGGTCAGGTCCGGCTCGCCGTAGAGCAGCTCGGGAGGCGCGGTCTTCGTCGACGTGGACTTGGCTTCGATGGACTCCCACTGGGCGCGCAGGCGGTTGATGTCGTTCATCAGCTCTTGCTCGCTGGCGCCTTCGGCGGCCGTGCGGACGATCACTCCGGCGTTTTCCGGCAGGTGGTCCTTCAGGATCTTCTTGAGGCGGTTGCGCTCGACGTCCGGCAGCTTGCGGGAGATGCCGGTCATGGATCCGCCCGGGACGTAGACCAGGTACCGGCCGGGAAGCGAGATCTGACTGGTCAGCCGCGCGCCCTTGTGGCCCACCGGGTCCTTGGTGACCTGGACCAGCACGGAGTCGCCGGACTTCAGCGCGTGTTCGATGCGGCGCGGCTGGCCGTCGAGGCCGGCCACATCCCAGTTGACCTCGCCCGCGTAGAGCACGGCGTTGCGGCCACGCCCGATGTCGACGAACGCCGCCTCCATGGACGGAAGCACGTTCTGCACCTTGCCGACATACACGTTGCCGATCAGGGAGTCCTGCTGCGTCTTGGACACGAAGTGCTCGGCAAGGATGCCGTCCTCCAGGACGCCGATCTGGATGCGGTCCTCGCGCTGGCGGACAATCATCTGGCGGTCGACGGATTCGCGGCGGGCGAGGAACTCCGCCTCCGTGATGACATGTCGCCGGCGGCCTGTCTCGCGCGACTCGCGGCGGCGCTGGCGTTTGGCCTCGAGCCGGGTCGAGCCCTTGACGCTGGTCACCTTGTTGGACGGGGCGGGCTCGGGGGCCGCCGCACGCGGGCCGCGGACACGCGTCACCGTGTTTGGCGGATCGTCGTCCTGTCCGCCCGTCAGCTCAAGATCGGCGTCGCCACGGCGGCGGCGGCGACGGCGGCGCGAAACGACGCCGTCGCCCTCGGTGCCGTTCTCGTCCTGCTCCTGGTCCTGGGCCTCCGGGGCGGGCGTTTCGATGCCCTCTTCCCGGGCGCGTCCCCGACCGCGGCGGCTACGGCGTCCGCCGGAGCGTTCTTCCGAATCGTCCTCGGTGGGCGCCGCATCGGCACCTGCGGGCTCGGCGGACCTCGGACGCGTGGGTGCCACGACTGCGGTGAGGTCCGGCGCGTGGAAGAGCAGGGACATCGGCGATTCGGGGACCGCGAACGGATCCGCGGCACCACTCGACGGCTCGGTGGCCTCGACGGCGTCCGTGGACGAGGAACCCGCATTTTCCACCGCGCGGCCCGAAGCGGCGGCGTCGGCTGCGGGGACGCCCGCATCGGCGGAGGCCGGCATCTCGGCAGGCTCGTCGGTCGACTTCTTCGTGCGCCGGACCGGGGCCTTGCGCGTCCTGGTGGCCTTGGCCGGTGCTGGTTCGGCCGGGACGGCCTCCTCCGCGGAGGCCTCCGCGGAGCCGACCGCAACAACTGATTCGGCCTCCCCTGCCGGAGCCTCAACGGCGGCTGCCGGGATTGCTTCCTCGGTTTTCTTGGCCCGGCTCGCACGGCGGCGGACGGGCTTGACCGGCGACTCGGTGGACTCCTCAGGCGGGGCACCGGCGGCGGGGACATCCGTGGCGGCGGTAGGCGCCGCGGGTCCCTCCGCCTCGACCGGCTTCTTGGCGGCCGTACGGCGACGGGGCGCCCGCTTGGCGACCACGGGCTCGCCCGGTGCCCCCTCCTCCGTAGACGAAGGAACCGCACCGGGAGCGGTTGCCTCGGCGGCGGGCATCTGGATTCCCGACGCCCCGGCGTCGTCGTCGGCCTTCTTGGGTGCCGTTCGCTTGCGCGGTGCGCGCTTCTTCGGGGCGTCCTCGGCGACGGCGGTAGCCGGCGTTTCGTTCAGTTCTTCGTTGGTCGTTTCCATGAAAGGCCATACTCCTACCCGGGGAGTTCCTCCACAGCAGGGCCCGCCGGGTGCTCAGTTCGGGAACGGAGCCTTGCGGCCATCCCGTTCCCGGAAGTCAGTGTGCTATCCGCCGAGGTGCACCGTCATTGAGGGGTGCGGACGTCCCGGTGGACCAGCGGCGCTTTTCCCGGCAAGCCGCTTTACGTTGCGGCGACCGTCGGCGGTCTTCAAGCGATGCCGTGTTCCGGCACCGTGAAATGATCCATCGCCCGCGGGCTGGGAAGCCTGTCGCTGGGCCGGACGGGGACTGTGGATCCTCGACCGACCGCTTTCATCTTCTCACACCGGGCGAAGCGCGCCGCGGAAGCGGCCTAGAATCATCGTGAGCAACCACCGTCCGGCCCGACCGCCGGCCCCACCGAGGAGTCCATGTGCCACAGCCGGAGAACACGGAGACGAGCCGGGGATTCGGCACGTTGCTCCTCCTCGCCGGCACCGTGGCGTGGATCGCCTCGGCCGTTCTGGTTCTGGAACGCCTGGCGCTCTATCGGAACCCCGGGCACGTCACCAGTTGCGACATCAACCCGTGGGTGTCCTGCGGCCGGGTGATGGAGTCGTGGCAGGCGTCGCTGTTCGGATTCCCCAACCCCTTGATCGGCATCGCGGGGTTCGCGGTGGTCGTGACCACCGGCGCGGCCCTGCTGGCGGGCGCGCGCCTGGCCGCGTGGTGGTGGATCGCGTTCCAGGCCGGCATCACGCTCGCGTTCGTGTTCTGCGTGTGGCTCTGGTCCCAAGCGCTGTACGACATCAACATCCTGTGCCTCTACTGCATGGTGGTCTGGGCCATGGTGGTGCCGCTGTTCGTCTACACCACGGCCCGCAACATCGACGCCGGCGTGCTGCCCGCGGGGACCGGATTGCGCCGCGCGGCCCGGGAGTGGTCCTGGGTCGTGGTCGCATTGCTTCTCGTGCTGTGCGCGGCGTCCGTTTTCTTCCGTTTCATGAACGTCTTCGTCGGCTAGGTTCGCCCGCGCATAAAGAGAGGGAACGACGCCGGTGCGCACCGGCGTCGTTCCCTCTCTGTTGTCGTTAGGCGAACCAGATGCCGATCTCGCGGGCCGCGGATTCGGCGGAGTCCGAACCGTGGACCAGGTTCTGCTGCACCTTCAGGCCCCAGTCGCGGCCGAGATCGCCGCGGATGGTGCCGGGGGCCGCGGTGGTCGGGTCGGTGGTGCCGGCCAGGGAGCGGAAGCCCTCGATGACACGGTCGCCCTCGAAGACGGCGGCGACAAGCGGTCCGGAGAGCATGAACTCGACCAGCGGCTCGTAGAACGGCTTGCCGACGTGCTCCTCGTAGTGGGCCTCGAGCAGCTCGCGGGTGGCCGAAACCTGCTTGAGCCCCACGAGGCCGTAGCCCTTGGCCTCGATGCGGGCCAGGATGGTGCCGGTGAGCTGGCGCTTGACGCCGTCGGGCTTGATGAGAACCAGGGTCCGTTCAGTGGACAAGGGTGTGCTCCTTCGGTGGTGTGTGGTCGGGAAGGTGTGCGGATTCAAGTCTAGTCTGCGACGGGGCGACCGCCCGCTGGCGGCGCGGAGCCGTCCGCCGGACCGGTGTTCCGTGCCTCCCAGCGCTCCTGCTCGCGGTCGCGTCGGGCATTCTCGAGGTCCATCGATCGTCCCTTGGCGACCGCGTACCACCAGGTGCACGCGAAAAGGATGCCCACGACGAACATCAGCGGCTCGACGAATCCCGCCATGATGAGGACGATCTGGATCGCCCAGCCGATCCAGTAGCCCAACGGCCGCCGCAGCAGCGCGCACGTGAGGATGCAGACGACCGCCAGTCCGACGCCGGCCGAGAGGGTCAGCGCCGGGGCGAAACGGTCCCGGTACAGGCCGAACACGCCGAGCGTCGCGAACAGCACCACGAAGGCCTCGAGCGTCAGGACGGTCGAGGCGAACATCACCCGGATCGAGCGCCGTTTCCTCTTCTGCCCGGGCCGCCATTCGCGCTGTGCCCTGGTCATGCGTGCCATGCCGCTAGCTCCCCAACAGTGTTCGGGCCTCGGCCACCACGGTGATGGAGCCGGTGACCAGGATTCCGCCGCCGAAGTCCTCGGTGGCCTCGGCGCGGCCGACTGCCCACTCCAGGGCGTCGTCGAGCCGCTCCGTGACGTACAGGTCGCCCTCCGGGAATCCGGCCTCGATGGCCATCTCCCCCAGTTCCCCCGCGGGGATCGCCCGCGGCGACGTCGACTGGGTCAGGCAGATGTCCTCGACCAGCTCGCCGTACTGGGCGCGCAGTTCGGCGAGCATCGCCGGCGCGTCCTTGTCGCGCAGGATGCCCACCACGAGGACCAGCTTGCTGAAGCCAAAGGCCTCCTTGACCGCCTCCGCGCTCACGCGCAGCCCCTCCGGGTTGTGGCCGGCGTCGACGATCGCGGTCGGTGCGGTGCGCACGACCTCGAGCCGGCCGGGCGAGGCGGCGTTCGCGAAGCCCTCGCGGACCAGCTCGATGTCCAACGGCTTCTCGCCTCCACCGAGGAACGCCTCCAAAGCGGCGACCGCGACGGCGGCGTTTTGCGCCTGATGGGCGCCGTGCAGCGGCAGTTGCAGGTCGGCATAGCGCCCGGCCAGTCCGCGGATGGCGAGAAGCTGACCCCCCACGGCAAGCGTGCGCTCCTCGACGCCGAATTCGACGCCCTCGAATCGGAAGGGGACGTCCTTGCCACGCGCTGCTTCGAGGAGCACCTGCGCGGCGGCCGGCGGCTGCGCGGAGCTGACGAGGAATCCGCCGGGCTTGACGATGCCGGATTTCTCGGCGGCGATGTCCTCGACCCTGTCTCCCAGCAGCTCCGTGTGGTCCAGGGAGATGGGGGTCACGACGGCCACTTGGCCGTCGCCGACGTTGGTCGCGTCGGTGATGCCGCCGAGACCCACCTCGATCACGGCGACGTCCACCGGGGTGTCCGCGAAGACGGCGAAGGCGAGCACGGTCACCGCCTCGAAATACGTGAGCCGGTTTTCGCCGCGTGCCTCCAACTCCCCGTCCACGATCCGCAGGTAGGGGCGGATCTCGTCCCAGATGCGCACGAAGGTCTCGTCGTCGACCGGTTCGCCGTCGATGCTGATCCGCTCCGTGACCTTCGAGAGGTGCGGGCTGGTGTATCGGCCCGTCCGCAGGCCGTGGGCGAGCAGCAGCGATTCGAGGATCCGCGCGGTGGACGTCTTTCCGTTGGTCCCGGTGACGTGGATGATCGGAAACGCCTTGTTCGGCTCACCGAGGATCTCCATCACACGGAACATCGGTTCCATGCGGGGTTCGATCTTGTTCTCCGGTGCCCTTCCCAGGAGTTCCGCGTAGACGCTCTCCACGGAAAATTCGTCGATGTTGGTCACTTGTTGGTATCCAATCCGGTGAGTGCGGCCTCGGCGGCCGCGACGGTTTCCAAGTCGATGCGCACGGGGCCGGAGATTTCCTCGAGCACCAGTCCCACGGTCAGTGTTTCCGTCTTGATGAGATTCGCGTTGGCGTGCAGCGCCGCGACGGTTGCGGCGTCGGCGTGGATGACCGTGCGGATCCGGTCGCTGACCGCAAGGTCCGCGTCCTTGCGCGCCTGCTGGATGCTGCGCACCATGTCGCGCGCCAGCCCCTCGGCCGCGAGCTCGTCGGTGACCTGGGTGTCCAACACCACGAAGCCGCCGCCGGACAGAACGGCCGCCGCGATCGACGCGCCGTCGGTCGATTGTTCGACGACCGTCTCGAGGCTGTACTCGTGGGGCTCGAGGGCCAGCCCGCCGGAGACGACCGCGCCGTCGGCGTCAACCGACCAGTCGCCGGACTTCGATCCCTTGATGGCCTGCTGTACGCCCTTGCCGAGCCGCGGTCCGGCCGCGCGGGCGTTGACGACGAGCCTCTGGCTGATGCCGAATTCGCCGGCGTCGGCCTCTTTCGCGTCCAGGAAGGTGACCGAGCGCAGGTTCAGTTCGTCCGCGATGATGGACGCGAAGGTTCCCTCCAGGTCCCGGGCTCCCTCGGCGACCACGGTCATCCCGCCCAGCGGCAGGCGCACGCGGAGGCTCGCGCCCTTGCGCAGGGACGAGCCCACGGAGCAGACCCGGCGGGTGAGCTCCATGCGCTCAACCAGTTCCTCGTTGCGCGGGAACACGGAGGCGTCCGGCCAGTCCGCGAGGTGCACGGATCGGCCGGCCGTGAGACCGCGCCAGATTTCCTCGGTGGCCAGCGGCAACAGCGGGGCCGCGACGCGGCACAGCGTTTCCAGACAGGTGTACAGGACGTCGAACGCCTGCCCGTCCTCCTCGAAGAAGCGCTGGCGGGAACGGCGCACGTACCAGTTGGTCAACGTGTCCATGTAACGGCGGACGGCGTCGCACGCGTCGGAGATGTCGTACGCGTCCAACGCGGTGGTGGCCTCGCGAACGAGGTCCCCGGTGGCGGCGAGCATGTAGCGGTCCAGCGGATCGGTCGACTCGTAGCGGGCCTTCGCCTCGTATCCCGAGCCGTTGGACGCGGCGTTGGTGTAGAGGCTGAAGAAGTGCCAGACGTTCCACATCGGAAGCAGCACCTGCCGAACGCCCTCGCGGATGCCCTGCTCGGTGACCACCAGGTTGCCACCGCGCAGGATCGGCGAGGCCATCAGGAACCACCGCATGGCGTCGGAGCCGTCGCGGTCCAGGACCTCGTTGACGTCCGGGTAGTTCCGCAGCGACTTGGACATCTTCTGGCCGTCGGAACCCAGCACGATCCCATGGCTGATGACGTTCGTGAACGCGGGGCGGTCGAACAGCGCGGTGGACAGCACATGCATGGTGTAGAACCAGCCGCGCGTCTGCCCGATGTACTCGACGATGAAGTCCGCCGGGTTGTGCGACTCGAACCAGCCCTTGTTCTCCATGGGGTAGTGGACCTGCGCGTACGGCATCGATCCGGAGTCGAACCAGACGTCCAGGACGTCCTCGACGCGGCGCATCGTGGATTGGCCGGTGGGGTCGTCGGGGTTGGGCCGCACGAGGTCGTCGATGAACGGGCGGTGCAGGTCGACCTCACCGGCGTCGTTCAGCGGCAGGCGGCCGAAGTCCGCCTTGATCTCCGCGAGCGATCCATAGACGTCGCGACGCGGGAATTCGGGATTGTCGGACTCCCAGACGGGGATCGGAGATCCCCAGTAGCGGTTGCGGCTGATGGACCAGTCGCGTGCGTTGGAGAGCCACTTGCCGAACTGGCCGTCCTTGACGTTGCCCGGGATCCAGTTGATTCCCTGGTTGAGTTCGACCATGCGGTCCTTGATGGCGGTGACCTGCACGTACCAGGAGGAGACGGCGCGGTAGATCAACGGGTTGCGGCAGCGCCAGCAGTGCGGGTAGCTGTGTTCGTAGCTGGCTTGGCGGACCAGCCGGCCGTCGGCACGCAGCACGTTCGTGATGGTCTTGTTGGCGTCGAAGACCTGCACGCCCACGATCGAGTCCAGCGGCCCGCCCGCGAACATCGGGAGGAAGCGCGCGCCCTCGTCGACCGACAGGACCACGGGGATGCCGTTGGCCTCGCAGACGGCCTGGTCGTCCTCGCCGTAGGCGGGTGCCTGGTGGACGATTCCCGTGCCGTCGGTGGTCGTGACGTAGTCCGCCACGAGGATTTGGTAGGCATTCTCCATCCCGTACATTTCGTCTTCCGCGAACGTGTCCCAGAGGGGCTCGTACGCGATGCCGGCCAGGGTAGAGCCCGTGTGGGTGGACGTGACCGCGGCGGCGGCTGCCCCGGCGTCCGCATAGCCGAGGTCCTTCGCGTAGTTGCCGACGAGGTCCTTGGCGATCAGGAAGCGCGCTCCGGCGTCGAACTCCGTGGCCGAGGCCTTGACGCCGTCCGGACCGATGGGCACCACGGAGTATTCGACGTCGGGTCCGACGGCGAGTGCCGCGTTCGTGGGCAGCGTCCAGGGTGTCGTCGTCCACGCCAGCGCGAGGACTCCGGCCAGCTCACGCGAGACGTCGGACTCCCCCGCCCGAAGGGGGAACGTGACGGTGACCGTCTGGTCCTGCCGGCTCTTGTAGACGTCGTCGTCCATGCGCAGTTCGTGGTTGGACAGCGGCGTCTCGTCCTTCCAGCAATACGGAAGGACGCGGAAGCCCTGGTACGTGAGTCCCTTGGTGTGGAGTTCCTTGAAGGCCCAGATGACCGATTCCATGTACTCGACGTTGAGCGTCTTGTAGTCGTTCTCGAAGTCCACCCAGCGCGCCTGGCGGGTCACGTACTCCTGCCATTCGTCGGCGTACTTCATGACGGAGGAGCGGCAGGCGTCGTTGAACTTGTCGATGCCCATGGCCTCGATCTGCTGCTTGTCCGTCATGCCGAGCTGTTTCATGGCCTCCAGCTCCGCCGGCAGACCGTGGGTGTCCCAGCCGAAGCGCCGCTCCACCTTGTGGCCGCGTTGGGTCTGGTAGCGCGCCACCAGGTCCTTGACGTAGCCGGTGAGCAGGTGCCCGTAGTGCGGCAGGCCGTTGGCGAAGGGCGGGCCGTCGTAGAAGACGAACTCGTTGTCGCCGGCCTCGCGCTGGTCGATCGACGCCTGGAACGTCGCGTCCGCGGCCCAATACCCCAGGACGCGCTCCTCGATCTCGGGGAAGCGGGGCGAGGCGGCCGTGGTGGCCTGCGGATCGGTGGAAGCCTTGGGGTACTTGGTCATCTGCGGCAGTCCTGGCATCGGTCGGCGTCCCGGGGGACGCTGCGTGTACTCGATGCGGGGACGTGTCCCGGCTGTCGGTCGCCGGTCCGCGCGGTACCACCCCGCTTGCTCGCGCCCCGGGAAATCCCGGTGCGCGGCCGCTCCTTGACTGCTGTGACGGGCATACCCGTCCGGTTCTACTGGGACGCGGCGTCCGGTGGACGATGCGCCTTTTCTTCCGGAGGCTCGCCGGTGATGGCCGGGTCTAAGCCGATGGCGTCCAGTCTAACGGATCCGGCGGATGACGCGACCCGCCGGATCCGCTGCCCGGGGTTCGGCGTCAGGCCCGGCTGTCGGCGGTGGCGCCGCGCGAGACGGAGACCATCGCGCCGCGCTCGACGACCTTTACGCGTTCGCGGACCACCGGTCCTTTGGCCGTGGGCGCGGGGGCGGCGTCCGCGCCGAGCTGCTTTTCGTGCTCGTCGAGCGCGAGCCAACCGTCCCAGGTGGTGTATTCGATGCCCTTTGATTCCAAGAGCGCGACGACGGCGTCCGTGGCCGGATCCGTGGCGAGCGGCAGCTCTGCCAGATCGGACAGCAGGTGGGTAACGGTCTCGAGCGCATCGCCCTTGGTGTGGCCGATGAGGCCGACCGGGCCGCGCTTGATCCAACCCGTGGCGTAGATCCCGGGCACGTGCACACCGTCGGCGCCAAGGACGCGGCCCCCGGCGTTCGGGATCGTGCCGGTTCGGCCGTCGTATTCGACGTCCTCCACCGCCGACCCGAAGTATCCGATGGCGCGGTAGACGGCCTGGAACGGGTAGTCCAGGATCTCGCCGGTTCCGCGGACGTTGCCCGAGCCGTCGAGCTCCTGGCGCTCGAAGCGCATGCCGGAGACCTTGCCGTCCTCCCCCAGGACCTCGATGGGATTGTGCAGGAAGTGCAGGTGCAGGCGGCGGGACGCG
>NZ_JBIMER010000017.1:0-65300 GCF_051262515.1 Arthrobacter arnarulunnguaqae | reverse complement strand
GGCGCCGTCAACGACGACGAACCACCGTTCTAGACAGCGGCCAGACCCTCGTGACGGCGCATGCGTTTCCCGTAGGCAGATCCGCCCAGGACCACCGCCACCCCGATCATCGCGCCGATAATGGTCTCCACCATGCGGTCGTACACGAGCGATGGGCCCAATCCGGCGGCAAGAGATGTTCCCACCAACGCCAGAGGAGTCACGCACACCTGCGCCCAGAAGTAGTTGCGGGCAATCAGCAGTTCCGCGCAGAACTGCATGACGCCGATGAACAGGACCACACCCCAGGGCCCCGGGTTCACCAGAATGACACCGGCCATGACGACCAGCCCGGCAACCGTCCCCAAGATCCTGTGGAAGCCCCGCGCCACACGGTGTCGGGTGGTGTGGCCGGCAAGCGGCACGACGGCGGCCACCATCGCCCAGTATCCGTGCCCCACGTTCAGTGGATCCGACAGGAGCGTCGCCACAGCGCCGGCGATGCCGGCCGCCAGCACGTAGCCGACTGACTCGATCCATATCGCCCTGCGGACGTTGGGCGACAACGGCTCCGGCGCGGTGCGGACCCAGCCAGTGCGACGTGCGGGCAGCACCCAGCTGCACACCCCGATGAGCACGCACAGGAGAACAACGGCGGCGGACGTGCCGACCGCCTCGATAAACCGCGGGACCCCGGGTATCGATGCGATGGCGGCGAAGGCAAAGATGTGGAACAGCGAACCGCCCGGCCGGATGCGCAGGAAGCCCGTGGCAAGCGAACAAGCCCAGGCCACAAGCGTGGTCAGCGCGACGAGCGTCCATGAGCCAGCAGCCGTGCCGTGCTCCACCAGGAACGCCGAGGAAGCCCACCCGAAAGCGATGACGGTCAGCAACAACAGGCCTGAACGAACCTGCGCCGCAACCCGGTCCCGGTGGGTCGGCGCGCGCCCATAGATTCCCGTGAACGCGGCAAAAATCGCGAACACGGCCAAATCGAGACGGTCCAGCCCCATGAGCAGAACCAGCGGAAGGAAGACGCCCAGGGCCGCCCGCGTGGCGATCAGGTGGTCACGGTCCGACGGGCCGAGCGTGAATATCTGGCGCCAGTGAAGCGGGTTGCTCATCGGTCCCTCTCCCGTGCGTAGCGGCTCGTCCAATGCCAGCCTAGGCGCGGATCCGCGCGGCGCGCTCCTGCGGCACGTGATCCCGCCGTACCTGTGACCGAGCAGTCTGCCCACTGTGGCGTGCACCGCAGGCTCGGACGCCGATACCGGCTCCGGCAGACCCAGGGGTGCTCCGGCGTCGCGCGGTTCCGGAATGCGGCAAACTGGTTGGGTGCCTGAATCCATCCCCTCGCCCGCTTCGACCCTGCCTACCCACCCACGGCAGGCGGACTTCACGTTCCAGGTTGGCGCGCGCCTGACGGCCCCGGACGGTTCGCCGCTGGCGGGTCGGACCGGCACCATCTCCACCCCGCACGGAGAGATCCGGACTCCGGCGTTCATCGCCGTCGGAACCAAGGCCACCGTCAAGGCGGTACTGCCGGAATCGGTCCGGGAACTCGGCGCCCAGGCGGTACTGGCGAATGCGTACCACCTCTACCTCCAGCCTGGCGCGGACATCCTCGACGCGGCAGGCGGCCTCGGCACCTTCATGAACTGGCCCGGCCCCACCTTCACCGACTCCGGAGGGTTCCAAGTCATGAGCTTGGGCTCGGGCTTCAAGAAGGTCATCGACATGGGCACCGCCGACCAGTCAGGTGCGGACGACGCCGTCGCGCCCGGCAAGGAACGCCTCGCCAACGTGGACGACGACGGCGTCTGGTTCAAGTCGCACCTCAACGGCGACATGCACCGCTTCACGCCGGAGATCTCCATGGGTGTCCAGCACCGGATCGGGGCGGACATCATGTTCGCGTTCGACGAGCTCACCACGCTGCACAACTCGCGCGCGTACCAGAAGGAGTCGCTGGAACGGACCCGCCTGTGGGCCGAGCGCTGCATCGCCGAGCACTTCCGGCTAACCGACGAGCGGAAGGACAAGCCGTACCAAGCCCTGTTCGGAGTCATCCAGGGCGCGCAGTTCGAGGACCTCCGGCGGAAGGCGTGCGCCGACCTGGGCGCGATGCCGTTCGACGGCTACGGGATCGGCGGCGCCCTGGAAAAAGAGAACCTGGGGACCATCGTCGGCTGGTGCGCCGACGTGCTGCCCGAGGACAAGCCGCGCCACCTGCTGGGCATCTCGGAGCCAGACGACATGTTCACCGCCATCGAAAACGGCGCCGACACCTTCGACTGCGTCTCCCCCACGCGCGTGGCCAGAAATTCCGCGTTCTACACCCCCCACGGCCGGTTCAACCTCTCCGGCCGGCGATACCGGGACGACTTCACCCCTCTCCAGGAGGGTTGCGACTGCTACGCCTGCGCGAACTACACGCGCGCCTACATCCACCACCTGTACAAGGCGAAGGAGCTACTCAGCCACACGCTGATCTCCATCCACAACGAGCGATTCGTGGTGCGCCTGGTCGACGACGCTCGCCGCGCCATCGAGGACGGTACGTTCTTCGAACTCAAGGAACGGACGCTGGCCGCGTATTACGCCAAGGAGCCGGACCCGCAGGGCCTCTAGGACACCTCATCCTCCGGCGGGACCGCCTCGTGGTGCGGTCGTCCGCGGCTGCGGCGGCTTTCCTTCATCTCCGCTTCGAAAAGGTGCCGCTTGCCGTCGAGGAGCTCGTCGCGCGCCCGCCTTTCCATGTCCTTGAATGCCGCGTAGTAGTTGTCGTCGTAGTCCTCCACGATTTGGAACGTCCAGCGCCCGTGGATCACGTTGCGTCCCACGATCTCTTCGTCCACCCGTGCGGCAAGGTCGGTGTGGCCGGCGTCGCGGAGCAGTTGGACGGCCTCGCCGAGTGCCAAGTCGGCGGTGCCGGTCAGCCGATGGAAGCCGTAGAGGAGGCCTCGGGCGTGCTCGACAACCTCGAGCGCTTCGGAGACCTTTCCGAGGGCCTCCACCGTTGCGTCGGTGGCGCCCGGCGGGCGGACGTGTCCGGTATCCGGCCCGTCGGCGGGCTGTCCTGGGGCGGGATTGCCATTCCGATTGTCGTTCTGGGCGTGTTCGGGTTTCTCAGCCATGGTCTAGATCATGGCAAGGTTCTCCGCGTTTGTATGCCCTTGGAGTCAGGCCGCCGAACGCTGCCACGGCGCCCCCGGCGTGTTGGGGCGCCTGAACCTGCGGACGATCCAGACCGCGAGACCGGCGAGGGCAAGTAGGAGGACAAGCACCAAGACCGGAAGGAAGAGCGCCGCCGCCACCAGACCAAGAGCCGCGCCGTCCTCCGCTGTGCTGACGATCGGCGCCGCGGTTCCCACGGTGGTCGCGTTCAGGATGGGGCGGGAGGTCATCTTCACCAGATGCACCACAAGGGCGATGCCGACGCCGATGACGACGGGAATCCACTGGTCGCCGGCGAAGAAGGAATCCGGGTCGGACACCGTCACGGTTTCAGCGCCTATGCCCGAGGCGAAGACCACTCCGCCGGCAGCCGGGCGCACCAGCGTTTGCACCCAGTCGTTGATGCTGTCCACCACCGGGATCTTGTCCGCCACCACCTCGAGCACCAGGAGCACGCCGAGGATCCCCAGCATCCAGTCGTTGGACAGCCATTCCCAGCCGACGGGTAGGCTGACCAGCGACGTGAACCGGTCGAGCAGCCCCAGCGCGAGCATGGGGATGTAGGCGTTCAGCCCGGCCGCCGAGCTCAGGCCGGCCGCAGTGAGGAATTCCATAGGCTCAGGGTAGTCTCAGCGCCGGGACCCGCCAGCGCGTCTTAGGCCTCTTGAACGACGCCGTAGGTCGGTTCGAGCCGCTTGAACCAGGCGATCACCGCGGTCGTGGCGGGGACGAGGACGAACTCGACGCCGGTCTTGTACAGGAACCCAACGACGACGTAGTTCGTGAAGGTGCCGGGGTCGCTGATGCCGATGACGGGCGCCGCGATGGCGCAGAAGATCAGCGTGTCGGAGAACTCGCCGACGCCCGTGGAGCCCATGAGCCGGATGACCAGGCACTCCTCCCCGAAGCGCGCCTTCATCCGGACGAGGACCCACGAGTTCAGTGTCTGCCCGACGGCGAAGCCCAACAGGGACGCCGCGACGATCTGCCAGATGGGTCCTAGCGTGCGCGTGAGGGCCTCCTGCCCGTCGTACCACTCTGCCGCGGGCAGGGCGATGATGATCCAGACCACTCTGCCGCGGGCAGGGCGATGATGATCCAGAAGCACAGGGCGGAGAGGGCGAACGTCGTCACGATCGCACGCCGGGCCGCCTTGAAGCCGTACACCTCGCTGATGACGTCTCCCAAAATGTAGGCGATGGGAAGAGGAAGAAACCGCCGTCGGTGACGATCGGGCCGAATGTCACGCCTTTCGAGGCTCCGACGTTGGACAGCACCACCACCACGGCCATCAGGGCCATCAGGGCCAGCACGATGGAGAAGTGGGGCTGCCTGCGGTGGGGTTTCCCCTTCTGTAGGTGGCGACAGGGTAGGTAATTCGACCCCGCGGGCGATTGGACCTCGGATGTGATTCGACCCAAATTCCTCCCACACGCCCACGGTCGCCATCCGAGACGTCCACTCCTAAATGGACGGATGACCGCCACGGACCACGCCACCGCACCCGCCATCACCCTCACCATCGCCGGCTCGGAAGCCACCGGCGGCACGGGGGCGCGGGCGGACCTGAAAACGTTCCAGCAACTGGGTGTCTACGGCATCACTGCCCTGACCTGCATCGTCTCGTTCAACCCCCGCGACAACTGGAACCACCGCTTCGTTCCCGTCGAACCGCAGGTGATCGCCGACCAGCTCGAGGCCATCCAGGCCTGCTACTCCGGCAGCCTCGAGACGGTGAAGCTCGGCATGATGGGTAGTCCCGCCACCATCGACACCGTCGCCGCCGCGCTCGGCACGCAAAAGTGGCGCCACGTGGTGCTGGACCCCGTCCTGATCTGCAAGGGCCAGGAACCAGGGCACGCGCTGGACACTGACCAGGCGCTCAAAAACGACTTGCTGCCGCTGTCCACGTTCGTCACCCCCAACCACCTCGAGGCGGAGTCGCTCTCCGGCATCGCGATCGAGGACGTGGAGGACCTCGAGCGCGCCGCGCGCATCATCCACGAGGCGAGCGGCGCCGTCGTGCTCGCGAAGGGCGGCGTGCGGCTCGCGGGACCGGACGCCGTCGACGTCTATTACGACGGCGAGCGCGCCGAGGTGCTCGGCGCGCCGAAGGTCGGCGAGATCGCCGCGTCCGGGGCCGGCTGCTCGCTCGCCGCCGCCGTACTCGCCGAACTCGCCAAGGGCGCCACCCAGTTGGAGGCAGCGCGCACCGCCAAGGCGTTCGTCACGGAGGGCATCGCGAACCGCGTCGCCTCGGCCGCGCCGTTCGACGCCCTCTGGCAGGGCGGCCCCCGCTAGGCGCACGGCCCGCGCTCCGACCGGAGCCCGGACCCGGCCGGCCCGGTCCGCGCGTTGCCATCGCTTGACGCGTGGGAGCCCCCGTGATCAGGTGGGACGGTAAACGCCTGTTCACACGCGGCCGCCGCGCCTGCCGCCCGCCACCCGAAAGGCCGCCGTGCCCTCAAGCGCCCGCACCGTTCCCCCTTGGGCCACCATCGCGGTGCTCGCGCTCTGCGGAATGATCGTCTCGCTGCAGCAGACCCTGGTCATCCCCCTGCTCCCGGAGTTCCCGGAACTCCTCGGCGTATCGGTCGACGACTCCTCCTGGCTGGTCACGGCCACCCTGCTCAGCAGCGCCATCTTCACCCCGATCGTCTCCCGGATGGCGGACATGTACGGCAAGCGCAAGATGCTCCTGCTGGCGTTGGCGGTCATGGTGCTGGGCTCCGTTATCGCGGCGGTCGGCGGCACGTTCGCGGCGGTGATCGTCGGCCGCGCCATGCAGGGGTTCGCCTCCTCGCTGATCCCGGTCGGCATCTCCGTGCTGCGCGACGAGCTGCCGCGGGAGAAGATCGGCTCCGCCGTCGCGCTGATGAGCGCCACGCTGGGCATCGGCGGCGCGCTCGGCATGCCGCTGTCCGGAGTGCTCTACAACGCGCTGGGCTGGCAGTCCCTGTTCTGGTTCACGGCCTCGGCCGGCGTCGTGTTCATCGTCGGCCTCCTGCTGCTGGTCAAGGAGTCCACGCTGACGACGCCGGGGCGCTTCGACGTCGTCGGCGCCGTGATCCTCTCCGCGATCGTGACGTCCATCCTGCTGGCCGTGTCCAAGGGCGCGTCGTGGGGCTGGGGCAGCCCGCTGGTACTGGGGCTGTTCGCGCTGGCGATCGCGCTGCTGACGGTCTGGATCCCCCTGGAGCTGCGCGTCAACCAGCCGATGGTGGACCTGCGGACCTCCGTGAAGCGCGCGGTCCTGCTGACCAACCTCGCCTCCTTCTTCGCGTGCTTCGCGATGTTCGTCAACATGCTCATCACCACCCAGCAGCTGCACCTGCCCGTCGGCACGGGCCACGGGTTCGGCCTCACGGTGCTCGGCGCCGGTTTGGCCATGGTCCCCTCGGGCCTGGTGATGGTGGCCCTGGCGCCGGTCGCCGGTTGGATGCTGAACCGGCTGGGCGGGCGGTTCACGCTGATCTTCGGGACGGCGATCATGGGCGCGACGTACGTCGGGCGCGTGTTCTTCGACGACTCCGTCGCGCAGGTGATCGTCGCGGCCACCCTCGTGAACGTCGGGGTCGCGTTCGCGTTCGCCGCGATGCCGACGCTGATCATGGGGGCCGTCCCGATCACCGAAACCGCGTCGGCGAACGGCGTCAACGCGCTGGTGCGCTCGCTCGGTACCTCGGTGGCCAGCGCCACCACGGGGCTGTTGCTCTCCGCCGTCGTCTTCCAGTACGACGGCGGCACCGTCCCGTCCGTCGACGCGCTGCACATCGCGTTCTGGCTGGCCGCCGCGAGCTCCGCCGTCGGCATCGGGATCGCCTTGTTCCTGCCGCGGCCCGATTCTCGCGACGCCGCGAGCTCCGCCGCCGGCACCGGGGCCATCGGGGTGGTGAAGGCGGCCGGGGCCGGCGCGCGGGAAACCATGGTGCACGGGCGGGTGCGCTTCCGCGGGCACGCCGCGCCGACGGGGTTCGCCATCGTCACCTTCGTCCGCGAGGACGGCACCCCGGCCGACTGGGCGCGCACGGAACACGACGGGCGCTTCTCGGCCGTGCTTCCCGGCCCCGGCCGCTACGTGGTGGTGGTGAACGCGGCCGGCTGGTCCCCGCGCGCGGTGGTCATCGATTTCAGCGGCACCAGCGAACAGGACCTGGAGCTGACCGAGAAGCTGTCGCTGTCCGGGACGGTCACCCGGGACGGCTTGCCCGTGTCCGCCGCGCTCGTGACGATGAGCGCAGGCATCGGCGACTTCATGTCCTCCACCCACACCGGTGGGGACGGGACGTACCAACTCCCGATGCCGGCGGTCGGCACCTACGTGCTCACCGCGGTCGACCCGGCCGTGGGCAGCGCCTGGTCGCTCAAGGTGAACCTCAGCGCGAAATCCGAGAACATCGACATCGGGTTGCCCCGGTGAACCGGCCCGGGAACCGCGGGACCGTCCACGCCGTCGCGCGCGCCCTGTTCGCCGAGCGCGGCTACCAGGGCGTCACGGTGCGGGACATCGCCGCCGCCGCGGGCGTCTCCCCCGCCCTGGTGGTCAAGCTGCACGGTTCGAAGGCCGAGCTGTACCGGGCGGCCGGGCCCGTCCCGTTGCCCTTCGCCGCGCTCGACGTCCCGCGCGGGAAACTGGGCGCCGCACTGGTCCGGCAGGTCCTCGAGCGCCGGGACTGCGGGGCCACCGACCCGTGGTGCACCCTTCCGCCGAGCGTCCTGCAGTCCCCCGACCCCGACCGGACCCGCGCGGAGGTCCGCGAACGCGTCCTGGGCGACCTGGCTGCGCTGATCGGGGACACGACGGCGTCTCGCCACCACGCCGCGGCCGTCGCCTGCCAGCTGATGGGGTTCGCGGAGGGGGTGCGCGTCCTGGGACTCCTGCCCTCCCGCGAGACCGACGCCGACGAGTTGGTCGGGCTCTACGCCCCGGCCGTGCAGCTCCACATCGACGCCTGCGGCGGCGGGGCTCCCCCCGGTGCCGGCGGGCACGATAGCGTAGGCGACACCTGCGGCGGCGGCGGGGGCGCCGCATGACCCGGGAGGACCCGACCGTGCGCTTCGAGACCTCCGGCGCCGGGCCGGAAACCTACGTCCTGGTCCACGGGATCGGCGCCTCCTCCCGCTATTTCCGGCCGCTGGCCCGGGAGCTGTCCCGCGGCGCGGTGGTCCTCAACGTCGACCTTCCCGGCCACGGCAGCGCACCGAAGCCGGCGCACGCGTTGTCCGTCCCGGACTACGCCCGCGTGCTCTGGTCGGCGCTGGAGAAGACCGGCGTGGAGAACCCGGTGCTCGTGGGGCACTCCATGGGTGCGCAGGTGGTCGTGGAGATGGCCCGCACGGGGAGACCGGTGGCCGGCGTCGCGCTGTTGGCGCCCACGAACTACGCCCCCGAACGCTCCCTGTGGCGGCAGGCGCTGCGCCTCGCCCAGGACACGCTGCGCGAGCCGCCTGCCGTCAACGCGATCGTGTTCGCCGACTACAACTTCCGCTGCGGGCCCTCCTGGTACCTGAAGACGTCCCCCGCCATGCTGGGACACCACATCGAGGACCGCATCGCCGGCGTCGCTGCGCCGCTGGTCATCGCCCGCGGCGCCAACGACCCGATCGTGCCGCGGCACTGGGTCAGTGAGCTGGCGGACCGGCGCCCCGGCACCCGGACGTTCGAGGTCGACGGCGAGGCGCACGTGCTGATGTTCCGTTCGGCCGCGGAGGTCGCGGGACTCTGTCGGGCCTTGGTCGAGCCGTGATCCGGCCCGCGGAGGTCGTCCGGCGCGGGTGGGCGTGGTTCCGCGACTACGTCTACGTCGCGTACTGGCAGGTCCACGCCTTCCTGTTCCCGGCGGCGCACGAGCATCTGCTGGAGGATCCCGCACCCGGCGCGGCACCCGTGGTCCTCATCCCGGGCATCTACGAGACGTGGCAGTTCCTGCATCCGATCGCCGAGCGGCTGCACGCCGCGGGACATCCGGTGCACGTGGTGCGGGAACTGGGTTACAACCACGGAAGCGTCCCGGCGATGGCGACGCTCGTGGCGCGGTTCCTGGAGGAGCGGGACCTGCGGTCGGTGGTGATCGTGGCCCACAGCAAGGGCGGGCTGATCGGCAAGTACGTCATGAGCGCGTCGGACCAGGCCTGGCGGGTGTCCCGGATGACGGCCGTCAACACGCCGTTCTCCGGTTCCGTCTACGCGCGGTTCGCCCCGCTGCGCAGCCTCCGGGACTTCTCCCCCCGCAACGCGGAACTGCTCAAGTTGGCGCGCAATCTGGAGATCAACCGGCGGATCGTTTCCGTCTACAGCGTCTTCGATCCGCACATTCCCGGCGGGAGCTTCCTGGAGGGCGCCGTGAACATCGAGCTGGGGGCCATGGGCCACTTCAGGCCCATCGGCGATCCCCGGCTGCTCGACGTCGTGGAAGGCCGTGTCCGCGGCCAGGCCTGAGCGCCGTTTCGCCCTAGAAGACCGGCATCCCTCCGGTGACACCGAGCACGGTGCCGCTGACGTAGCTGGCCTCGTCCGGGCTCGCGAGGAAGACGTAGGCGCCGGCCAACTCCGCCGGCTGGCCGATCCGCCCCAAGGGAGTGTCCCGGCCCATCTTCGCCACGGCCTCCGGCTCCTTCGTTGCCGGTTGCAGCGGGGTCCACACCGGGCCCGGCGCCACCGCGTTCACGCGGATCCCGTCCGGCCCGAGCTCTGCGGCGAGGTTGGCCGTGATGTTGTTGAGCGCGGCCTTCGTCGCCGCGTAGTCGATCATGGTGACGGACGGGTCGTACGCCTGCAACGACGTCGTGTTGATGATGCAGTCCCCGCGCGTCAGGTGGGCCAGCGCCGCCCGCGTGATCCACAACGTCCCATAGACGTTGGTCCGCATGGCCTGGTCCAGCGCCTCGGTGGTCAGCCCGCGCAGTCCGTGCTCCCCGCGCGCCCAGTGGTAGCCGGCGTTGTTGACGAGAATGTTCAGGCCGCCCAGCTGAGCCGCCGCGCGCCCCACGATCACGGAGCAGGTCTCTTCGTCCCGGATGTCCCCGGGCACCAGGACCGCGGTCCGTCCCGCCTTGCCGATCCAGCCCGCGGTATCCTCGGCGTCCTCGGCCTCGGCGGGCAGGTAGTTGATGGCCACGTCCGCGCCCTCCCGGGCGTACGCGATGGCGATCGCGCGGCCGATGCCCGAGTCCCCGCCGGTGATCAGCGCCTTCAGTCCCCCGAGGCGGCCGCGTCCGGTCCAGGAGGATTCGCCGTGGTCCGGCACCGGATCCATCCGGACGGTCCGGCCCGGATGCTCCTGCTGTTGCGGTTCCATGCCGCCCTCGCCGTCCGCCAGGTCGCGGGCGCGCCGCGAAACGTCTGATTCGGCCACCGGAGGCTCCTCTCGTGGGGTCCCTGCTGTCCCGGACAGCCTAGGAGCGCGGGCCGCGTTTGTCTGCGCGTGGGCGCCCGGGGTTTTGCGGATTCCTAAACGAACGCGGACTTCCCCGTCACGGCGCGTGCGACGATCAGCGAATTGATTTCGTAGCTTCCCTCGTACGTGTACAGGATTTCCGCGTCCCCGAAAAGCTTGCCCATCTCGTAGTCCGTGCTGGTCCCGTTGCCTCCCATGAGCGACCGGCCCATCGCCACCGTGGAGCGGGCCAGCCGCGTGGTGGTGGACTTCGCCATGGCCGCCTGGGCCATCTCCAGCCTGCCTTCCTCCTGGATGCGGGCCACCTGCGCCATCAGCGCCAAGGAGACGGACGCGTTGCCCAGAATCTCGGCCAGCTGCTGGGCGATGAGCTGGAAGCTCGCCAGTTCCCTGCCGAACTGCTTCCGGCCCAGCGCGTAGTCCCGCGCGACGTCGAACGCGGCCAGCTGGATGCCGGCCGCCTGCCAGCCCACCCAGGCGCGGGAATCGCGCAGCAGGTCGTTGGCCTTCGAGAAGTCCGTGGCGCCCGGCAGAAGGTTGGATTCGGGGATGCGGACGTCGTCGAGCGCGATGTCCGCATTCTGCATGATGCGCAGCCCGATCTTGTTGGAGATCTTGGTGGCCGTGTATCCGGGGCGGCCCGTCTCGACGATGAAACCCTTGATCTTCTGGTCGGCTACGTCGCGGGCCCACACGAGGGCAAAGTCCGCGATGGTGCCCGCTCCGATCCAGCGCTTCGCGCCGTTGATGACCCACTCGCCGTCCTCCAGCCGCGCGGTGGTGGCCAGTCCGCCCGCGATGTCCGAACCGTGGTCCGGCTCCGTCAGGGCGAAGGCGCCGATCCGCCGCAGGGTGGTGAGCCCGGGCAGCCACCGGGCCTTCTGCTCCTGAGAACCGAGCGCATCGATCATTCCGACGATCAGCTCGTTGTGGATGCCCACGAAGGCCGAGAGCGAGACGTCGGCGCGGGCCAGCTCGACGTACATGAGTCCGGTGAACAGCTTCGAGCTGCCGTCCGTCTGCAGGCCGCCCAGGCCGTGGCCGGCAAGTTCGGCGACCAGGCCGAAGGGGAACTCTTCGCGGTTCCAGTAGTCGATCGAGGCCGCGCGGATCCGCGCTTGGAGGAACTCGCGGACCCCGTGATAGCGGACCTGCTCCTCCGGGGATAGCAACTCGACGATGTACATCAGGTCGGCGTCGGAAAACGGCGGAACCCCCTGGCCCGCCTGGTCCCCGGGCGCCACCGCAACCGGCGCGTTCGCTTCCGCCAAAACCTGTCCGCTGGCGCGCGTTGACGACTGCACGGTGTGTCCCTTCGTCGTGGTCCGGTCCTCCGGCGGGTTGGCTTCTCCTAAACCCTTGGATGTCCTAGTATATTGCCTGTGATCGGGATCACTAGCAACCACCGGTTCCCGCGCAACGGCGGCGGGCTCGCAACGGCCGCGCGACAACACTTCGAAAGGTGCACCATGTCAGTCACTGAGGAATTCCGCGCGGCACGCGACCGCCTGCTCGAACTCCGTACGGATTACGAGGCGGCGCGTGCGGAATTCCAGTGGCCGCGCTTCGAACACTTCAACTTCGCCCTGGACTGGTTCGACCAGATCGCGGCGAACCCGGCCACTGCGGACCAACCGGCCCTGGTCATCGTGGAGCAGGACGGAACGGCGACGCGGCGCAGCTTCGCGGACCTGTCCCGCCGCTCGACGCAGGTCGCCAACTGGCTCCGCGGCCGGGGCGTGCGCCGCGGCGACCGCATGATCATCATGCTCGGCAACCAGGTGGAACTCTGGGAACTGATGCTCGCCGGCATCAAGCTCGGCATGGTCATGATCCCCACCACCACCCTGATGGGGCGGGCGGACCTCGAGGACCGCGTGGAGCGCGGGGGCGCCCAGTGGGCCGCGGTGGACAGCGCCAACATCGAGAAGTTCGACGGCGTCCCGGGCGAGTACACCCTGATCGAGGTCGGCGACGGCGCCGTGAACGACGCGGCCCTGCGGTATACCGAGTCCTCCGACGCCAGCGCGGACTTCACCCCGGACGCGCCCACCCGGGGGGACGAGACCCTGCTGCTCTACTTCACCTCGGGCACGACCTCCCGGGCCAAGCTCGTCGAACATACGCACACGTCCTACCCGGTGGGCCACCTGTCTACGATGTTCTGGATCGGCATGGAGCCCGGCGACGTCCACCTGAACGTCGCCTCCCCCGGATGGGCCAAGCACGCCTGGTCCAACGTGTTCACGCCGTGGATCGCCGAGGCGTGCGTCTTCGTCTACAACTACGACCGCTTCGATGCCAAGTCCCTCATGGAGCAGATGGACCGCGAGTCGGTGACCAGCTTCTGCGCCCCTCCCACGGTGTGGCGCATGCTCATCCAGGCGGACCTGACGCAGCTCAAGAACCCGCCGTCCAAGGTGGTCTCCGCCGGGGAGCCGCTCAACGCCGAGGTGATCGACCAGGTCCAGCGCGCGTGGGGACAGACCATCCGAGACGGTTTCGGGCAGACCGAATCCACGGTCCAGATCGCCAACGTCCCGGGCCAGCCCATCAAGATCGGTGCCATGGGCCGCCCGCTGCCGGGCTACGACGTCGTCCTCGTGGATCCGGCGACAGGGGCGGAGGGAGACGACGGCGAGCTGTGCCTGCGCCTCGATCCCCGTCCCGCCGGACTGATGAAGGCCTACCACGGCGACCCCGAACAGACCGCCGACGCGTTCCGCGACGGCTACTACCACACCGGGGACATGGCGAGCCGCGACGAGCGCGGCATCATCACCTACGTGGGCCGCGGCGACGACGTCTTCAAGTCGTCGGACTACCGCCTGTCCCCGTTCGAGCTGGAGAGCGTCCTGATCGAGCACCCCGCCGTGGCCGAGGCCGCCGTCGTGCCCTCCCCCGACGCCCTCAAGCTCTCGGTGCCCAAGGCGTTCGTGGTCCTGGCGGCCGGGCACGAGCCCGGCCCGGAGCTGGCCCAGGACATCCTGCGCTACTGCGCCGAGCACCTGGCGCCGTTCAAGCGCATCCGGCGCCTCGAATTCGCGGACCTGCCCAAGACCATCTCGGGCAAGATCCGCCGCGTGGAACTGCGGCGCGGCGAAGAGGAGCGCCACGGCGGCGGGCCGCTCCCGGCCGGGCTGGGCACGGAGTACTCCGAATCCGACTTCCCCGGGCTGAAGGCCCCGGCGAAAAGCTAGGCTGGGCGCCATGGGATACACGACCAGACGCCGGGGGTGCCGTGGCAACGCCGCTACCCCGTGACCCCATCGCCGATGCCCGCCTGAACTGGGAACGGCACGGCTGGTCGGATGTCGCGGGACCGATGGCAGCGATCACCGCCGTCATGCGTACCCAGCAGATCCTGCTGGCCCGGATCGACGCTGTCCTGAAGCCGTTCGGGCTCACGTTCGCCCGCTACGAGCTCCTCGCCCTGTTGAGTTTCGCCCGCAGCGGCGCGCTGCCCATGAACAAGGCCAGCGCGCTGCTGCAGGTCCACCCGACGTCGGTCACCAATGCCGTCGACCGTCTGCAGGACGCGGGGCTGGTGGTCCGCGCGCCGCATCCCACGGACGGGCGCACCACCCTGATCGAGCTCACCCCGGAAGGGCGGGCGCTGGCCAAGCAGTCGACGTCGGCGCTCAACTCCGAGGTGTTCGCCCGGTCCGGATTCGCGGAGAAGGACATCGACCACCTGACCCGCATTCTGGGCGCCTTCCGGCGCGACGCCGGCGATTTCAGGGACTGACCCATGCAGACGAACCTCTATGCCCGCCCCGACGACCGGGAGCTTCTCCGCTCGTCCCTGCGCACGCTTCCCGGCCGGTTCAGGTCGGCGGTGTTGTTCGCCGGGCTGGTCAACCAGGAACAGTTGCGCCTGACGGATTTCCTGGGAAACACGACGTCCAGCCTGAACCAGCTCCTCATCGTGCCCGGCGCCGGCCTCGGCGGCCGGGTCTTCCGGGAGGCCCGTCCCTACGTCGTCCCGGACTACTGCGCGTCGGAGGGCATCACGCACGAATACGATGTCGCCGTCCGGCGCGAACAGCTCGCCTCGGTGGCTGCCGTTCCGGTGGTGGTCAAGGGACGCTCGCGCGCGGTGATCTACATGGCCCGCAGGGAAAACGTTCCGCTGGGCGAAAACGCGATGTGCGAGGCCGTGGCGGCGGCCGCCGTCGTCGCCGAGGAACTGCGGGTCCGCGACGAAGTGGACCGGCGCGTCGCCATCATCGACACCGCACGGGCCACGCCGTCCGCGGTCCCGGACCAGGGCTGGCTGGAGAATGTCCGGGAGGCACACGCCGAGCTTCGGTCGCTGGCCTGCACCGTCCCGGACCCGGACCTGGCGAGGCAACTGGCCGCCATCGGCGGGCACCTGACGCCTACCGCCGCCGGCGGCCACTCCGGAACCGTTCGGCTCACCCGCCGCGAGCTGGACGTGCTGGCATAGGCGGCCCTCGGTTGTTCGTACCAGGAGGCCGGTGATCGACTCGCCCTGAAGGCCGTCACCGTCAAGAGCTACATGCAGAATGCGATGTGCAAGTTGACGGTGCGCAATCGGCTGGAGGCGGTGTCCGCGGCCCGCCGCCTGCGTTTGATTCCCTAATCGCCCCCGCGCCGCCCCGTGAAACAGGGAGCACCCGGGAGAGCGCCCACGTGAAGCGGGGGCCGCCAACTCAGGCGGGAGCCGCCGGCTGTGCGCCGGCGGTCCCCGCCCTTCGCGGCCGGCCCCTTCGGCCGGCCAGGGGTTTCCTAGACGCCTACCTCTGCGCCGCGCTCGGGGCGGTTAGCCCCCGCCTCGTCCTCCAGCCCGCGCTTGTCGCTGTTGGGGAGCGCGAACGTGCAGACCACGCTGATGCCGGCCAAGAGCAGCCCCGTCGCCCACACTCCGGTCGACCCGGCGAGATGGGCGGCCACCAGCGGGACGATGCCTCCGCCGATCACGCCGGCCAGGTTGTAGCCCATGCCGGCGCCGGTGTAGCGGTACCGGGTCTCGAAGAGCTCCGGGAGCAGCGCGCCGGCCGGGCCGTAGGAGACAGCCATGATCACCAGCGTGACGGTGAGGCCGACCCCGAAAGCGAAGACGTTGTTGGCGCTCAGGATCGGGAAAAGCATCAGCGACCACGGCACGGCGACGATGCACGAGGTGGCGATGACCTTCTTGCGGCCGAAACGGTCGGACAGCACGCCGGAGAGCAGGGTGGCGGCGGCCATGAAGGCCGCGGCGACAATCCCGGTGCTCAGCACCTCCACCCGTGAGAGCTGCATGCCGGCGGGACTCGTCGCGTAGCTGGTGAGGTAGGCCGTGCCGGTGTAGAACAACGCGAAGAGAAGCGTCAGGGAGCCGCCGGCCAAGAGGATTTCACGCGGCTGGCGCTTGATCGATTCGAAGATGGGAAGCTTGGCCTGCTTGGCGGGCGCCTTCGCGGCGTTCTTGAAGACCGGGGTCTCCTCGATGCTCAGCCGCACCCACAGGCCGATGATCACCAGCACCGCGCTGAGGATGAACGGCACACGCCAGCCGTAGGTCAAGAATGCCTCGGAGTCGTCGCCGAGCGTCAGGTTGGTGATCAGGTACGTGCCGCTGGCCAAGGCGAAGGCCACGGACGGACCGAGTTGCGGGAACGATCCGAACAGCCCGCGCTTGCCCTTCGGCGCGTATTCGGCCACGAGGAGCGCCGCTCGGGCCCATTCGCCGCCGACGGAAAGTCCCTGGATGAATCTAAGCGCCACCAGCAGTATGGGCGCCGCGATGCCGATCGTGTTGGCGTCCGGGATGAGGCCGATCATGACGGTGGCGGTGCCCATCATCAGCAGCGTGGTGATCAGGGTCTTTTTCCGCCCGATCCGGTCGCCGTAGTGGCCGAAGATGATGGCTCCGACGGGCCGGGCAAAGAAGGCGACGGCGAAGGTGGCGAAGGAGGCCACCGTGCCCGCGGCCGTGCCGAGGGCGGGGAAGAAGACCACCGGGAAGACCAACGCCGCGGCCGTGCCGTAGATGAAGAAGTCGTAGAACTCGATCGTGGTTCCCGCCGCGCTGGCGAACGCGACCTTGCGGAGGGTCTTGGGACTGGGGGGCGCCTGCGCGACAGCCGTTGTAACCGGTGGAACTGAGGTCATGGCGATCTCCTTTGATGTCAGCCTCGGTGCACGTGATGTGACTCAGTTCACGGTATTGAGAAGCATGGACATCCAAGTACCTCCCAAAGGAGGTGTTTCGGCCCTTTGCGTGCCGGCCGGGAGGCGCCCTACAACGAAGGGCGTTCCGAGTTGCTCCGGATTTCGGTGATGATCCCGGAAAAGTCCCGGCCGGCGCCGCCGTTCGAGGCGAAGCCTTCGTAGATTTCGTGGGCCAACGGACCGAGCCTTGCCGCGACGCCCGCGCTTTCGAGCGCGTTGAGGGCCAGCTTGAGGTCCTTGGCCATGAGGGATCCCGCGAATCCGGGCTGGTAGTCGCGGTTTGCCGGGCTTGCCGGCACGGGACCGGGAACGGGGCAGTTCGTGGTCAGCGCCCAGCACTGCCCCGAGGCGGCGGACGCCACGTCGAAGAGCGCCTGGTGCGTCAAACCCAGCTTTTCGCCCAGCACGAACGCCTCGCTCACCGCGATCATGGAAATGCCGAGGATCATGTTGTTGCAGATTTTGGCGGCCTGTCCAGCCCCGTGTTCCCCGCAGTGGACCACGCGCCGGCCCATCACCTCGAGCAGCGGCCTGACCGCTTCGAAGTCCTCCGCAAGCGCCCCCACCATGAACGTCAGGGTGCCCGCCTCGGCGCCCACGACGCCTCCGGAGACCGGGGCGTCCACGGCCCCGTGCCCGGCATGGCGCGCCAGTTCCGCGGCTTCCCGGGCTTCGTCCACGTTGATCGTGGAGCAGTCCAGGAAGAGCGTTCCCGGTGCCGCGCTGGCCAGCAGGCCCGGCTCGCTCCCGGTCCCGCGGTAGGCATCGAGCAGGTGCCTGCCGCTGGGCAGCATGGTGATGACGACGCCGGCTCCCGCCACGGCCGCCGTCGCGGTGTCGGCGGTGGCGATGCCGTGTGCCCGGGCGGCGTCCAGCGCGGCCGGAACCACGTCGAAGCCGTTTACGGTGTAGCCGGCCCCCACGAGGTTGACGGCCATCGGGCCTCCCATGTGGCCGAGTCCCAGGAAGGCCACGGCGCCGGCCGGGGCCCCGCTCGGGTTGGCCGCGGGGATCATTGGTTCAGGCATGGTCGTGCTCCTTCGAAAGCTTGAGTTCGCGGTCGCCCAGCGGCGCGAAGTACCGTTCAACGTCGTGGCGTCCGACGTCGGCCAGCGTGGCCGGCCGCCAGCGCGGGTTGCGGTCCCTGTCCACCACCTGGGCGCGGATCCCCTCGCGGAAGTCCGGACCGGCGAGGAACCGCAGGCCCACGCGGTACTCCTGCTCCAGCGCCTCTTCGAGGCCCAGTCCCCGGACGCGGCGCAGCGACTCCAGTGCCACCTTCACGGCGGTCGGGGACTTCGCTTCGATGGTGTCCGCGGTTTCGGCGGACGCCCCGTCGGTTTCCGCGCCGGAGGCCCGCAGCCGGCGCAGGATCTCCTCGACGTCGTCGCTCGCATAGCAGGCGTCGATCCATCCCCGCTGCCCCGCGAGGTTCGACGCCGGGGCCCGGCTGGCGTACCGGCCGACCGCGGCGTCCGCGGGCTCGGTCTCCAGCGCCTCGGCGAGCTCCGCCAGGCTCGCGGACGGAACAAAATGGTCCGCGAGGCCCAGGAACAGGGCGTCGGCACCGTTCAGGTGCGCCCCGGTGAGGGCCGCGTGGGTGCCGGACTCCCCCGGCGAACGGGACAGCAACAGGGTGCCGCCGACGTCGGGCACCAGGCCGATGGTGGTTTCCGGCATCCCCGTGCGGGTGCGCTCGGTGACCACCCGGACCGAGCCGTGGGCGGAGACGCCCACCCCGCCGCCGAGCACCAGCCCATCCATGAACGCCACATACGGCTTGGGATAGGCGGCGATCAGGGCATTGAGCCGGTACTCCACGGCCCAGAACGCGGCCGTGGCGTCGCCCCCGTCGAGCATGTCCCGGTAGATGGCGACGATGTCGCCGCCGGCGCAAAGACCCCGGTCGCCGGCGCCGCGCACGAGGACGGTGGCCACGGCGTCGTCCCCTGCCCAGCGCGTGAGTTGATCCAGCATCGCCGCCGCCATGTCGGCGGTCAGCGCGTTCACCGCCCGGGGCCGGTTGAGCGTGACAATGCCCAGCCGGCCGCGGCGTTCGAACAATATCTCCGGCGCCGGGACATCCGCCGCCGGAACCTCCGTCTGGTCCGCCGTCATCAGCTGCCTTCCGGCATCACGAAGCTGGCACCCGTGCGGATGCCCGAAGGCCAGCGGGTGGTGACGGTCTTGGTCTTCGTGTAGAAGCGGAAGGCGTCCGCCCCGTGCTGGTTGAGGTCCCCGAACCCGGAGGCCTTCCAACCGCCGAACGTGTAGTAGGCGATCGGCACCGGAATCGGGACGTTGATGCCGACCATGCCCACCTGGACGCGGCTGGCGAAGTCGCGGGCGGAGTCTCCGTCGCGGGTGAAGATGGCCACGCCGTTGCCGAACTCGTGCTCGCTGCACAGGCGCAGGGCCTCGTCGTAGTTTTCCGCCCGGAGCACGCTCAGCACCGGCCCGAAGATCTCCTCGCGGTAGATCGACATGTCCTCGGTGACGTTGTCGAAGAGGGTGGGGCCCACCCAGAACCCGTCCGCGTAACCGTCAACCTCGAGGCCACGGCCGTCGGTCAGCAGCGTGGCGCCCGCGTCGACGCCGGCCTGGATGTAGCCCTCGATGCGTTCCTTGGCCGACGCCGCGACGACCGGGCCGAAGTCGGAGTCCTCGGCCAGGCTGTGCCCGACCTTCAGTCCGGCGACCCGCTCCTGAAGCTTGGCCACGAGCGCGTCGCCGGTGGCCTTGCCGACCGGCACCGCCACCGAGATCGCCATGCAGCGTTCACCGGCGGACCCGAACCCCGCGCCCATGAGGGCGTCCGCCGCCATGTCCAGATCCGCGTCCGGCATGATCACCATGTGGTTCTTGGCGCCGCCGAAGCACTGGGCGCGCTTGCCGTTGGCGGCCGCGGTGGCGTAGATGTACTGCGCAATGGGCGTGGACCCCACGAAGCCGACGGCCTGGACGCGCGGATCCTCCAACAACGCGTCGACCGCTTCCTTGTCGCCATTGACGACGTTGAAGACGCCCGCGGGCAGCCCCGCCTCCGTGAAGAGCTCCGCGAGCCGCAGCGGCACGGAGGGGTCACGCTCGGACGGCTTGAGAATGAAGGAGTTGCCCGCGGCGAGCGCCGGGCCGGCCTTCCACAGCGGGATCATGGCGGGGAAGTTGAAGGGCGTGATCCCGGCGACGACGCCGAGGGGCTGGCGCAGGGAGTGGACGTCGACGCCGGTCCCGGCACTGTCCGAGAACTCGCCCTTGAGCAGGTGCGGGGCGCCCGCGGCGAACTCGACGACCTCGATCCCCCGCTGGATGTCCCCCTTCGCGTCGGGGAACGTCTTACCGTGCTCAGATGACAGCAGCGTGGCGAGCTCGTCGATGTTCTGGTTGACCAGGTCGACGAACTTGAGCAGGATCCGGCCGCGGCGCTGCGGGTTCATGGCGGCCCAGCCAATCTGGCCCTTTTCCGCACTGGAAACGGCGTTGCGGACTTCCTCGGCGGTGGCAAGCGGCACCCTCGCCTGGACCTGGCCGGTGCACGGATCGTAGACGTCGCCGAAGCGTCCGGAGCCGCCTTCGGCATGCTGTCCGTCAATGTAGTGCGTTAGCTCGCGAACCATGGTGGAGTGCTCCTTTGCGCCGGTGGTGGTCGAAGCGGCATCAAGGCCAGATGTGACCCACGCCATCTTCCAGAGTGAATATACTCGGACTTCCTACTAAATCCCAAGAGGTCGACCACGGGCAACGCCCGAGAGCCACGTCGGCGCGGTCGCGCCGGCCCGGGACCGTTTGCCGGATACCCGTCCTATTCGCACCCGACGCCGTCCCCGTCGCCGTCGAACTTGGTGGAGAAGCCCGGGTCGCCGATGCGGATCGGGTCGGCGCCCGCCGCGCGAACGGCAGCGCAGTTTTCGAAGGAGACGCCCGTCTCCGCTTCGGGCACGCCCGACGACAACGGCGCCGGTGACGGGGGCGGGGACGGGGGCGCCGGAACCACGGCCGCGAACGCCGCGGCCGGGACGCGCTGCCCTTCGCAGGTCGCCAGCACCCGGGAGATCGCGTCGTGTTCGGCGGACGTCACCCAGAGCCCGTACTTGTGTTTGACGCCGACCTGCCGGGCCACATACAGGCAGCGGTGCGACTTGTTCGGCGGCAGCCACGAAGCCGCGTCCGAGGCCCCCTTCGCGGCGTTCGTGGGGCCATACGTCGCCTGTAGGTTCAAGGGATCGTTGGCCAGGGCCGCGCGCCGTCCCCCGTCCAGCTGCTGGGCGCCCTTCTGCCAGGCGTCGGACAGGGCAACGATGTGGTCGATCTGCACCTGGGAACTCGTCGCCTGTCCGCGCTGGAACCAGAGGGTGGAGCCCGTGTAAGGGTCGGCGAGCGTGCCGGTCTCCACCTTGCACGGCACGTGGTTGGTGTAGACGATGTCGGTCAGCTGGGCGCCGAGCATGTCGTTTCGCGTGTCGCAGCCGTTCCGGTCCACGTCCAACCACGCCCGCCCGAACTGCTCCCGCGAATAGTCCGTCTTCGGGGCCCGCCCCTTGACGGGCAGCCCCGCCAACACGGCCAGCGCCGACTCCGCCGCTGGCACCGGCTCGGTCGGCGTCGCTGGCACCGGCTCGGTCGGAGTCGCGGGCGCGGTGGACGGCGCGGAAGGTTCCGCCGTCGGCAATTCTTCCGGCGCATCCGCCGCGGCCTGCGAGACGATGCCGCCGACGAACAGCACCGCCAGCGACCCCGTGAGCGCCTTGACCCACACGGACTGCCTGGCTCCGCCTGTTGTGCCCACGGGCTACTCCCCCAACGTTTCCACCGATGCCATCGCCACGAGCCTAGGCCGCGGCACCGACAGTTGGGGAATCCTTCGGTCGGGCCCCGCTCAGGCGGGGTGCAGCGGCCGCGGCTCCCCGCCGTCGTGCCCCGCCAGCCACCCTTCGTAGGCCTTGCGGCGCTTGGCGCTGCGCAGCGTGAACCACGCGTTCATGATGCTTCGCTGCCGGTCGATGTCCTTGGCGTCCCCCGACCAGAGCGCCTCGCGCGCGGCCCGGTTGACCTCCGCCGTCGTCGCCGTCTTGGCGACGCCCAATACCCCATAGTGATCCATGCGCTCGCTCCCCAAGAGACGTGCCCCCATTGCAGCCCCAGCCTATGCCGGATAGCGGCCCCTGCACAGGCCGCGGCGGCGTCGGATGCGTCAGGCGCGCACCACGGGGAGGTCGGCCCACTCGGTGGTGTACTTCGGGGAGGAGAACTCCCTTTTCATGGACCACGACGCCGGTGCCGCCAGCCCACCCTGGCCCAGGCCGATCGCCGCCTCGCCGAACTTGGCGCGGACGTTGCCGAGCAGGTCGCCGACGTGCTTGTCCCCGTTCCCGGCGCCGAAGATGTCCAGCAGCTCCTGCCCCCCGCCGGCGACGTCGCGCGAGAGCCCGGAGAACATCACGCCGGCGCGCAGGTAGGACGCGCCGGGCTCGAGCCGGCCGCGCATGGCGGCCACCGCGGCGCGGGTGAGGGCGATGGGATCGTTCGTGGGTTCCGGCAGCGGAACGCTGACGGACGGGAAGGACGCGGTTCCCGCGGCGAAGCGGCTGGTCCCCGCGGTCACCGTCAGCACCGAGGCCCGCTGTCCCTGGGCGGCCAGCCGGGCCGCCCCGCGCTGGGCGTAGACGGCCATGACCTGATCCATCTCCTCGGCGCTGGTGACCGGCGTGGAGAAGGAGCGGGAGAAGATGATCTGCTGCTTGTCGGCGCGCTCGTCCGCGTGGGGGATGCAGGGCGTCCCATTGAGCTCCAGGACGGTACGCTGCAGCACCACGGAAAAGCGCTTCCGGATGGCCAGCGGATCCGCGGCCCTCAGGTCGCCGATGGTGTCCACCCCGATCGCGTTGAGCCGCGCGCCGGTCCGCGCACCCACGCCCCAGAGCTCCGTCACCGGCACGCGCGACTGGATGCGCTCCACCTCCCGCGCCGGCAGCGAGGCCAGCGAGCAGGCGCCGCCCATGTTCGGGTTCTTCTTCGCGATGTGGTTCGCGAACTTGGCGAGCGTCTTCGTCGGCGCGATCCCGACGCACACCGGAACGCCGACGTGCCGAGCGACGGCGGCCCGGACGGTCCGCGCCGTCTCCAACAGCCGCGACTCCGCCTCCACGGGGTCCGCCGCCGAACCGGCCAACCCCAGGAACGACTCGTCGATCGAGTAGACCTCCTGCCAGACGCCGAAGCGCCCGATCACCTCCATCACCCGCGCCGACAGGTCGCCGTACAGCTCGTAGTTGCTCGAGCGTGCCACCAGCCCCCACGACGCGGCGGACGCCGAGATCTGGAACCACGGGGTCCCCGTCTTGATGCCCAGCGCCTTGGCCTCGGCCGAGCGCGCCACCACGCAGCCGTCGTTGTTGGAGAGGACGACGACGGGGCGTCCCTCCAGCGACGGATCGAAGACGCGCTCGCACGAGACGTAGAAGTTGTTGACGTCCACCAGCGCGATCTGTTCCCGCGGCCGCGCCCCGGCCCGGTCCTCGAACCGCTCCCCGTCAGACATGGTGCAGGCAGCGGGTCGCGACGCCCCAGACCGTCAGGTCCGCCAGCTCCGCGAGTTCGGTGCCCGGGCCGCCGTCGTCCGTGTCCAGCCGCGCGCCGCGCCCGGTGAGCCTCAGGCGGCGCACCACCAGCTCGCCGTCGAGGACCGCGACGACGACGGACCCGTCGCGCGGGGCGAGCGAGCGGTCCACGATCAACTCGTCGCCGTCGGAGATGCCGGCGGCGGCCATCGAGTTCCCGGCGACCCGCATGACGAACGTGCAGGTGCGGTCGCGGATCAGGTGGCGGTTGAGGTCGATCCCGCCCTGGAGGTAGTCGCGCGCGGGCGAGGGGAAGCCGGTCGCCTCGCCCGGCGCGCCGTCCTCCGGGTCCGGCGCGCCGCGCGGCGCGGGGTCCACTCCGAACACGCCACCCACCCCCTTAGAACATAGTTTCGAACTTTCAGAATACCACCGGGGAACGGAGTCCACGAGTGTCGCGTGCCAGTGGCGTGCGCCACGCGGGCGTACGATGACCGCAGTGGGCTCCGCCACTAGCGCCGGGCCCAAAACAAGAGGCCCGGAAGCCTTCCAGGGGCCCAGTAGTCCGGCGATCCCCGGCAGGTCCTGAACGACCCGCGGCACGGGCGCACCAAGGCCTTCCTGTCCAAGGTCCTGTACGCGTTCAGGAGTCCGCGTCCCCCAGTGTTCGGGCCACCGCGTCGGCGACGACGTCCGCCAGATCGCCGCGGCGTTCGAAGGACGCGAGCTACGCGTCGACGAGGTCGCCGGACAGTCCGGACCGGCTGGCCTGGAACTGCCAGACGCGCAGCACGTCCGACGGCGCGGGGACGGCTTCGCGTCCGGAGCGCCAATCGCGGGCGGCCGTTTCGACGAGGGCGCGGACGACGCCGGCAATCGTCGCCGCGTGCGAGGCGTCCGGGCAGACGTCGGCGACGCGCACCTCGACGGTGGGGACGCGGGCGGAGAAGCGGGCGTCGAAATACAGCATCCCCTCGTCTAGCGGGACGCCCGACTCCATCAGCCGTCCGATGCGCTCGCGGTAACCCGCAACTGACCCGAACACGTCGCTGGGACCCGTCATCGGCCACCTGCCCCAGGCCTGGTAGCGGTAGCTCGCGAACCCGGTGGGCCGGATCGTGGAACGGCGACGTCCCCAACGCCGCTCCGGTGGCGCCCGCCGCGACAGCGGCCTCCGCGGCGATGCGCCGGCCCAGACGGATCTCCTCCTCCAATCGCGCAACCTCGAGCGCCGGCGGCGAGACCACCTCGACCTGCTCCGCCTTGACCTCGAAGGCCAACTGGGGGACGTCCGTGGTCGCGCGCGGCCGCCCGTCCCCCTACCCGCCGACGTCGTCCATCACGTCCTCAGGTGCGACGCGCCATTGAGGTCCAGGATGGCGCCGGTGGCCCAGACCGCCCCGCCCGAGGCGAGGTAGTGGACCGCCGTGGCCACCTCCGCGGGGCTCGCGACGCGTCCCATCGGGTTCTGGGCCACGATGCCTTCGCCCTCCGGGCCGGCCAACCGGTCCGCCGTCCGTTCGGTGGCGACGAACCCGGGTGCCACCGAGGTCACGGAGATGTTGTGCGGGGCCAGGGACACGGCCAGCGACTGGCCCATCGCGTGCAGCGCCGCCTTGCTGGCCCCGTACGCCGGGTGCTCCGGCTCGCCGCGGAACGCCCCGCGGGAACCGATGTTGACGATGCTGCCGCCGTCGCCCTGCGCGATCATCTGCCGCGCCGCGCAGTACGCGAGGTTGGCCGCCCCCACGAGGTTCACGTCCAGCGTGGATTTCCAGGCCGCGCGCCATGCGTCGTAGTCGGTGGAGGCGACCGGATGCGGAACCATGGCGGCCGCGGCGCAATTGACGAGCACGTCGACCCGGCCGGCCCGGCGGACCGTCTCCTCCACGATGCCGAGCGCCCGGTCCGGATCGGTCAGGTCCCCGCCCACGCTCAGATGCCCCCGGCCCGGCAGGGCTGCCGTGGTCGCCTCCGCGGCTGCCCGGTTGGACGAATAGTGGGCGGCGACGACGTCGCCCGCGGCGGCGAAGGCCTCAGCGACCGCCCGGCCGATGCCGCGCGACGCTCCCGCGACCAGTACGACTCTGGCCATGCTGCGGCTCCCTCCACCCTGGGGTTCATTCGGGGACCGCGCCGGCCCACACCCCCGAGTCTGCCCCACCCGGTCTCGCACGGGAAGGTAGCGGGAAGATCGCGGGGCCGCGTGCCGGTCCGCCGACGCCCTACACGCCGTCGAGAAGCGCCGCGTCCAGCAGTCCGAGGGCGTTGGCCGCGACGGCCAGGCCGAACATCGCCCAGCCGATCACCCGCAACAGGCCCGCATGGTTCTCCGGGGGCGTCGTCCTCCAATGCATCCTGCCCGTGCCGCGCTGGTAGACTGTGGCCGCTTCGCCGTCCCCGACCCCCGGCAGCTGGTCCTCGGCCAGACGGCGGGTGACGGGCGCGCCGTCGGACGCTTCCCAGACCACGCAGCGCTCGCCGTCCATGGTCGCGACGCGGGCCACGGCCACTCGCCAGTGCCGCATTCCGCGGCCGGCCAGCCAGGCCCAGGCGAAGAAGGTGACCGCACCGAACAGCGTGACCCAGCCCAGCAGGTCCAACGCGGGACCCACGGTCGCCAGGAATTGTCTCACTGCTGCAGTCTAGGTCCCGCACCCGGCACCTTTCGACGGACCCAGATGCCCTCCCCTCCCGTTTCGACGAAGGTAGATGTCGGATTCGGGCCCGATTCGAGCATCTACCTCAGTCGAAACGCGGGGTGGGGCATCTACCTCAGGCGAAACGCCGGGGTGCGGGCGTGAGAGGATGCCCGCATGAGCCAGCGCCTCCTCCTCGTCGCGGACACCCACCTGCCCAAGCGGGCCAAGGCCCTTCCCCCGGAGCTGTGGGAGGCGGTCGAGGCGGCCGACGTCGTCTTCCACGCCGGAGACTGGGTGGACACCGCCACGCTGGACGAGCTGGAACGGCGATCCGCCCGGATGGTCGGCGTCTGGGGCAACAACGACGGCGGCGGGTTGCGCGCGCGCCTGCCGGAGGTGGCCCGGGTGGACATCGAGGGCGTCCGCTTCGCCATGGTCCACGAAACGGGTGCCGCCACCGGTCGCGAGAGGCGCTGCGCCGCGCTCTTTCCCGATGTTGACGTCCTCGTGTTCGGGCACAGCCACATCCCGTGGGACACCACGGCACCGGGGGGTCTTCGCCTGCTCAACCCCGGATCGCCGACGGACCGGCGCCGCCAGCCGGTGTGCACCTACATGACGGCCGTCGCCGATGCGGGCCGGCTCCGCGACGTGGAGCTGGTGCCGCTGCCCCGCCCCACCTGAGCGCCCGCGTGTGTACGGTCTTAACCATGGCCGACTACTTCGCGGGCGACCCCCGGACCAACCGTGAACGCATGCTGGCGGGCGACCTCTACATCGCCGACGATCCGGACAGTGCGCGCGAGGCCCAGCGCGCGGTCCGCCTGGCCAACGACTACCTGGCCGCCTACGCCCGCGACGCCGCCGCGGCCCGGCCCATCCTCGCCGAACTGATCGGGAACCTCGGAGAAGGTGCGGAGGTCAAGCCGCCGCTCTTCGTCGACTACGGGACCCGCATTTCGATCGGCGCGCGCACGTTCGTCAACTACAACCTCACGGCACTCGACGTCGCCCCCATCACCATCGGCGAGGACTGCCAGATCGGGCCCAACGTCCAACTGCTGACGCCCACTCATCCCCTGGAGCCGCAGCCGCGCAGGGACAAGCTGGAGGCCGCGAGGCCGATCACCATCGGCGACAACGTGTGGATCGGGGGCGGCGCCACCATCCTGCCCGGAGTCGCGGTCGGGGAAAACAGCATCGTCGGCGCCGGCGCCGTGGTCACGAAGGACGTGCCGGCCAACACGGTCGTCGTCGGCAATCCGGCGCGTGTGGCGCGTTCCCTGTGAGCCCCCCGCACGCCACCGAAACGTAGGGCAGAATTTTCCCGCAATTCATTGACACTTCAATCTATCCGTGCAAAACTATATGTATAAGCATACAAATTCCGGTCCCAGCCGGTACCCAACAGAAGGAGTCACCATGACGATCAACTTCACCCCCGGCACATGGAACCTCGACCAGGCCCACACCGAGGTCGGCTTCACCGTCCGCCACGCCGGTATCAGCAAGGTGCGCGGCCAGTTCACCGAGTCGGACGCCACGCTGGTCGTCGGCGACTCCCTCGAGACCTCCTCCGTCGGGGCCGTCGTGAAGACCGCCTCCTTCGACTCCAACGACGACAACCGCGACGGCCACGTCAAGAGCGCCGACTTCTTCGACGTCGAGCAGTTCCCGAACATGACCTTCAAGTCCACCGGAGCCACCGGCACCACCGAGGAGTTCCAGCTCACCGGCGACCTGACCATCAAGGACACCACCCTCCCGGTGACGTTCGACGTCGAGTTCGGCGGCGTCGCCGTCGATCCGTTCGGCGCCACCCGCGCCGGTTTCTCCGCCACCACGCAGATCTCCCGCAAGGCCTTCGGCATCACCTGGAACGCGGCGCTCGAAGCCGGCGGCGTCCTGGTGGGCGACAAGGTCACCATCAACATCGACTCCGCGTTCGTGCTCCCCGCGGCCGCGTAGTCCCCGACACAGGAGGTCGTCCGCAGAGGCGCCGAAAAAGGGTGGTCCCGGCCTTGCGCCGCGGCCGCCCTTTTCGGCGTCGTACCCTTGGCTGGTGTCCGCACCCGGCGGAACGACCGGAGGGGGGGACCCGATGCCCGAGGGAGACACCGTCTACCGGCAGGCCGCCGTCCTGCGTGCGGCGATCCAGGGGCGCGTGCTGGAGTCGACGGACTTCCGCGTCCCCAGGTATGCCGTGGCGGACCTCTCCGGCGAAACCGTCTCGGCGGTCCTGTCCCGCGGAAAGCACCTGCTGATCCGCGCGGGCGGCCACACCATTCATTCGCACCTCAAAATGGAGGGCACGTGGCACGTCTACGGGCGCGCGCCGGACGGCGCCTTCGAACGCTGGCGCAGGCCCGCCCACACGGCCCGCTGCGTCTTGCGAACGCGGAACCACGCCGCCGTCGGCTTTTCGCTGGGGCTGCTGGAGGTGCGCCCCACGGCCGAGGAGGAGGACATGGTCGGCCACCTCGGTCCCGACCTCTTGGGACCGGACTGGGACGCCGGCCGTGCGCTGGAGCTGCTGCGGGGGGCGCCCGGGCGGGCCGTCGGCGTCGCCCTGCTGGACCAGCGGAACCTGGCCGGGATCGGCAACGTCTTCCGCAGCGACATTTGCTTCCTGGCGGGCGTCCACCCGGCGACGCCCGTCGGTTCCGTGGGAAACCTGGCGAAGATCGTCGCGCTCTCGAAGACCCTCCTGGAGGCCAACAAGGATCGTAGCCGGCGCAGCACCACGGGTGGACCCGCGGCCGGCGACGCCGCCACCTGGGTCTACGGGCGCGAACACCGGGCCTGCAAGCGGTGCCGGAGCCGGATCCAACGGGCGGACCTGGGCGAGGCGCCGGGCCCGGGCTCACCAGGCGCGGCGGAGCGCATCATCTACTTCTGCCCGTCCTGCCAGCCCGTCCCGGCGTAGCGCGCGTCCCCGCGGCGGCGGTCACGACGGCGGCGCAGACGACGGCGGCGCTGCCAGCGCCTCGAGTGCCGCGTTCCACCGCCTCCTGCGGTCCTCGGGCGACTGCTCCCACCACGGCTCTCCGCGCTCCCCCAGTCCCTCCTTGGCCGCCTGAACCCTGCGGCGGGCAGCGGCGAGCGCCGCCCGATGGTCCGCCTGCTTCTGTTTCTTCACGTCGGCCCGCGCCCGGCCCAGGTGTGATAGCAGCTCACGGCGCACGGCGTCCGGGAGGCTCGGGTCGGCGCGGCGCCACCGCCGTCCGCCGTGGACGAAGAACCGGTCCGGTTCGCTGTCCTCCGGTTCGCTGTCCATGCGAGGATGATGCCAGTTTCCAACGAAGGGGGCACCATGGACGACTCCGGGCTCCGCGCTCTGGTCGTCGAGTTCGCGCGCTCGCGCGCAGCGGGGAAGACCTTCTGCCCGTCCGAGGTCGCGAGGGCCACGGGCGAAAGCGAATGGCGCCGCCTGATGCCCGAGGTGCGCGAGGCGGCGTTCGCCCTGGCCGACGAGGGCGTGGTGGTCGTGATGCAACGCGGCGAGGTGGTGGACGGCCGCACGGCCAGGGGCCCGCTCCGGATCGCCGCCGCTCCACCGGGCGCCCGCCGCCGGTCCGGTTAGCGCCGCCGGCGCCCGGTCCCCGCCGTCGCGTCAGTTCCCGGGCGCCGGCGGGAGATGCTCCCGGAGCACCGCCCGCTCCTGCTCCGTCAACGCCCGCGAGGACCTGCCGCCGGCTTCCATCGCGACCATCACGGAGGAACCCTCGAAGGCGACCTCTCCGGACTGCACCCCGACGTGCCGCACGGTGAACGACTTCGTCCCGACGCGCTCCACGGCCACCCGCACGGTTAGCTCCGGCCCGTAGTCCACCTGGCGACGGTAGTCGACGGTCAGCGAGGCGACCACAACCCCTCCCGCGGCCGCGGGATTCACCGCCAGGGAACGGGTCCACAGCACGCGGGACTCCTCCATCAGCGTCACGATGCGGGCGTTGTTCACGTGTCCGTTGAGGTCCTGGTCCGACCAGCGCAGTTGGAGCGCGGCCTCGAAGGGCCGCGGCGCGGCGGGATCTGTTTCCGTCATGCCTCCCTTTCTACAGGAAGCCCCGGTAGTCGCCCCAGGCGAGGCGACGCCCGCGGCGGGGATCCGACTCGATGCGGTCCTCGGTGTCGAAGATACGCACGCGGCGCGCGACGTCGTCGTACGTGGGCCAGCCGCCGCCCGGGTCGCCGTGCCGGGCGAAGTCCAGCAGCGCACCCTGGTACCGGGCGCTGAGCCGGGCCGCCTCCTCCCGGCCGCCGAGCAGCGTGAAGAACCGCCCGGTGTCCGTTTCGAGTTCGCCGAACAGCGCCGGCAGGTCCGTCCCATGGGTGGCGCCCAGGCCGGCGAGGCGGAGGGCGGGCGTGTCGAAGTCGTAGCGGTAGGACCACACGGGGGCGAACCGCGAGTGCGCCTGCGCGATCTGCACGCCGGGGTGCCAGAAGATGCCGTCGCCGACCATGTCGATCACCGCGTCCCGCCGCGGGAACCGCGGGTAGCCGGCGCGGATCCGGTCCCACGCGTCGGGTTCGGACTGCAGGATCGATTGCTCGATCCGCTGCGGCGACGTAGGAAGCGCGTTGAGGTAGCGGAAGAGCGCGCCCTCGCGGGCGGTGCTGCCCACGATCAGCGGCACGCGGTGCGCGGTGCCGGTTTGGAAGGCGTCAATGACGCGCCGGGGCAGGAAGTCCCCGTCCACCACGGGCGACGCCGGCATCGGGTCGCGGTTCACCGCCCGGCCGAGCCACGGCGAGAGCTTGTCCAGCGCGCCCACGAGCTCGCGCCACGGCAGGTGGGTCAGCGCGCGGGCCGCGTCCTCGTCGTCGATCCCCAGCGTCCGCACGAACGTCCGGGCCCAGGCCGCGTGGCGTTCGGAACCATAGACCGACGCCGGTGCCGGGCTGAGCGCGACGGCGCGGTGGAACAGCCCGGCCGCCGGGGGCACCGCCATCAGGGTCAACACGGACGTGCCTCCGGCCGACTGCCCCAGGAGCGTCACGTTGTCCGGGTCGCCGCCGAAGGCCGCGATGTTGTCCCGGACCCACCGCAGTCCGGCGAGCTGGTCGCGCAGGCCCACGTTGGACTCGAAGGGGTGCGATTCGTCCGCGTAGCTCGTGAGGTCCAGGAAGCCCAGGGCGCCCACGCGGTAGTTCAGCGACACGTAGACGACGCCGCCGGCGGCGACGAGCCGCCCGCCGCCGTACACCGGCGCCGCCGAGGAGCCGATCAGGAACCCGCCCCCGTAGAGGCACACGATCACCGGCAGGGGTTCGGACCCGGGGTCGGCCGGGGCGGTCACGTTGATGGTGAGGCAGTCCTCGCTGACGGGATGCCGGCCGGCGCCCACGTTGCGCGACCGGACGAGCTGCGGCGGCGCGTCGCCGAAACGGGTGGCGGCGCGCACCGAGGACCACGGAGCCACCGGTTGCGGTCCGCGGAAGCGCAGGGGTCCGACCGGTGGCGCGGCATAGGGAATGCCGCGCCACGTCCGCACGCTGCCGTCGGCGCCACCGGCACGGTCGCCACCACCGGCAGCGCCGGCGCCGATCATCGTCCCGCGCACCGCGCCGGCCGCCGTGGATACCGTCAGGTCCGTCTCCGGGAGACTGTGTTTCACAGAATGCGTCCGGGATGCAGCGCGACGAACGCCGCGACGACGAAGGGCTTGAGGACCTCGGTCAGCGCCCGGGGTGCGCGCGTCGGCTTGGGGGTCAGCGTTGGGTTTTCCATCGCCGTCCATCCTAGCCACGGCACGTTGTCCGGGTGCGGTGCCGTATTCTCAACGATAGGGAGCAACTTTTGCTCCTGTAAGGAAGCAGTAGCACTTGCTTCCGCGAGGAGCTCACCATGGCCAACAAATCCCCCAACAAGTCGTCCGCCAAAAAGGTCGCCGCCAAGTCCATCAAGGAAAAGCGCAACGACAAGAAGGCCAAGGCGGCCGGCGCCGCGGCCTCGGAGATCGTCACCGTCACCAAGAAGCGCTGAGCACCCGTGTCGCTCCTGAGCATCGGCATCCTGGCCACCACGCGCAAGGCCGATGAACGCCGGCTGCCCATCCACCCGCTCCATTTGGAGCGCATCGACGCGGACCTGCGCGGGCGCATGATCCTGGAGCACGGGTACGGTGAGCGTTTCGGCATCTCGGACGCACAGCTCGAGCCGCTGGTCTGGCGCCTGGCCAGCCGGGCGGAACTGATCGCGGAGGCCGACGTCGTCCTGCTGCCGAAGCCGCAGCCGGAGGATCTGGCCGAGCTGCGCGACGGCCAGATCCTCTGGGGCTGGCCGCACTGCGTCCAGGACCGCGCCGTCACGCAGCTGGCCATCGACAAGCGGCTGACGCTGATCGCGTTCGAGGCCATGAACCACTGGGCGTCCGACGGCGGGTTCGGCCTGCACGTGTTCCACAAGAACAACGAGATGGCCGGCTACTGCTCGGTGCTCCACGCTCTCGAGCTGATCGGCACCACCGGCGTCTACGGTCGCCGGCTCACCGCCGTCGTCATCGGGTTCGGCGCCACCGCGCGCGGCGCCGTGACCGCGCTGAGCGCGCATGGCGTGCACGACGTCGAGGTCCTCACCAGCCGCGGCGTGGCCGCCGTCGGGTCCCCCATCCACTCCGTGCGGATCACGCAGTTCGACCACGCCGACGAGGCCCCGTACCTCAGCCAGGTCATCACGGACCGCGGGCGCCTGCCGTTGGCCCCGTATCTGGCGGAGCACGACATCATCGTGAACTGCACACTGCAGGACCCTAACGCGCCGCTGACCTACCTCAACGAGGAGGACCTGGCGGAGTTCCGGCCGGGCAGCCTGATCGTGGACGTATCCTGCGACGAGGGCATGGGGTTCAGTTGGGCCCGGCCCACCAGCTTCCAGGATCCGATGTTCGATGTCGGCGACCACATCCACTACTACGGCGTGGACCACACGCCGTCGTACCTGTGGAACTCCGCGACGTGGGAGGTCAGCGAGGCGCTGATGCCGTTCCTGCGCCCCGTGCTCGAGGGTCCCGCGGGATGGGACGCGAGCGAGACCATCCGGCGCGCGATCGAGATCCGCGACGGCGAAGTCGCCAATCCGGCCATCCTCGAGTTCCAGGACCGTTCCGCGGAATATCCGCACCTCGTCGCTGCGGTCTAACCGAGGCCCAGCCACTGGGACGCGGCGCGGGACACCACGGCCGAGACGCGCGACAACGCGGGAGTCTCGATCTTCCAGCGCTGCCAGTAGAGGCGCACGGGGCGCGACCACGCGTCGTCGAGCATGACCAGCGAGCCGTCGTCCGGGGCCTGCCCGGCGGGCACCATCCCCCATCCCAGCCCGGCGGCCACGGCGCGGACGAACAGGGCCGAATCGGGGACGTAGTGCGACGGCGGGGAGGCTTCCGCGCCGGCGACGCCACGGACGACGCCCCACTGCAGTCCGTCGCTGCGGTCGTAGTGGACCACCGGGGCCCGCTCGAGCGGATGGCCGCCGCCGGCCCGCGCCGTCCGCGCGGGCCCGAACCACCGGGCGGCGAACTCCGGCGTGGCCATGGCGTGGTACTCCAGCGTTCCGAGCAGCTCGGAGGTGCACCCCTGGATCGGCCGGTCACTGGTGGTGACGGCGGCCATGACCCGGCCCGTGCGCAGGTGTTCGGCCGAGATCCCCTCATCCTCGCGGAGCACCTCGAGCTCCAGGTCCGCGTCCGCGGCCATGTCCGCGAGGACGCCCTCGAACCACGTCGCGAGGGAATCCGCGTTGACCGCGATCGCGAGGCGCGCACGGTCCGCGCCGGGCCCCCCGGTGGCTCCCCGGAGCCCGAGCGCGGCGTCCGCGGACAGCGCCTCCAGCTGCCGGGCCAGACGCAGCAGCACGTCGCCGGCCGCCGTCGTGCCGGCCGGTTTGGTCCGGCGCAACAGCACCGTTCCCGCACAGCGTTCCAACTGTCGGATGCGCTGGCTGACCGCCGACGGCGTTACGTTCAGGACGGCGGCCGCGGCCTCGAAGGTGCCGGTGTCCACGACCGCGGCCAGGGTGCGCAACTGCTCGGAGGAGACATCCATCATTAAAGAATCTCATGGATACCGAAAATAATGATCTGGACTTCATGGGAACCGCGACCGTACGGTCGATCCATGCCTTTCCTCTCCTCAGCGTTGCCCGGGTTCGGAACCGGGATCTCCCTGATCGCCGCCATCGGCACCCAAAACGCCTTCGTCCTGCGTCAGGGAATCCTGCGCCGCCACGTGGGGACCGTCGTCGCGGTCTGCATCCTGTCCGACGCCGCCCTCATCCTGGCGGGGACCGCGGGCATGGGCGCGCTCGTTGAGGCCGCCCCGTGGGCGATGACCGCGGCGCGCATCTGCGGGGCCGTGTTCCTGCTCGGCTACGCCGCGCTGGCGCTGGTCCGGGCGTTCCGTCCGGCCGCGCTCACGGTGGAGGGCGATGCGGCGGGCGCGGACGGCACCGTCGGGCGCGCCTCGTGGATGACGGCCCTGCTGACCTGTCTGGCGCTGACGTGGCTCAATCCGCACGTCTATCTGGACACGGTGGTGCTGCTCGGTTCGGTGGCGTCGACGCACGGTGCGGCCCGGTGGGTGTTCGCGGCCGGGGCGGTCGTCGCGAGCGTGGTCTGGTTCGTCGTCGTCGGCTACGGGGCGCGCGCGCTCCGGGGCCTGTTCGCCCGGCCCGTCGCCTGGCGCGTCCTGGACGCCGTCGTCGCGGCCGTGATGATCGCGATCGCCTGGAGCCTCGTCGCCGGGATCCCCGCCTTGTCCCCAGGCTGAATCGCCGTAGATTGGACGCATGCGACCGCACCGCGAAGAGTTTGCCCTGGATATCGACGGAACCCCGGTCTCGGCCGCCTATGCGCGTCCCCGGAACCCGTCCGCGTCCGTGGTGGTGGCGCACGGCGCCGGCGCCGGGATGGAACACCCGTTCCTGACGGGTTTCACCGAGGCGCTGAACGACGGCGGCGTCGCCACCCTGCGCTTCAACTTCCCGTACCGCGAGGCGGGCCGGAGCTTCCCGGACCGGCCGCCGCTGGCCATCGCCGCGTGGCGGGAGGCCATGGACGCGGCGGTGTCCCGCGCGGAGAACGAGCACGTGTGGGCCGCCGGGAAATCGTTCGGCGGACGCATGGCGTCGATGGCCGTCGCCGAGGGCATGCCGGCCGCCGGACTGGTCTTCCTCGGGTACCCGCTCCACGCGCCGGGCAAGCCGGAAAAGCCCCGCGACGCCCACCTCTACGGGCTGGCCCTTCCGATGCTCTTCCTGCAGGGCACCCGCGACACCTTCGCCCAACCGGAGGAACTGGACCCGGTCGCCGAGCGCATCGGAGCGAACGCGACCGTCGAATGGACCGAGGGCGGCGACCACTCCTTCGTCGTCCGGGGCAACAAGCGGACCCAGGAGGACATCGGGGCGTCCCTGGCGAAGCCGGTGATGCGGTTTATGGCCGCGCGCGCCTAACGCCCCAGGTCCGTCACGACCCTGGACACCGGATCGCCCCAGCCCCTTGCCGTCACGTTCCTGCCAGCCCTTCCTCGAGCACGCGCTTCAGCGCCGCGAGGTCCTTGCGGTTAGCCGCCTTCATCTGGCGCGCCATTAGCGGCGCCATCGCCCGCGAGAAGCCGCTGGGCTCGCCGTCGTTCCGGAGTGTCATGCGCGTGCGGCCCTCCCCCGCGTCCTCCCACCGGTAGGTGGTGCGCATCGGGAAGGGCCCCTCGGACGTCCGCATCACCAGAAGGGAGCCCGCGTCGTATTCGCTGACGGTGTAGGTGTACCTCAGCTCCCGTCCCAGGAACACGGCGGTGAAGGCGATCTCGGTGCCCACGGCCAGCAGGCCGGGCGTGAGCTGGTGCGAACTGACGATGTTGCCGTACCAGAGGGTCGCCGTCCGCGGGTCGGCCGCATAGGCGGCGACCTCGTGGACGGGGCGGTCAATGGTTATTTCCGTGGTGACGTCGACCATGCCGCCACACTAGCGCCCCGCGGACGTAAAATTCTGCTGTGCCGAAAACCAGCATCGTCAAACGCCCCGAATACGCCGTCGAGTCAGTAGACAGCGCGCTGCGGCTGGTCGTCCTGCTGCAGGAGCGGGACTGGGTGCGGATCGGCGAGGCCGCGCGCGAACTCGGCGTCGCGCCCTCCACGGCGCACCGCCTCATGGCCACCCTCGTCTACCGCGGCTTCGCGCTCCAGGACGAGCAACGCCGCTACTGCGCCGGCCCGCGCCTGCGCCCCGACGCGGCGCAGGCCGCGACGCACGGGATCGTCGCGTTTGCCCGCCCCCACCTGGAGGCGCTGGCGCGGTCCGTGCGCGAGACCGTCAACCTGGTCGAGCGCGTCGGCGTCACCGCGCGTTTCCTCTCCAGCGCCGAGGGTCCGCAACTGCTCCGCATCGGCGACCGGACCGGCACCGTCCTTCCCGCGCACACGTCCTCCGGCGGCAAGGCGGCCCTCGCGTCGCTCCCCGAGGCCGCCGTCGTCCACCTCTACACCGGCCGCGCCGCCCGGCGCTCCGGCAACCGCCTCGCGCCCGCGGAACTCGAAACGCTCCAGCGCGAGCTCGCCACCATCCGCGCGCGCGGCTACGCCGTCAACCTCGGACGGACGGAGGCGGACATCGCGGCCGTGGGCGCCGTCGTCGGCCGAACGCCGCGCGGCTCCACGTTGGCGCTGTCCGTCGGCGCGCCGCTCTCCCGCGCCGCGGACATCCAAGCGGACGACGCCGTCGCGCACCTCCTTGCCACCTGCTCGGCCGTTCTCGCGGACCTCCAGCCCGAAACACCCTGACCGCGCGCCCGTCGAGAATTCTGCGGTGCAGAATTTGCTGGCATGCGCGTCATGCGCCTCACTAGGGTTTCCTTCAGCGATCACCCCCCAAACCACCGAGGAGAACCATGCAGTTCTACGTAGACGGCTACCGTCCCGGCGACCCCGAAGACGTCCCGGCGGAGCCCGGACGGCGGGACCGCTCCGACGGCGCGCTTCCCCGGGAGGTCGACGTCCTCGTCGTCGGCACCGGGCCGGCTGGCATCGTCCTCGCGGGCCAAATGGCGGCGTTCCCGGGGATCTCCACGATGGTGATCGAGCGCCGCGAGGGACCGCTCGCCAAGGGCCAGGCCGACGGCGTCGCCTGCCGCACCGTCGAGATGTTCAACGCGTTCGGCCTCGCCGAGAAGCTCGTCCGCGAGGCCTACTGGGTCAACGAGACGGCGTTCTGGGGCCCGGAGGGCGACGGGATCGTGCGCACCGGACGGATCCAGGACGTCGCCGACGGCCTCTCCGAATACCCGCACGTGATCGTGAACCAGGCGCGGATGCAGGACTACCTCCTGGAGCACATGCGCCGCTCCCCCAGCCGGTTGGAACCGGACTACGGACTGCAGCTCGAGCGCCTCGAGGTCGCGGACTCCGGCGACCACCCGGTCACGGCAACGCTGCGCCGGGTCGCGGACGACACCGAGGTCACCGTCCGCGCGAAGTACGCCGTGGGGTGCGACGGCGCCCGCAGCGCCGTGCGCACCTCGCTCGGCATCGAGCTGCGCGGGGACGCGCGCAACCACGCGTGGGGCGTGATGGACGTCCTCGCCGTCACGGACTTCCCGGACATCCGGCTGAAATCCGCCATCCAGTCGGCCTCCGGCGGTTCCATCCTGATCATCCCGCGGGAGGGCGGCTACCTGGTCCGGCTGTACGTGGACCTCGGAGACCTCGACCCGGGCGACCGCGAGGCGCGGAACCGCTTCACGCAGGACTCGATCATCGAGGCCGCCCAGCGGATCCTCCACCCGTACACGCTGGAGGTCAAGGACACGGCCTGGTGGTCCGTCTACGAGGTCGGCCAGCGCGTCGCGGACCGGTTCGACGACGTCCTGCCCGCCAAGCGTGGCACGCGGTCCCCGCGGGTGTTCATCGCCGGCGACGCCTGCCACACGCACTCCGCGAAGGCCGGCCAGGGCATGAACGTGTCCATGCAGGACGGGTTCAACCTCGGTTGGAAACTTGCGGCCGTGCTGGAGGGCCGCAGCCCGGCGACCCTGCTGGACACCTACTCCGAGGAGAGGCAGGTCATTGCCCAGGAGCTCATCGACTTCGACACCCGCTGGTCTTCCGCGATGGCCGCGAAGCCGAAGGACCCGGGGAACCCGGAAGCCGGCGGAATGGACGCCGCCGAACGCCAGCGGATCTTCACCGAGGGCGGCCGGTTCACCGCGGGCTTCGGCACCGACTACGCCCCGTCCATGATCACCGGACGGGGCACCCACGAGCATCTGGCGTCCGGCTTCCCGGTCGGCGAGCGCTTCCACTCCGCCCCGGTAATCCGGCTGGCCGACGCCAAGCCGCTGGGCCTGGGACACGTCGCCCAGGCGGACGGCCGCTGGCGCATCTACGTGTTCGGGGACGCGGCGGCTCCCGCCGAGAATTCCGGCTTTGCCGGCCTCGTCCGCTTCCTGTCCGACGGCGTTGCCTCGCCGGTGCGGCGCCACACGCCCGCCGGGGCCGATCCGGATGCGGTTTTCGACGTGCGCGCGGTGCTGCAGCAGGGTCACCGCGAGCTCTCGGTCGCGGACCTGCCGGAGTTCCTGCTGCCGCGCAAGGGCCCGTTCGGCCTGGTCGACTACGAGAAGGTGTTCACCCCGGACCCGACGTCCGAGGACATCTTCGACGCCCGCGGGATCGACCGCGCGCGGGGCGCCGTCGTCGTAGTCCGCCCGGACCAGTACGTGGCGAACGTGCTGCCGCTGGACGCGCACGGGGAGCTGGCGGAGTTCTTCGCCGGCATCCTGCTGGACGCGCCACGGGCCTAATCGCCAGCGGGTGGCTCCCCCGCGGGGGCTAACGCCGGACCGACGTCAGCGCGTGCGGCCATCCGGCGCCGACGCGGTCCCCGGCCCGCGCGGCCGTAGACGAGGTACATGGTCAATCCCATGACGATCATGAGCAGCACCGTGTACACAAACGTGTTGGCGATGGCGTCGACGCCGGAGCCGCCATCGGTGTTCGCCTTGATCTGCAGTCCCAGCGGCTGATACAGCGGGTGGGCCAGGAAGACGGCGGTGTCGTAGTCATCGAGCAGGCTGTTGAAGTTCAGGGCGGCGATGGCCGCTGCGGCGGGCAGCACCGCGGGCAGCAGGATGCGCCGGAAGGTGTAGAGGCTGCCCGCCCCCATGATGGCGGCCGCGTCCTCCATGGATTCGTTGACGGAAGCGAACGCGGCCTTGAGCATCCGCAGCGTGAACGGGATCTTCACGATGACGAAGGCCACCAGGAGGATCAACACGGTCCCGCTGAGGACGGCGCCCCCGAGCAGCGGGTTCGGCCTGTCGTAGGTGATGAGCAGCCCCAGCGCGATCATGGCCGCCGGAAGGATCCACGGAATGTGCAGCAGGTATTCGAAGGTCCCCGTCACCCACCCCCGGTACTTCTGCAGGATGCGCGTGACGAACAGCAGGCCGCCCACGGCGATCAGTGCCGCCATCGCGCTGTAGACAATGCTGACGATGAACGGCCGCAGCGCCTCGTCCTGCGTCAGGACACGCGCGTAGTTCTCCAGGGTGAACCGCTCCGCCGAGAGCACGCCCGTGCTGATGGCCGCGCTGTCCATGAACGAATACAGCACCACCAACAGCAGCGGCAGGAGATAGACGGCGAAGAGCAGGTAGGCCGCCGCGTGGACCGCGATGTTCGCGCCCCGGTGTTCGATCCGTTGTTTCTGCAGGGGGGCCGCGACCTTGGCCACCGAGTAGTAGGTCCCGCCCCGTTCCAGCCGCGTCATGACGGCCAGCATGGCGATGGTGGCCACGCCGAGGATGAGAGCGAGCAGCGCCGCGATGTCCCGGGACGTGGACGAGTTGGCGAAGGTCAGGATCATCGGCGTGATGGTCTCGAAGTCCCGTCCGCCCAGGACCTGGGGTGCGCTGAGCGCGCCCAGCCCGGTCAGGAAGGAGAGGATGGTGACGGCGAAGAGCGTCGGCTTCAACGTCGGAAGCACCACGCGGCGCAGGATGGTCCACGGAGTCGCACCCATATTCCGGGCCGCCTCCACGGTCTGGAAATCCACGTTCTTGATGGCTGCGCCCAGGAACAGCATGTGGTTGGTGGTGGTCGCGAAGGTCATCACGACCAGGACGGCGAAGAACCCCTCGAACCAATTCCGGTCCATGCCCGGGAACGATGCGGCCAGGAGTTTGGTGACGATCCCGTCCGCACCGTAGATGAACTTGTACCCCGCCGCGAGGACGATGCCGCCGTAGATGAACGTGGTGGCATAGCCGAGCCACAGAACCCTCGAACCGGCGATCCGGAAGTACTGCGTCACCAAGACCACGAAGATGCCGACGGCGTTGACGCTCACGGACAGGACGACGGCCAACAGGAAGCTGTTGCCCAGGGAAGTCATGGCGCGCTCCGAGGACAGGAGCTTTTCGACGGCGCGTCCGGAGAACCTGCCGTCCGGGAAGAACGTCTCGGTCAGCAGGCTGATGTTTGGCCAGACCAGGAACGCCGCCGTGAACCACAGCAGGATCCCCATGGTCACCAGGACCGACGGCGAGCGCAGCAGCTTGCCTCCGCCACTCACGCAGCGTGTCCAAACTGCAGGACGTGCGCCGGATTGATCCTCACCCGGACGGATTCGCCCACTTGCGGACTCGCATGCCCGCTTTCCCTGAAGATGACCTTGATGTCCGCGTCGTGGCTGCGCACCGTGTAGCGGCTGTGGAGGCCGTGGTAGTTCCGCGCGGTGATGCGGCCGTCGACGGCGACGCTCCCGTCGTCGTGCGCCGCCCCGCCTGCCGGCGATTCGAATGCCGCCTTCTCCACGCGCAGGTACGACAGCCGCCGGGGGTTCAGTGCCGTCCCGGACGATCCGTTCAGTTGGTGGATCAGTTGCGGGGTGAGCGTTGAGCTGTCGCCGATGAAGTTGCAGACGAACTCGGTCGAGGACGCATCGTAGATTTCCTGGGGCGTACCGATCTGTTCCACACGGCCCTTGTTGAACACGGCGATGCGGTCGCTCATGGTCAGCGCTTCGTCCTGGTCGTGGGTGACGTAGACGGTGGTGATGCCGAATTCCGACTGCAACGCCTTGAGCTCACCGCGCAATTGGTGCCGCAGCTGGGCATCGAGGTTGGACAGCGGCTCGTCGAGCAGCAGAATCTTGGGCTTGAGCACCAGGGCGCGGGCGATGGCGACGCGCTGTTGCTGGCCCCCGGAGAGGTCGGAAACCTTCTTGCCGAGCTGCTCCTCGGAGAGGTCCACGCGCCGGGCCATGTCCGCCACCAGCTCGTTCCGCTCGTCGGCCGCGGTTCGGCGGACCTTGAGGCCGAAGGCGATGTTCTCCCAGACCGACATGGAGGGGAACAGCGCGTAGTTCTGGAAGACCATGCCCACCTGCCGCTTGTCGCTGGGCAGGCGGGTGACCTTCCGGCCGTCCACGTAGACGTCGCCGCGCGCTGGGTCGACGAAGCCCGCCAGTGTCCTGAGCGCGGTCGTCTTGCCGCAGCCGGAGGGGCCGAGGAGGGTGAAGAACTCGCCAGGGTCGACCTGGAGGTTGAGGTCCTCGACGGCCGTGAAGGAGTCGAAGGTGACCTGGATGTTCTCGAATCGAATCATGGGGTGTCTCCGGGCGTTGCTGGAAGAGGCGGATTGCGGTGCGGCGGACGGGGGTGGACGGCGCGATGCCGTTCACCCCCCCGCCGGGTCGGTCCTACTACATGTATTCGAGTTCGATCTTCTCGATCCAGGACCCCAGGTTCTCCTGGACGAACGTCCAGTCGATGTCCTGGCGCTCGAACTGGGCGTTGAACTCCACGATCTCCGGCTTCGCTTCCTCGAGCGCCGCCTCGTTCACCGGCAGCGAGTCGAATTCCTGGGCCCATTGGCCCTGCACCTCTGCGCTCCCGAACCAGTCCACGAACTTCTTGGCCTGCTCCTGCTTGTCGGAACCCGCGATGATGCCGACCTGTTCGATCGCATACGGAACCCCGATCTCCGGGGCCACCGAGGCCGATTCCACCTCGTACGCCTCCTCGCGCCCGGGGATGGACGACGACGGCATCTGTCCCAGGTCGACCTCGCCGTCCGCGAAGCGGGCAAACAGGTCCAGGTCCTTGACCTGCGGAACGCCGTTCTGGAAATACTGCTCGATCTGCAGCCATCCCTCGTCGCTGACGCCGAGATCGCCGTTCGGGTCCTGGTATCGGGACAGGATGCCGGCCATGACGAGTTGCGTGGTCGCTCCCCCCATGCCGGTGACCCGCTCGTAGCGGGTCTTGAACTCGTCCTTCGTCCAGAGGTCCGGCCAGTCCGTCGGGGCCTCCTCCGGGGAGATGGCCGCGGTGTTGTAGGACAGGACGATCGCCTGCTCCACGAGCGGCCAGTACGCCTTCTCGCCTCCCGGGTCGCCGAGGCTTTCGTCGACGTCCCCGGACCATGCGGGCGTGTAGGGCTCCAGCACCTCCTCCGTCTTGAGTTGCTCGAAGTACACGTTGTTGAGTCCGTAGACGACGTCGGCAACCGGGTTGTTCTTCTCGGCGATGAGCTTGTTCGTGGCGTCTGCGCCCCCCGCGCCGACAATCTGGATGTCGAAGCCGGCCTCCTCGGCGGCCTTCTCCAACCACTCCCCGCGGCCCTCGGAATTGGAGTTCGTGGAGACGACCAGCGTGCCGCCGGCCTCCTCCCCGGCCGCCGCGCCGGCCCCGTCGCCGCCGGACTGGCCGCAGCCGGCCAAGAGCAGGGCGGCCGAAACCGCCATCGTCAGAAAGCCTGTTTTTTTCAGCAAGGCAGAACTCCCTCTCGTGGTCTTTCCCGACGGCTCGCGCCATTGTGACGAGGCGAACAGCCGCATGCGCCGGATGGATGAGCAGCGCACCGGTCAACGATGCCGCCGCAACACCAACGCGATGCGTCTTGGACATTAACTGCGGACAGACGCCGGTCCACGCTTGGACGCGACACCTGCGCACGCCCTCGGCAAGCATGCATTCCGCCCCCCTTACGCCCGGGAAGACTTTGTGCAAGGGTGGAGTCCAATGTGACGTTGAGCACAGTGTTTCTACGCAAACCGGAAGGACGCCATCGATGCCCGCCCCCTCCTCACGACTGACGCCCGAGGCCCGCGGCGAAGCGCTGGAGGCGATGCGGGCCTCGTCCCCGGCCAACCCGCTCGACATCCTCGTCGTCGGCGGCGGGGTGACCGGCGCGGGGACCGCGCTCGACGCCGTCACCCGCGGCCTGAGCACTGGCGTTGTCGAGGCCCAGGACTGGGCCGCCGGCACCTCCAGCCGCTCCAGCAAACTGGTCCATGGCGGCCTGCGCTACCTGCAGATGCTGGACTTCCACCTGGTCCACGAGGCGCTCACCGAACGCGACCAGCTCATCAACCGCCTGGCGCCGCACCTGGTCCGCCCCGTCTCCTTCCTCTATCCCCTGGAGCACCGCGTCTGGGAGCGCGCGTACGTCGGCGCCGGCGTCGCCCTCTACGACACCCTCGCGACCCTCGCCCCGGGCAAGCGCGCACTCCCCTTCCACCGCCACCTCACGCGCGGCGGCATGGAACGGCTGTTCCCCGACCTCAGGCACGACGCCGCCGTCGGCGCCATCCGCTACTGGGACGCATCGGTCGACGACGCCCGGCTGGTCTCCACGCTCATCCGCACCGCGGCCTCGCACGGCGCCCACGCCGCCAGCCGCACGCAGGTCGTCGAAATGACAAGGAACGACGCCGGCAGGATCGACGGCGCGGTGTTGCGGGACCTCGAACGGGGAGACTCGTTCCGCGTCCACGCGCGCAACACCATCAACGCCACCGGCGTCTGGACGGAGGAGACGGAGGCACTCGCGGGCGGCACCGGCGGGCTGCGGGTGCTCGCGTCCAAGGGCATCCACATCGTGGTCCCGCGCGAGCGCATCCGCGGCGAGGCCGGACTGATCCTGCAGACGGAGAAGAGTGTCTTGTTCGTCATCCCGTGGTCGCGGTACTGGCTGATCGGCACCACGGACACCCCCTGGGAGCAGGAGCTCCAGCACCCGGTCGCGACGTCCGCGGACATCGACTACGTCCTGGAGCACGCCAACGCCGTGTTGGCCAAGCCGCTCACCCGGGAGGACATCATCGGCACGTGGGCGGGCCTGCGGCCGCTCCTGCAGCCGGGCACCAAGGAGGGGACGTCCTCCGCGAAGGTCTCCCGCGAGCACACCACGGCCTCGCCGGTCCCCGGATTGACGGTCACGGCGGGCGGGAAGCTGACCACCTACCGCGTAATGGCCCAGGACGCCGTGGACTTCGCCCTGGGCGAGGAGGCCGCGGCCAACCCCTCCGTCACCAGCAACGTTCCGCTGGTCGGCGCCGTGAACCTGGACGTTCAACGCAACTTCAGTCGCCGGTACGCGAAGGAGCACGGCTGGTCCGCGCCGATGGTCGACCACCTCCTGCACCGCTACGGCTCGCTCATCACGGACATCGTGTGGCTCTGCGAACAGGACGCCTCGCTTGCCAGGCCGTTGGAGCACGCGCCGGCCTACTTGCGCGCCGAAATCCACTACGCGGCCAGCCACGAGGGCGCGCTCCACCTCGAGGACACGATGCTCCACCGCACGCGGCTGAACTACGAGGTCGCCGACCGCGGGCTCGCCGCGCTCGGGGAGATCTCCGGCATCCTGGCCGGCGTGCTGGGCTGGGACGAGGCGACGCGCCTTGGCGAGGTCGCCTCCTACACCGCGCGCGCCGAGGCCGAGGCCGCGGCCGAACGGGAGCCCGACGACGCCGCAGCCGAGTCCGTGCGCCTCGGCGCCACCGACGTCGCGCCGCTCGCGTCACTGGGCAAGGACACCTAATACGCAGGATCCCGCGGCAACCGCGCCACGGGCTGGGACGGACAAAGAAGTCCGCGAGAGAGGGAGACAATGGAAGTCACCTTATGGCAAATCTTTCTATCCGAGGTGATGGGGACGGGACTCCTGATCCTGCTTGGCGCGGGCGTCGTCGCCAACGTCGTCCTACCCCTGAACAAGGGATTCAACGGGGGCTGGATCGTCATAGCGTTCGGCTGGGGACTCGGCGTCTTCGCCGGCGTCTTCGGCGCCTGGAGGTCTGGGGCGCACCTGAATCCGGCCGTCACGGTCGGGATCATCGCCAACGGCCAGGAGAACTTCGCCGAGGGCGTCCCGGTGAACCTCGTGAACACCCTGGTGTACTTCAGCGGTGAGCTGGTCGGGGCCATGGTCGGCGCCGCGCTGGCCTACCTCGCCTATAAGAAGCACTTCGACGAGGACGCCGATCCGGCCACGAAGCTCGCGGTCTTCTCCACCGGCCCCGCCATCCGCTCCTACGGCTGGAACCTCGTCACCGAGATCCTGGGGACGTTTGTGCTGGTGTTCGTCATCCTCCAGTTCGCCAACTCGCCGCACGAGCTCGGCCCCCTGGCCGTGGCGATGCTCGTCGTCGGCATCGGCCTGAGCCTGGGCGGCCCCACCGGCTACGCCATCAACCCCGCCCGCGACCTCGGCCCGCGCATCGTCCACGCACTCCTGCCCATCAAGGGCAAGGGCACCAGCGACTGGGGCTATTCGTGGGTCCCCGTCGTCGGGCCGCTGATCGGCGGCGTCCTCGGTGGCCTGCTGGCCGCCGGCGTCGCCTGATGCCCGCCCCCACCCGCACCCGCACAGCAAGCGAAAAGGAAGCGCCATGAGCACCAAGTACGTCCTCGCGATCGATCAGGGCACCACCAGCTCCCGGGCCATCGTCTTCACGCACGAGGGAACCATCCACTCGGTCGGACAGCTGGAGCACGACCAGATCTTCCCGCGCGCCGGGTGGGTGGAGCACAACCCGGAGCAGATCTGGAACAACGTCCGCGAGGCGGTGGGCCTCGCCCTGACCCGCGGCAACATCCCGCACACCGACCTCGCGGCGGTCGGCATCACCAACCAACGCGAGACCACCGTGGTGTGGGACAAGACCACGGGCAAGCCGGTCTACAACGCGATCGTCTGGCAGGACACGCGCACCCAGAAGATCGTCGAGGAGCTCGGCGGGGACGAGGGGCCGGAGAAGTACAAGTCCCGGGTCGGCCTGCCGCTGGCCACCTACTTCTCGGGGCCGAAGATCACGTGGATCCTGGACAACGTGGAGGGCGCCCGCGAGGCGGCCGAGCGCGGGGACCTGCTCTTCGGCAACACGGACACGTGGGTCCTCTGGAACATGACCGGCGGCACCGACGGCGGCGTGCACGTCACCGACGTCACCAACGCGTCCCGCACCATGTTGATGAACATCGACTCCCTGACGTGGAATGAGGACATCGCCGCGGACATGCGCATCCCCCTCTCGATGCTCCCGGAGATCAAATCGTCCTCGGAGGTGTACGGCCACGGCCGCAAGCGCGGCATGGTCCCGGACGTGCCGATCGCCGGCATCCTCGGCGACCAGCAGGCGGCCACGTTCGGCCAGGCGTGCTTCGAGAAGGGCACGGCGAAGAACACCTACGGGACGGGCAACTTCATGCTGCTCAACACCGGCACCGAGCCGGTGGCCAGCAAGAACGGCCTGCTCACCACGGTCTGCTACAAGATCGGGGACGCCCCGCAGGTGTACGCGTTGGAGGGGGCGATCGCCGTCACCGGCTCCCTGGTGCAGTGGCTGCGGGACAACCTGGGATTGTTCGAGGAGTCCCAGGACATCGAGTACTACGCCAACAAGGTGGAGGACAACGGCGGCGCGTACTTCGTGCCGGCGTTCTCCGGTCTTTTCGCGCCGCACTGGCGCGCCGACGCGCGCGGCGCGCTGGTCGGGCTGACGCGCTTCGTCAACAAGAACCACATCGCTCGCGCCGCGCTGGAGGCCACCGCGTTCCAGACCAAGGAGGTGCTCGACGCCATGAACGCCGACTCCGGCGTCGACCTCACCGAACTGCGGGTCGACGGCGGAATGGTCGCCAACGAGCTGCTCATGCAGTTCCAGGCGGACCTGCTCGACGTCGATGTCGTGCGGCCGGAGGTCGCGGAGACGACGGCGCTCGGCGCCGCCTACGCGGCGGGCATCGCCGTCGGCTTCTGGGACGGCGAGGCGGACGTCGTGGCGAACTGGCGCGAAGGCAACCGCTGGAGCCCCGTGATGGAATCCAACGAGCGCGAGCGACAGTACCGCCTGTGGAAGAAGGCCGTCACCAAGACCCTGGACTGGGTCGACGACGACGTCAAATAGCCGCGGTCCGCACTGCGGACCGGGAAACACACCAATACACAACCCACAACAAGAGAAGGATGAAATCCCATGGCAGGAAACAGAGCCGTTGCCTACAAGGGGCCTGGCAAGGTCGAGGTCATCGACACCCCCTACCCGACCTTCGAACTGCAGGACGGGCCGGGGGTGAATCCGGCGAACATCGGGCGCAAGGTTTCCCACGGGGTCATCCTGAAGACCGTCACCACCAACATCTGCGGGTCCGACCAGCACATGGTGCGCGGACGCACCACGGCCCCGGTGGACCTGGTCCTGGGCCATGAGATCACCGGCGAGGTGATCGAGGTGGGGCCCGACGTCGAATTCATCAAGGTCGGCGACATCTGCTCCGTCCCCTTCAACATCTCCTGCGGACGGTGCCGGAACTGCAAGGAGCGCAAGACCGGGATCTGCCTGAACGTGAACCCGGACCGCCCGGGCAGCGCGTACGGCTACGTGGACATGGGCGGCTGGGTCGGCGGCCAGTCGGAGTACGTGCTGGTTCCCTATGCGGACTGGAACCTGCTGAAGTTCCCGGACCGGGACCAGGCGCTGGAGAAGATCATGGACCTGACCATGCTCTCCGACATCCTTCCCACCGGGTTCCACGGGGCCACCACCGCCGGCGTGACCGTGGGATCCACCGTCTACGTCGCAGGCGCGGGGCCCGTGGGCCTCGCCGCCGCGGCCAGCGCGCAACTGCTGGGCGCCGCCGTCGTCATCGTCGGCGACATGAACGACGAGCGGCTGGCGCAGGCGCGGTCGTTCGGCTGCGAGACCATCAACGTCGGCGCCGGCGATCCCGCGGACCAGATCGAACAGCTCCTGGGCGTGCCGGAGGTCGACTGCGGCGTCGACGCGGTGGGCTTCGAGGCCCGCGGCCACGGGCACGGCAAGGAGGCGGAGGAGGCGCCCGCGACCGTGTTGAACTCCCTGATGTCCATCACGGCGGCCGGCGGCGCGCTCGGTATCCCGGGGCTCTATGTCACCGGGGACCCGGGAGCGGCCACGGAGGAGGCCAAGGTCGGCTCGCTGTCCATCTCGCTGGGCACGGGCTGGGCGAAGTCGCTGTCCTTCACCACCGGGCAATGCCCGGTCATGAAGTACAACCGCCAGCTGATGATGGCGATCCTGCACGACCGGATCCAGATCGCCAAGGCGGTCAACGCGAAGGCGATCGGCCTGGACGACGCCCCGCGGGGCTACGCCGAGTTCGACGCCGGGGCCGCCACCAAGTACGTGCTCAACCCGAACGGTTACGTGAAGAACTAGGGGAAGGCAGCACGCGGGCCCCTGCCCGCGGATCCGTCCGGAGAACGACCTCGTTGTCGGTACCGGCGGTCCGCGGGTGGGGGCCCTGCGGTGGGTGGAAGGGTAGCTTGGTCCCGATCCAGGCTGGTGAACCAGCGCTAGCTGTGGTCAGGACGGCGACCCTTGGCGAGGTGGCGCAATCGCTCCCCCTCGGGTTCTTCCATCGAAAGGATACTGGAGTTTGTGACTGCGGTCACGTTGTGTGTCCGAATCGTGACGTCCGGTTCGGAGTCGCTTGCCTTCCCGGGGTATCGGGCGTTCACTGGGGACAGATGACAGACAAGGACCGCGAGTTCGCGGCCTCGCTGGACCAGTCCACAACCGCCGGGACGGCATGGACGACGTCCAGCGCCCACCGCTGGATTCCGGGGCCGCCGCAGATCGGAACCGGCCCCTGCCTGGCGGCCGCCACCAGCCACGAGGCGATCAACGTGCCGGATACCGCCGCGGACACCCGGCGGCCCTGCGCTACGCGCACCAGGCCTCGGTCTCGCTTCGTTGGCGACACTCATCGCGGATCTGACCGAAAGCTGTCGGGACATCGTCGAAGCCATCCAGCCCCACCAACATCACGCTGGCCCTCGGCATCCTCATGGAGCACAACCGGTGCAGCCAGGCGCGGGCGTTCGGCCCATCCTCCGTCTAGCCGGTCGAGTTGACGCGCGCCGGGTCGGCAAGGAACCCGCGCAACAGCGCGGCAGTCCCCTCCAGATGCTCCGCCATCAGCGCCTCGGCGCGCACCGAATCACCCTCCAGTACCGCTTCGACGATCGCCTGATGCTGTTCATTCGAATGTTGGATGTTCCGTGGGAGGAACGGAATGCGGTCCAACAGTTCGCTAGTGGCCGCCCGCGCCTCGGCGACGGCGCCAGCTAGCATGGTCGATCCGGAGGCCTCCGCAATGGCCACATGAAGCCGGGCGTCGAGCGGCCGGTATTGGTTTGGCTCAGCGGAGGAAACCTCGCGCAGGGCATGCATCAGTCGCGTGCGCTGTTCCGCGGTGAGTGCCGAGGACGCTGCCCGGCCGGCGGCGGCCGGCTCCACAACCGCGCGGAAGACAAGGACATCCTCCACGAGCCTCTGGTCGCTGCTATCCAAGAGTCCGCCCTTGGGTGCCGGCATGTTCCGCGACACCACGGCCCCGCCGTAACGGCCCCTTTGGATGGTGATGAACGCGGCCTTCTGGAGCTCCGCGAGGGCATCGCGGAGAGTTGCCCTCGAAACGCCCAGCGCCTCCGCCAACTCCCGCTCCGCGGGCAGACGTTCCCCTGGAGCGAAAATCCCCAGCTTGATGCCGCGCAGCAAGTGCTCCACCGTGTCCTCGAAGGCATTGCCCCGACGCACGGACCCGAGCAGGCGATATCGCGGATCTGGTTCCCGGAATTCGGGCAGCGGCTCCTCCATGCCCCCAGCATGTCATTAAGCGACTAATCCCAACCCATATAGCCATCGTCAATGGTTCACATTCGTGCCTTTAGTGGCTAATACTTCAATCCCTCTTGACCTAAACCCGCGACCTGAGTCACAATCGACACAATTCAAAGGTCTAAAACCATTCCATTGAGTGGTGGTGACGCTTGAGTAGTTGGACATCGCACTTCCGATAACACCGATCAGCGAGGCGACCTATGGAACGCTCATCCCACATCGACTACGGCACCGTAGGCGCCGACTACATGAAGCACCGCCAGCTCAAAAAGGGCGCCGCCGGGTGGATCCTGCTGGCCGGACTCGGGGTCGCATACGTCATCTCCGGCGACTTCTCCGGCTGGAACCTCGGACTCGCCGTCGGCGGTTGGGGTGGACTACTCATCGCATTCGTCCTGATGGGGCTCATGTACACGTGCATGGTGTACGGACTCGCGGAAATGTCATCGACCCTCCCCACTGCGGGCGCGGGGTACGGCTTCGCCCGGCGGGCGCTAGGACCACTCGGCGGTTTCGCCACCGGAATGGCGGTCCTGATCGAATACGCGGTGGCCCCTGCGGCCATCGCGACGTTCATCGGCGGCTACATCGAGGCACTGGGGCTCTTCGGCCTGACCAACTCCTGGCCGGTCTATCTGGTCACGTACGTGGTGTTCATCGGCATCCACCTGTGGGGTGTGGGCGAGGCGCTCAAGGTGATGTTTGGGATCACCGCAATCGCCGTCGTCGCATTGGTGCTCACAGTGATTGGCCTGGCTCCCCATTTCAATGCCGCGAACCTTTTCGACATCGTCCCGGACGGCTCAACCGGATCCAGCGCCTTCCTGCCCTTCGGTTTCTCCGGCGTGCTCGCGGCCCTGGTCTTCGGAATTTGGTTCTTCCTGGCCGTCGAAGGCGTTCCCCTGGCCGCCGAGGAATCCTCCAACCCCAAGAAGGACATGCCACGGGGCATCATCGCGGCCATGATGATCCTGCTGGTGTTCGGTGCCGCCATGCTGGTGCTCGTTCCGGGTACGGCCGGCGCCGCCGCCATGGGCGAATCGGACTCGCCATTGCCCGAGGCGCTGCGCGCGGTTGCCGGTGGCGACTCCGTCCTGGCGGACATCGTCAACTACGCGGGACTGGCCGGCCTTGTCGCCAGCTTCTTCTCGATCGTCTATGCGTACTCCCGGCAACTGTTCGCCCTCTCCCGCGCCGGCTACCTGCCCCGTTTCATGTCCGTCACGTCCTCGCGACACACCCCGTGGGTCGCGCTCATTGTTCCCGGCACGGTGGGCTTCATCCTCGCTGCCGCGACCGGCAACGGTGGGCTCCTGATCAACATCGCCGTCTTCGGCGCAACCGTCTCCTACGTGCTGCTGAACCTCAGCCACATCATGCTTCGCGTCAGGGAGCCCCACCTAGAGCGCGGCTACCGGACTCCCGGAGGCGTCGTCACCACCGGCATCGCGCTGGTCCTGGCCGTCGTCGCGCTGGTCGCGACGTTCGTGGTCGACGTCTACGCGGCCAGCATCACCGCCGGCGTCTTCCTGCTCGCCATCGCCTACTTCTGGTTCTACAGCCGCCACCACCTGGTGGCCAGCGCCCCGGAAGAGGAGTTCGCGCTCCTCGAGGACTCCGAGAAATCCCTTAAATAACCCCCGTGCCGCCCCGTCCCTCCAAAGGAAAGACCGCACCCATGAGCAACGCCACCACGGAAGCCACCACCAAACACCCCCGCAGCGAAAGGATGCTCACCGTCGAGCGGCTCTGCGCCGACATCCGGTCCGGTGAGATCGACAGCGTCATCCTGGCCTTCACCGACATGCAGGGCCGCCTGCAGGGAAAGGTGGTCCACGGCCGCTTCTTCCTTGACTCGGTGCTGGACCACGGCACCGAGGCCTGCAACTACCTGCTCGCCGTCGACACGGACATGAACACCGTCGAGGGGTACACGATGTCCAGCTGGGACACCGGCTACGGGGACATGGTCTTCGACCTGGACCTCGAATCGATCCGCCGGGTGCCGTACCTGGAGAAGACGGCACTGATCCAATCGGACCTGAACTACACGACCGGCGAGCGCGTGGCGGTTTCACCGCGCAGCCTGTTGCGTACCCAGCAGGAGCGGGCGGCCCAACACGGCATGCGGGCCGTGGCCGGGACGGAACTGGAGTTCATGGTCTACAACACCAGCTACGAGGACGCCCAGAAGGGCCACTATCTGGATCTGACGCCCGCCAACCTCTACAACGTGGACTATTCCGTTCTGGGGTCCATGCGGGTCGAACCCCTGTTGCGGGACATCCGCAACGCCATGTACGAGGCGGGGATGATGGTCGAATCCGCCAAGGGCGAATGCAACTTCGGACAACACGAGATCGCATTCAAGTACGACGACGTCGTCACCACCGCCGACAACCACACCTTCTACAAGCTGTCCGCCAAGCAGATGGCGGCCCAGCGCGGGCAGTCGGTCACCTTCATGGCCAAGCCCAACGAGCGAGAGGGCTCCTCCTGCCACATCCACATGTCGCTGAGGGGGTTGGACGGGGCGCTGGCCTTCTGGGACGCCGAATCCGGCGAGCGCACGGCGCTCTACAACCACTTCATCGCGGGCGTACTGGCGACCATGCGCGAATTCACGCTCCTCTACGCCCCCAACATCAACTCCTACAAGCGCTTCGCCGAAGGTTCGTTCGCGCCGACCGCCGTCGCATGGGGGCTGGACAACCGCAGCTGCTCCGTCCGGCTCGTGGGACAGGGCGCATCCGCCCGCATGGAAAACCGGCTGCCAGGCGCCGACGCCAACCCCTATCTGGCCCTCGCGGCGATGCTCGCCGGCGGCCTCTACGGGATCGAGAACAAACTGGAGCTGCCGCCCATCATGGAGGGCAACGCCTACGCCTCGGACGCCGAACACGTACCGCACACCATGGCGGAGGCGCGCGAACTCTTCAGTTCCTCGGCCATCGCCCGCGAGGTCTTCGGAGAGGACGTCGTGGCGCACTACACGCACTACGCGGACGTGGAGATCGCGCAGTACAACGCCGCGGTGACCGACTGGGAAGTCCGCCGCGGATTCGAGCGGCACTAATGGGAACACCAACCCGACCGGGCCGCAGGCCGCGCATCGGCCTGACCACCTACTGGCAGGAGGCGTCCTGGGGCGTCTGGAACAACACGGCTGCGATAGTTCCGGGGAAGTATGTCACGGGCGTCGTCGCTGCCGGTGGCACGCCGGTCCTCTTGCCGCCCGTCGGCACCGACCCCGCCGTCCTGGAGGTGCTGGACGGTCTGATCGTCGTCGGCGGAGCCGACGTGGATCCCGCAAACTACGGGGCCGCCCCACATCCGCTCACGCGCTCCCAAACCGACCGCGATCGGCACGACCTGGAGCTCACCCGAGCGGCACTGGACTCCGGGGTGCCCCTCTTCGCCATCTGCCGGGGCGCGCAGATCCTGAACGTCGCACTCGGCGGCACATTGCACCAGCACGTGCCGGACCTCGCCGCCGGTTCCAACTACCAGCCCGCGCCGGGGGTCTTCGGAACCGTCGAGTTCGCCACACTTTCCGGAAGCCTCACCGCCGAGGTGTTGGGGAAACGGGCCAGCGCACCGTGCTACCACCACCAGTCGATCGATTCCCTGGCGGAGGGCCTGCGCGCCACCGCCTGGGCATCGGACGGAACCATCGAGGCGGTGGAGTGCGTCTCCGCCGTCGGCTGGGCGCTGGGCGTGCAGTTCCATCCGGAGGAGAACCCTGACGATCCCCGCCTCTTCGAGGCCTTCGTCGACGTCGCGCGCAACCGCATCCAACAGTTTGAGGTGAACCACGCATGAGTATCCACACGGTCCTGAACCCTTCCACCGGAGAAGCCCTGCAGGACATCGAGATGGCCGACGCCGGCGCCACCGACCGTGCCATCGAGGCCGCCGCGGCAGCGTTCCATACGTGGCGTGCCGTGGCTCCCGCGGACCGGGCCCGCCTCTTGCGGCGATTCGCCGAGGAAGTAGAAAGAGACCTCGAGCACCTGGCCGCCTTGGAAGTGGCCAACGCGGGCCACACCATCGGCAACGCCCGTTGGGAGGCGGGCAACGTGCGGGACGTATTGACCTACTACTCGGCCGCGCCGGAGCGGCACGCGGGTGCACAGATCCCTGTCTCCGGCGGCGTCAACGTGACCTTCCACGAACCCCTGGGCGTGGTCGGCGTCATCGTCCCGTGGAACTTTCCGATGCCCATCGCCGCTTGGGGCTTCGCACCGGCTTTGGCCGCGGGCAACACCGTGGTGCTCAAACCGGCGGAACTCACCCCCCTGACCGCCGTCCGCCTGGGCGAACTGGGCCTGCGGGCCGGGATCCCAGAGGGCGTCTTCACGGTCTTACCCGGCAAGGGGTCCGTGGTCGGGGAACGCTTCGTCACGCACCCGGCCGTCCGCAAGGTGGTCTTCACCGGCTCCACGGCAGTCGGCAAACGCATCATGTCCGGCTGCGCGGACCAGGTGAAGCGGGTCACCCTGGAGCTTGGCGGCAAGAGCGCGAACATCGTGTTCGCCGACGCGGATGTGGAAGCCGCAGCCGCGGGCGCACCGGGTGGCGTGTTCGACAACGCCGGCCAGGACTGCTGCGCCCGATCCCGGATCCTCGTGGAACGAAGCGTCTACGACAGGTTCCTGGGCCTGCTCGAACCCGCGGTCAAGGCGTACCGCGTCGGCGACCCCTCCGACGAGGAATCGCAGATGGGCCCCCTAATCTCGGAAGCGCAGCGCGCTGCGGTGTCCTCGTTCGTCTACGGCGGCGACGGCCGTCCCAACGGCGAGGTCGCGTTCCAGGGCACCGCCCCCGCCGGAGGAGGCTTCTGGTTCCCACCGACGGTCTTGACCCCCAACGGTTCCGGGGCGCGGGCCATGCAGGAGGAGATCTTCGGACCCGTGGTCGCGGTCGTCCCCTTCGACGACGAGGCCGACGCTCTGCGGATCGCCAACGATTCGGCCTACGGGCTTTCCGGTTCCATCTGGACGCGCGACGTCGGACGAGCCCTGCGTGTCAGCCGCGGCGTCGAGGCGGGAAACCTGTCGGTCAACTCCCACGCCTCGGTGCGCTATTCCACACCGTTCGGCGGGGTCAAGCAGTCCGGGTTGGGCCGGGAGCTGGGCCCCGACGCGCTCGACGCCTTCACCGAGCTGAAGAACGTCTTCATCTCCACCGACTAGCCCACGCGGGCCGAACCATCCACCTCTAACGAAGGAAGCCAGCATGACCGAGAACGCAACCGCACCGTACAACGGGCTCGTCAGCAACCGCCTGGCCGGGCGCTCCGCCGTCATCACCGGCGGCGCCTCCGGAATCGGGTTCGCGACGGCCAAGCGCCTGGCCCACGAGGGGGCACGGGTCGTCATCGCGGATATCTGCCCGGACGACGTCGGCCAAGCGGCCGCGGACGCCGTCGGCGGCATGTTCGTGCGGACGGACGTCACGTCGGAGGACGACGTGAAAGACGTCTTCCGCGCCACGAACGAGGCCTACGGCAGCGTCGACATCGCGTTCAACAACGCGGGAATCTCCCCGGCCGACGACGCCTCCATCCTCGACACGGGAATCGATGCCTGGCGCAAGGTGCAGGAGGTGAACCTGACCAGCGTCTACTACTGCTGCAAGTACGTCATTCCGTACATGCAAGCCCAGGGCCGCGGCTCCATCATCAACACCGCGTCGTTCGTCGCCGTCATGGGCGCCGCGACGTCCCAAATCTCCTACTCCGCTTCGAAGGGCGGGGTGCTGTCGATGAGCCGCGAGCTCGGAGTCGAGTTTGCCCGTCAGGGGATCCGCGTCAACGCCCTCTGCCCTGGCCCGGTGAACACTCCCCTGTTGCGGGAATTGTTCGCGAAGGATCCCGAGCGCGCCGCCCGCCGCCTGGTGCATGTCCCGTTGGGAAGATTCGCGGAGCCCGACGAACTCGCCGCCGCCGTGGCGTTCCTGGCCTCGGACGACTCCTCGTTCATCACGGCGAGCCAGTTCATGGTCGATGGGGGCATCGCCGGGTCGTACGTCACGCCCCTGTGACCAGCTAAAAAGCGTCGAAAGGAATCCGGAACGGCATGCCGCCGTTCCGGATTCCTTTCGTCAGCGGACCGTGGCGGTCGCCGCCGACGTCCTGTAGGTGGACACGTAGCCCAACTTGTGGCCGGTCACCCGGACCTTGAGCGTGCGCCACCGGTCCGCCGAGACCAACCGGTAGGACTGCCCGGTCGCGCCCCGGATCGCGTAGCCGGAACGGTACCACTGGTAGCGCAGGGTGGTGTTGGGCGTCCACGTTCCGGGCACCGCCTTCAGCGTGTACCCGACGCGGGCGGTCCCGGAGACGGTGGGGGTGGCGCCCACCAGTGTCCCCTTGGCCACCGTCGCGGTCGCCGCCGACAACCGGGACAGCGTGTTGTAGCCGGTCTTGGTTCCGGTCACCCGCACGCCCATCCGCTTGCCCGCGTCGGCCCCGGCCAGGCGGTAGGACTGGGACGTCGCGCCGGGGATCGCCACGCCCGAGCGGTACCACTGGTAGCGCAGCGTCGTCCGGTAGGTCCACGTTCCGGGCACGGCCTTGAGCGCGTACCCCACCTTGCGCGTCCCGGAGATGGTCGGCACGGCCCCCGTCAGCGTCCCCTTGGCCACCGCGGTGGTGGCGGCGGACAGGCGCGACGCCGTGGTGTGATCCGTTTTCCTTCCGGTGACGCGGACCGAAAGCCGCTTGCCGGCGTCGGACGCGGTGAGGCGGTGGGTGGCGTATTTCGCTCCGGAAACCGCCACGCCGGACCGGTACCACTGGTACGTGAGGGAGGTGCCCGTGGTCCACGTGCCCGGCACGGCCCGCAGCGTGTGGCCGACCGTGCGTGTCCCCGATACGGTGGGCGTCGAGGTGGCCAGCGGGTACAGGATCGGCCCGAAGTCGGCGGACCGCTGCGTGAGCGTCCGGTAGCCGGTCTTGGTGGCCCGGACCCGCACGGTGATGTCGGTGCCGAAGTCGTCCTCGGTCGCCACGTACTGACGTCCCGTGGCTCCGGAAACCAGGAATCCGTCGGAGTACCACTGGTAAGTAAACGCGGCGTCGGCCGGCTCCCACGTCCCCGGCCGCGCGGTCAGCGTGCGGCCGACGCTCGGGATGCCGAACACCGTCGTCGTGCCGCGCCGCATCGCCGTTCCGAGCGTCGCTTCGATGCCCAGGGCCCTCGGCGCGTCGAGCCGCCCGGCGCCGCACCCGCTGGCGCAGGAAACCGCCCGCGCGGCCGATTTGATGCGGCTTTCGACCTGGGCGGGGGTGAGCGACGGCGCCGCCGCCAGCATCAGGGCCGCCGTGCCCGCGACGTGCGGCGCGGCCATGGACGTGCCCGCGGAGAAGTAGTGGGCCGGCGCGCCCGGAACGGTGTCGCCGTCGTTCAGCGTGGACAGCACACCGCCGAAGTCGGACCGGGCCATGTCCCCGCCGGGTGCCATGACGTCCACCAGCGCGCCGAAGTTGGAGTACGGGGCCAGCGCCCCGCGGGATCCGCTGGCGGCGACGGCGATGACGTTGCCGCAGTTGGCCGGACTGCTGGTCGCCGCGTTGGCGGTCTCGTTTCCGGCCGCGACGACCACCACGGCGCCGGCCGCCGTGGCGCCGTCGATCGCCGTCTGGAACGTGGCGGAGCACGTCGCGGTGCCGCCGAGGGACAGGTTCACGACGCGCGCCGGCGTGCCGTTGGCCGGGACGCCGGGCACGTCGCCGCCGGCGGCCCAAGTGATTCCGTCGGCGATGTCCGAGGTGTAGCCGCCGCAGGCGCCGAGCGCGCGGACGGGCAGGATGCTGGCACCGGGGGCGACGCCGGCGACGCCGAGGCCGTCGCCCGCGCGGGCCGCGACGATCCCCGCGACGTGCGTGCCGTGCCACGAGGAGATGGAGGCGGCGTCGTAGGACCCGCAGTCGAGGGGCTCGTACCAGTCGCCCTCGTCCCGCGGGTCGGCGTCGCGGCCGTCCCCGTCGCGTGAGCTCGCAGCGTCGGAGATCATGTCGTACCCCGGAAGCACGTTGGCGTCCAGGTCCGGGTGGGGGGTGATGCCCGTGTCGACGACGGCCACCACCACGCCCTCGCCGCGCGTCGCGGTCCAGGCGTCGGCGGCGCGGATGCCGGCGTCGTGGTCCCAGAGGTTCCATTGGTAGCCGTAGTACTCGTCGTTGGGTTGGGCGGCCGCGGGGTACATGATGGTGTCCGGTTCCGCGTAGGCGACCGCCGGGTCCGCCTCCAGTTCGGCCACAAGCTTGGCGATGTTCCGACCCGCGGCCGCCATCGGCACCCTTACCACCCGCGCGCCGTTGCCGGTGCCACGCAGTTCGCGCGGCGACTGCGCGCGCTGCAGGCCCACGGCCTTGGCCGCGCGCCCGTACGCCTGCGTGCGGGCCTCGGCGCTGCGGCCGGGCTCGGCGTGGAACTTCACGATGATCCGGTCGGTGACCGCGGCGCGATCCGGCATCCAGGGGGCGGCTTCGGTGGCTTTCGGCGGTTCGGCGGCGCGGGTTTCCGCGTGCGCGGGCAGGGCCTGCAGGAGCACGGCGACGAGCGAGGCGAGGGTCAGGGATGCGACGGCGGTCATGCGGCGCCGTTGTGGCGTGCGGTTCATGCACGGTCTCCAGGAAGCAGGGCGCCATCGGAGACAGAGCCCCCCGGCACAGCCAATGGGTGGCATCCGCGTGCTTCCCCACGCACATTATAGGCCCCACGTGGCCGATGTTGCAGGATGGATTCATGAGCCCACGTTTCCTGGTCACCACTCCCGTTCCCGAACCGGCGCAATCGTTGCTGGCGGCCGCCGGCGACGTCACCGTCCTTCCCGCGTCGCCGGGCTACGACGAACTCGCGGCGCTGTGCGCGGGCGGGGAGTACGACGTCGTCGTGACGCAACTGGGCGACCGGATCGACGCACCGCTGCTGGCCTCCGCGAAGATCAGGGGTGTCGCCAACTTCGCGGTCGGGTACAACAACATCGACGTCGCCGCGGCCAGCGCGCGCGGCATCTTGGTGGGCAACACCCCGGGCGTGCTGACGGACGCGACGGCGGACATCGCGCTGCTGCTGATCCTCGGCACGGCGCGGCGCGTGGTGGAGGCGGACGCGTTCGTGCGTGCGGGGCGCTTCCACGGGTGGGAGCCCGAGTTGATGCTCGGCTCCGACGTCTCCGGCCGGACCCTGGGACTGGCCGGTTTCGGGCGCATCGCCCGGGCTACCGCGCGGCGGGCGCTGGGCTTCGGCATGGAGGTTCTGTTCGCGCCGCGTCCCCCGGGGCACCGGGTGGTGGGCGACGACGAGCTCGGCGAGTTCGCCGGGAGGGTGCGGCAGGTCTCCTGGGAGGAACTGGTTCCCGCCAGCGACTTCCTGTCCCTGCACGTGCCGCTGAACGCGGATACCCGGCACCTGGTGGACGCATCCGTGCTGGCGCGGATGAAGGACTCGGCGATCCTGATCAACACGGCCCGCGGGCCGGTCGTCGACGAGGCCGCGCTGGTGGAGGCGCTGAGGTCCGGGACCATCGCGGGCGCCGGGTTGGACGTGTTCGAGGACGAGCCGCGGCTCGCGCCGGGCCTGGCGGAGCTGCCCAACACGGTGCTGCTCCCCCACGTCGGCAGCGCGACCGTCTCCGTCCGCGCCGAGATGTCCCGGCTGAGCGCGCTCAACGCGATCGCGATGGCGGCCGGCGGCGTTCCCCCGCACGCCGTGAATCCCGAGGCGCTCGGGTAGGACGGCGACACGGACCGCTACCCCGGGCGGGCCGTGGCATAGGGTTTTTACAGACCACCGAAGAAGGAGCCCGCCACGGACCGCCCATCCAGCCTGCGCCCGGCGTTGCCGTGGGTGATCGTCGGAATCGTGGTGCTGGCCCTGAGCCTGCGCGCCCCGATCATCGCGCCCACCGCGGTGATCGGCGACATCCGGGTGGACACCGGCCTGAGCGCGATCGGCGCCGGGCTGCTCACCGGCCTACCCGTGTTCCTGTTTGCCGTCGCCACCCCGCTTGCCACGCGCACCATCGGCCGCTTCGGGCCGGAGGCCACGGTGCTCCTGTGTCTGGCGGGCGTGCTGGCCGGGACCGTGATCCGCTCGACCGGGCCCTCCGCCGTCGTCCTGGCCGGCACGGTGCTGATCGGCGCCGCCATGACGATGGGCAACATCGTGGTGCCGGTGCTGATCCGGCGCGACGTGCCCTGGAATCGGGTGTCCGCGGCGACCGGCGTGTACTCCGCGACGATGAACGTCGGCTCGATGGCCGTGCTGCTGGGCACCGCGCCGTTGGCGGAGATCGTCGGCTGGCGCGTGGCGATCGCCGCGTGGGGCGTGGTGGCGGCCGCTGGCCTGGCGTACTGGCTGGTGTGGGGGCGGAAGCTGACCCGCGCCGGACTCGCACGTCCGCGGGACACCGTGGGCCGGCCCACGGCCGACCCCGCCGACGGGCCGGGGGCCGCCGCCCAGTTGGCGCGCGAGGCGGCCCGGAACCGGCGGATCGTGGCCCTCTTGATCCTCGCGTTCTGCGGCCAGTCGTCGTCCTACTACGCCACCACCACGTGGTTGCCGCTCCTGCTGTCCGAGACGCGCGGGTTGGGCCTGGCCGCGTCGGGGGCGGCGGCGTCGCTCTTCCAGGTCGCCGCGATCGTCGGCGCGCTCGGGGTGCCCCTGCTGGCCGCGCGGTCCCGGGCGTGGGTGCCGATGGCCGCCGTCGCGGCCTGTTGGATTACCCTGCCGATCGGGCTGCTCGTCGCGCCGGAGGCATACGTGTTCTGGTCCATCATCGGTGGAGTGGCACAGGGCGGCGGCTTCACGGCCATCTTCTCCATCATCCCCCGCATCGCGGGCTCGGATGCCGAGGCCGCCGGCTTCTCGGCCCGCATCCAGGGCACCGGGTATCTGGCCGCCACGGTGGCGCCGCCGCTGGCCGGTTGGCTCAACACGGTCTCCGGCGGCTGGACCGCTCCCCTGCTCCTGGTGTTGGCCGCCACCCTGACGTTCACCGTCGGCGGGCTGCTGGCCGCGCGGTTGGCCGAGAAAAGGTAGGCGGCCGGCCGGTCACCCCGGACAGCCGGCGCCACATTGGTCCAGACTCGCGGCACGGTCTGGGCGGCCGCTGTGCATAGTGGCTCCACATTGCGGGGTTTCCCGGCAATCCGCGCAGTCAGCCGGCTAGTGGCTTGCCATCCAGCCGGAGTGCGGGTCCAATGTGGCGCCGGCTCCCGCAAGCGGTAGTCAGGGGTGTGGTCACTCCGATTTCAGCCGGTCTCCGACGGCCCACAGATCTGGAGCCACCTCGACGACGTGGACCCGGACGGTGTCCAAGGGAGCGTCGAGCGCCTTGGCCGCGGCCTTCGCGATTTCCTTCGCCGCGGCACCGAGGACGGCGCGGTCGCGGCCCTGAATGACCTTGACTTCGATGATCGGCATGTACGTCTCCTCGGGGGTTCACACTCGCCGGGTTCGGCTGATCCGGAGCCTATCCTGATTTCAGACGCCCGCACCGAACCCACCGAACCACGGGAGAACCCGCCATGGCCTGGACCATCGACACCGCCGCCGAATATCTGCTGGGCGCCGAACGCTCGCGCACCGACGTCGAGCCGCTGACCGACGAGTGGCCAGAGCTCGACGCCGAGACCGGGTACGCGATCCAGGACCGACTCATCGCGCTGCGGCTGTCCGGCGGCGAGCGCGTGGTGGGCGTCAAGCTCGGCCTGACCTCGCGGGCGAAGCAGGAGCGCATGGGGATCGAGAGCCCGCTGACCGCCGTCGTCACGGACGCGATGCGGATCCCGGCGGGCGCCCCGGCGCCGTACGGCCGCCTGATCCACCCGCGCGTGGAACCGGAGATCGTGTTCCGGCTCGGCAAGGACCTCCGCGGCCCGGACGTGGACATCGAGACCGCGCTCGCGGCCGTCGCGACCGTCCACGCGGGCTTCGAGATCATCGACAGCCGCTTCCGCGATTTCCGTTTCCGCCTGCCGGACGTGATCGCGGACAACGCGTCGTCGTCGTACTTCGTGGTCTCGGAGCAGGCGTTCGGCGTCGGGGACCTGGACCTGGCGGCCGAGGAGGTCGTGGTGAAGGTCGACGGCCGCGAGGTGGACCGCGCGACCGGCGCCGCCGTCCAGGGGCACCCGGCCGCCGCGCTGGCGCTGGCCGCCAATTCGCTGGCCCGCCGCGGCATCACCATCCCGGCGGGCTCGCTGGTGCTGACCGGCGGGCTGACGGACGCCGTCGCCATGAGCCCGGATTCCGAGTTCGCCGCGGAGTTCGCGACGCTCGGCTCCGTGGTGATTCCGGCCGGCCGCTAGGGCGTCTGGGGCATCCAACCCAGGCAGTAGTCCAGGTTGGCGATGACGGTGCGCACCGCCGCGTCGCCGTCGCCGGCCGCGATGGCCTCCAGCAGGTCCTCGTGGCCGGCCCGCTGGCGGCCGTCGAACCCCGCGCTCAGCCGCTGCGCCATCTTGGTCCCGTGGAACACGTCGCCGAAGCTGGCGTAGAGCTCGTGCAGCAACGGGTTGCCGGAGGCCTCGGCCACTGCGAGGTGGAATTCCCAGTCCGCGCCGGACCACGCCGCGTAGTCCCGGGCCTCCCACGCCGCACGACGCCGTTCCAGCAGCCCGCGCAGGCTCACGACGGCGGCGCCATCGGACAGCGCGGCGGCGAGCCTGGCGGACTGGGTGTCCAGGGCGAAGCGCACCTGCAGCACGTGTTCGTCCGCGTGGCGGCCGTAGGCCTTCCGGGCGGTCCCGCAGAATTCGCTGACGGCGCGCACGTAGGTTCCGTCGCCGCGACGCACCTCCAGCATGCCCGCGTGGGCCAGCGCCCGGACCGCCTCGCGCAGCGTCCCGCGGGACACCCCGAACTCGGCGGTGAGCTCCGGCTCCGGCGGGATCCGCTCCCCCACGGGCCAGCGGCCGGAGGCAACGGCCTCGCGCAGCAGCGCGGTCACCCCGTCCCCCAGCGGCGCGCTCACTTGCCCGCCCCGCTCAGCCGGTAACCGAGCACCAGTTGCACGGCCGACAGCACCACCAGGATGGCCAGCGGCACCGTCCACGATCCCAGACCGGCGTGCAGCAGCCCCAGCCCGAACGGCCCGGCCGCGGCGATCAGGTAGCCGACGGACTGCGCCACGGTGGACAGGGCGGTGGTCTCCTCCGCGCTCTCGCCGCTGCGGCTGATCAGCAGCATGATCAGCGGGAAGATCCCGAATCCGAAGCCCATCAGGACGACGGGCACGGCGGTGAACCCGGCCGGGAGGAGCAGCAGGGCGGTGAACCCGGCCAGCGAGGAGAGGCAGACCAGCATGAACGCCGGTCGCAGCAACCGCGTCCGCGCCGCCATCCACAGCAGCAGCACCACGCCGGGGATCCCGACGAACTGCAGCAGCCCCAGCATGAAGCCGGCCTCCGCGGGGGTCAGCCCGCGTTCGATGAGGATGTTCGGCAACCAGTTGATCACGGTGTAGACCAGCAGGGCCTGCACGCCGAACGCGGAGGTGAACAGCAGTCCCTTGCGGGTGGCGAGCATCGCCCACGGCGAGACGTGCCCGGTGGCGGGGCCGGGCACGCGGGTGCGGCGGACGGTCAGCGGCAGGAACAGCAGCAGGGCCGCGGCCGCGGGCATTGCCCAGGCGGCCAAGCCGAGGGTCGGCGAGCCGAGCCCCGCGGCCACGGGGACGCTGACGGCCGCGGCAGTGGTCGCCCCGACGGACATGGTGACGGTGTAGGTGGCGGTCATGGCCGCCGTGCGGTGGGCGTGGTGCACGCGGATGAAGGACGGCATCGCGACGTTGCAGATCGCCAGCCCGCACATGCCGATCACCGTTCCGGCGAGCAGGACGCCGGTGGATTCGAACGCGCGGACCGCCAGCCCGGCGACGAGCAGGAGCAGCGCGAGGCCGATGGCGCGCTCGAGCCCCGCGCGCTGGACCAGCCGGGCGGTGGCCGCGCCGGCGAACGCGAAGCACAGCACCGGAATGGTGGGCAGCAGCGACGCGACGAACGGGCCGTAGCCGAGCCGTTCCTGCAGGTCCAGGAACAGCGGGGCGGCAGACGCGATGCCTCCGCGCAGATTCAGCCCCACCAGTACGACGGCGGCGATCGCCAGGAATCCCGCGGCCCACCTTTTGCGCGGCTGCTCGCCGATCCCGGAACCCATGCGCCAAACATTAGACGTTTGATGTTTGCGGGGACAATTCGGAGGAGCGTCCCCTCTGGCCCGCGCGGCATCCGATCAGCGGGCCTTCCGGCGCACGGTGCAGCCCGGGTACCCGGGCTGAGGATCGCCCTGCGCGCCGATTGGGCACTTGCCCGGCTCACCTGAGGAACTTCGACGTCCTCCGGTCCGCCAGCGGCTTTCCGCCGGTCTGGCAGGTCGGGCAATACTGCAGCGAGGAGTCCGCGAAGGACACCTCCCTCACCGTGTCCCCGCACACCGGGCAGGCCTCCCCCGTGCGGCCGTGCACGCGCATCGCCCGGCGTTTGGAGTCCTTGAGTTCGGTCGCCGGGCGGCCGGATGCGCCGGCGACCGCGGACTGCAGGACCGCGCGCATGGCCTCGAACTGCCGCGCCACCTCGTCGGGGCCGAGCTTCGACGCGATGGCGAAGGGCGAAATCCGGGCCGCGTGCAGGATCTCGTCGCTGTACGCGTTGCCGATCCCGGCGATCGCCGACTGGTCCCGCAGCAGGCGCTTGAGCTGGCCGTTGTGCGCCGCCAGCATGCGTGCGAAGGCCTCGTGGCCGACGTCGAGCGCCTCCGGGCCCAGCCGCGCGATGCCCGGCACATCGTGCGGATCCTCGACGACGTACACCGCCAGCGACTTGGTGGTGCCTGCCTCCGTCAGGTCGAACCCCGGCTGCTCCGGGCCGTCGGCCGCGAAGCGCACGCGCAGCGCGATGGGCCCCTTGCCGGGCCGCAGCGGGCCGGGCTTCAGGGCGTCGGACCACCGGAGCCAGCCGGCCTTGGCCAGGTGCACGACCAGGTGCGCGCCGCCGGCGGTCAGGACGATGAACTTTCCCCGCCGTTCGACGCCGGTCACCGGCCCGCCGCCCAGCGCCTCCAGCGGCACGCCCGCGGTCTTCAGCACGGAAAAGGAAAGCACCTCCACCTGCGCGATCACGGCCGGCGCGGCGCCGGGCGGAACGAGTTTCAGCCGCAGGAAGTCGACGAGTCCCTGCACCTCGGGCATCTCGGGCATGGCCCCACGATAGGGGACGGCGGCTTGAAGCAATAGGTAGCGTGTCTTCACGCCCGGTCCAAGCCACGATGACCTTCTCGTGGCACCCAGTTCACCTGCGGTTGGAACGGTGGGACCGGCCGGCGACCCGTCCGGCTGGTAGTCACCACACCGGAGGTACGTCTTGCACCCCCTGACCCAACCGCCCAGGAAATGCTCCAACCGTCC
>NZ_JBIMER010000016.1:0-66471 GCF_051262515.1 Arthrobacter arnarulunnguaqae | reverse complement strand
CGGGGTGAATGCGTCGACCAGGTTGGGTTACTATTGAATGGTAACGAATAGGTAACGCACCCCAGGGTGTCCGGAGGGAGGGCGGAGCTATTACGAGCACCATCAGCACGGAGCGTCGCGTTCTCGGCTGCCGGCAGACTGCGAACCCCGCCGCCCGGGGCCCGCGCCTTGCCCTGCTCGACGGCCTGCGCCTGCTGGCGGCCGTCCTTGTGGTCCTCTACCACTACACGGCCTGGCACCACGGGAACTGGGGAATCGAACCCGCCAAGGACGCCTGGCCGTTGCTTTCCAAATTCACCGTTTTCGGGAACATGGGTGTTCAGCTCTTCTTCGTCATCAGCGGGTTCGTGATCCTGCTGTCCAGCTACGGCAAGAAACCGGCGCAGTTCATCGGATCCCGAGTCGGGCGGCTCTTCCCCGCCTATTGGGTCGCCGTTATCCTGACGGGCACATTGGTCTTCTTTATCTGGCCCGAGATCGGCAGCCGCCTGAGCCTCTGGGACTGGGCCGTGAACATGACCATGCTGCAGGGCGGAACCGGCAACCCGCACATCGACGGTGTCTACTGGACGCTCTGGGCCGAACTGCGTTTCTACGCGCTGATCCTGGCCCTGATGCTTCTGGGGTGGCAAACCCCCGGACGGTTGCTGGCCTTCGCCGGAATCTGGCCCGTGGCCGCCCTCGCGGCCCCTCTGGTCCCGGGCAACTTCGTGGCGCAGGCCCTCATGGCCGAGTACGCGCCGCTGTTCGCCGGAGGCATGGCTTTGTTCCTGCTGTACCGCTTCGGCCATACGCCGCTGCGCTGGGCCGTTCTGTTGCTGAACGTCTGCCTGGCCGCCTACCATACGGGCAAGTCCGGCTCACGGGAGGCCCTTGAACTGGTCGGGTACAACATTCCCGAACAGGCATATTGGGTCATCGTCGCAGGGATTTTCGCCGCCATCGCGGTGCTGTCCCTGACCCCGCTGCGCCGGGTCAGTTTCCCGGGCCTGGCCCTGGCCGGCGCCCTGACTTATCCCCTCTACCTGTTGCACCAGGTGTGGGGCTGGTGGTTCATCAGCCTGCTCAGCCCGCTGCTTCCGGCACCGGTTGTCCTGACGCTCGTCTTGGGCATCGTCGGGCTGGCCGCGTACCTGGTGCACCGGTGCGTGGAACGCCGCTTTGGGCGGGTCCTGGGGCAGCGGACGACGGCGCTGGTGCAGGCCGCGGCCGACCTGCGCAGGCGTCCGGTCAAGTGGCGGAACAACGGGGGAGCGCGTTCGGACTCCCGGCGCGACGTCGCGGCGGGCTCGCGAGCCTAGGCACCGGGACCCCTGGCTCCGGGGCCCGGGTTAGGCCCGCAGCCTCCTCGAGACTCCGCGCGGGCGGTCGGGGGACCACCTCGACGTCGATCCCGCGTGACAGTGCATCGGCGGTGAACCGGCGCAGGCCGTCGTCCGCCGCGGAGCCCATGTTTGTCTTCCTAGGCTTCGCGCGAGAGCAGCAGGGCCTCGCCTTGGCCGCCTCCACCGCAGAGACTGACGGCTGCGCGCCCGCTGCCCCGGCGTTGCAGCTCCAGTGCGGCATGGAGGGCCAGCCGCGCGCCGGATGCCCCGATGGGGTGTCCCAGGGCGATCGCGCCGCCGTGGATGTTCGCCCGCTCGTGGGGGTATTCCAAATCCTGCAGCGACTGCACGGCGACGGACCCGAAGGCCTCGTTGATCTCGATGAAGTCCAGTTCCGACGTCGTCCATCCGGCGCGCTTCAGTGCCGCGGCGATGGCGCGGGAGGGCTGGGAGTGCAGGGAGTTGTCCGGTCCGGCGACCTGACCCGGCTCGCCGACGTCGGCGAGGATGGCGAGCCCGTGCTCGCGAGCGTAAGCGCGGGACACCACGACGACGGCGGCGGCGCCGTCCGAGAGCGGTGAGGCGTTCCCTGCGGTGATGGTGCCCTGCTTGTCGAAAGCAGGCCGCAGCCCGGCCAGGGACTCGGCCGTGGTCTCGGGCCGTATACCCTCGTCGGCGGAGACGACCAGCGGGGCGCCTTTTCGCCGCGGCACTTCGACGGCCACGATTTCGTCGTCGAACACGCCCGAGTCGCGCGCGGCGGCCGCGCGGGCATGGGACGCAGCGGCCAGCTCGTCCTGTGCGTCGCGGGCAATTCCGAGTTCGGAGTTCTTGGCTTCGGTGCTGGCTCCCATGGAGATCCCGTCGAAGGCGTCGGTGAGGCCGTCGTGCGCGACCGAATCGATCGCGGTGAGGTTCCCGTAGGTCCATCCCTGGCGGCTGCCCGGAAGGAGGTGCGGGGCGTTCGTCATGGACTCCTGACCGCCGGCGACGGCAACCTCCGCTTCGCCGAGCCGGATCATCCGGGCGGCATCCGTGACGGCCGCCAGCCCGGAGAGGCACACCTTATTGACCGTGACCGTCGGGACGTCCCAGCCGATCCCCGCGGCGATTGCCGCCTGCCTGGCCGGGTTCTGCCCGCAACCGGCCTGCACCACATGGCCCATCACGACGGCGTCGACGTCCGCGGCCGGCACCCCGGAGCGCTCGAGTGCGCCGGCGATGGCGTTCGCGCCGAGCTGGACCGCGGTGAGCGCCGCCAGCTGTCCGTTGAGGCGGCCGAAGGGTGTGCGGGCGCCGCCGACGATGACCGGATCGCGCTCTGATGACATGGTGGAAGGCCTACTTTCGGTGCTCTGGGGATTTTCCCCATTCTATCGTGGCGCCGGTCACATGCGGATCGGAGTGATGTCCCCGACGGCTCTATACCAATAATGACAAACTGCTTTACATTCCGATCCGAAAATTCTTGTCATATGGCGTATCCAGAGGGTTCACTATCGTGCGGGCACATGCTTATAGTTCAGCCACGGATACCGACGGGGAATCGGAATCCGCAATATTGGGGAAATGGGGGGGGACCGGGCGTGGGAACTCGGAAGTGCTGCCACACGCATCACCCGGCTACGGATCGTCGCTTGTCCGCGGGAGGACCGGGTTGCGGCCCGAGCAACCGTGACAAGAAATCGACGCCCGTGCATCCCTCCCGTCACACGTGCCTTGACAACATGACCCGCGCCTCGGCGCGGGTTTTCTCGTCTGACCGCCCCCGGGCCGTCGGCGGTGGGGAACACGCTCGGATATAAACGCCAGGGGGAGCGTGGAGGGCCGGGGATCTCGGGAGATCCCGGACCGCCTCGCGACGGGTGGTTAGTGGGGGTCTTGGGGACCGCCGGAATTGGGGAACGCCGTGCGCGAGCGCAGGTGGGGGTTTTTCGCTCCCAAAAGCGGAGCCTGGATCAGGGAGACGACGGCGGTGGCCGCCGTGTGTTCCCTGGTGCTAACCGGGCTCCTTGCCTCTGGCGCGGCCGCAGACGAACTGCCGCCCGCAAGCGAAAACGCGGCGGTGGAATCCGCACTGGCAACGGAAACGGGCACCGAGGGCGAATCCGAGCGCGAGCAAGAGCGCGAGACCGAGCCCAAACCCGAGCGCGGGCACGAGGCGCAGCCCGTCTCGACGGCAAAAACCGCCACCGGCCCGACCGCGTCGGCAGGCCCATCAAAGGGCGCGGCCGGCGCGTGCGATGCGAACCGGAACACCGGCAGGGTCGCCACGTTCATGCAGCGGTCCGACTCCACCGAGTTCGCGAACGGAAACCTGGCCGTCGGCCTGGTCGAGGGCGGGTTCGCCCACCAGCGCGTGCAGTTCAGTCGCCTGCGGCCGGGCGACAACGAGCTCACCTTCACGTATCGCGTCAAGTACAAGGGCGTCTACGCCTACGACTACCTCGACCACTTCTCCATGACCGGGGCGTCGATGACCGCCGTGGAGACACGGGCGGGCTCCGGCGACAACCAGGTCAACATCGTCCGGCTGACGTTCGACGTGGCGGACACCGCGGCCTCCCTCGAAACCGCCGAACTGTTTTTCAGCGCACACATCGCCTCGTCGCTGGACCACGGCCCGGGGATGGGTGCGGGATCGATCAAGGGATCGGCGTACCATGTCACCCTGGGCAGCCTGAACTGCAAGACGGTGGGCAGCAAGGACAACCAGAACGCCGCGAAGCGCGTGCAGTACGGCAGCATCACGATCGTCAAAAAGGCCGTCCCCGCGGACGGCACCGACTTCGACTTCCACCTTGCCGTCCCGGCCACGGGAGACACCGTGGCGTTCCGGCTCGACGACAGCGCCGACGGTGACACCGGCTCCACCGGCCTGCCCTCCGCCACCACCTACACGTTGGCGCCGGGCACCGCCACGATCTCCGAGGGATCGCTGCCGTCGGGCTGGAAACTGACGGGCCTTGCCTGCAAGGGGGCCACCGCCACGATCGACACGGAACAACGGACGGCCACCGTCCCGGTCGCCGACGGCGCGGACATCAGGTGTACGTTCACCAACACCGGGGCCACCTACCGCAACCTCTCCGTGGCCACGACGGTGGAGCCCTCCTACGTCCGCGACTACGACTGGACCATCACCAAGGAGGCTTCCGCAGACCGGATCGAATCGGCCACGGGCAACGCGGCCTTCCAATACGACGTCGTTGTCGACGCCTCCGCGCCGAGGGATAGGGGCTTTGCGCTCTCCGGCGCCATTGCGGTGGGAAACCCCAACGAGGTGGCTATTGGCGGTGTTGTGCTCGCCAGCCCGCTGCCCGGCACGGCGGCCGCCGCCGACTGCGCGATCCGGAACGGCGGCGGCGACGCCGTCACCTCCCCGGTGACGATCCCGGCCGGCGGGGACGACTTCACCTATGCCTGTTCGCTCCCGGACGGCACCGCCGCCGACGCGGCGGGCACCCACACGGTGCGGGCCACGTGGGACTCCGCGGGCTACCCGGGCACGGACGGGACGGCGGACGGAACGGCGTCGTACGACTTCGCGGACGCCACGCCGATGGTGACCGACGGCTCGGTGACCGTCACCGACAGCGCCGCGGACCTGTCCGCACTGGCCGGCGGCAACGTCGTCGCGGCCGGGCAGGCGCCCCGGACGTTCCGTTACGACGTCGGATGGCCGGGGGTGGCCGGCCGGTGCACCGACTACGCCAACACCGCGACCTACACGGAGGCCGACGGCGGAACGGGCGCGGCCAGCGAGACGGTCACCCTCTGCCTGGGAGCCGATCTCGACGTCACCAAGAACGTCGTCTCGAGCTTCGACAGGACGTATCTGTGGGACATCGACAAGGACGCGGCCGGGCCGGGAACCCACGCGGCCGATCCGGAGACCGGAAGGGTCACGGTGGAGTACAAGGTCACCGTCAAACCACGCACCTCGAGCAAGGACAAGGGGTACCGCGACACCGACTGGGCCATGATCGGCACCATGAGCGTGCGCAACCCCAACACGTGGCAGGCGGTCGAGGCGACCGTCGCCGACTCCGCGGACATCGGCGGCGGCGCGGCCTGTCCGGTGGTGTCCGGAGCGCTCGCACCACACGGCGCGGTCGTCGACGCGTCGCCGGCTGCCGGCTTCCAGGCATCGATCCCGGCGGGCAAGACGGTCGATTTCGCCTACGTCTGCTCGTTCGACTCGCAACCGAACTACGCCGGAACCAACACCGCGACCGTGACGTGGGACGCCGCCCGGGCGAAGACGCCGTCGGGCACGGATTCGATCGGAACCGCCGTCACGCTGGGCACCTGGGGCAAGACGCCGGTGAACAGCACCGTGGTGGTGACGGACAGCGTCCACGACTTCGACCCGGCGTGGACGGTGGTCTGGGCCGAGGGCATGAAGCCCCAGACGCGGACCTACCGGCACACCTGGACCGTGGACCGGCCAGGGACCTGCGAGCGTTTCAAGAACATCGCCAACGTCTCGGCGGCCGGTAACGACGCCGGCCCGGGAGCGGTCCTGGACACCGAGGACGAGAAGATCACGGCCTGCCGCGAGGCGCCGCTCCGGGTGGCCACCACGGCGTACGCCACCTTCGACCGCACCTACCTGTGGGACATCGACAAGAAACTCGCCGAGGGGCAGTCCGACACCGTGGAAACCGGTGGCGACGGCAAGGCGACGGTCGGCTACGACGTCGTCGTCACCAGCGACGGCGTGCTCGATACGGCGTTCGAGACCGGGGGTACCATCACGGTCACCAACCCGAACGCCTACGCGGGCGCGGCCGTCAGCGGCACCGTCACCAACGCGTTCGACGCCGGCGGGAGCGTCTGCGCCGTCGCCGGGGACGGCGCGATCGAACTCGCGCCGGGCGAGAGCAAGACACTCGGCTTCGAATGCGGCACCGACGGGGCCAACGCATCGACCACCGGATCCCACACGGCCACCGTCACCTGGGCCGGCGGCACGCGGAGCGCGGCGTCGAAGCCGGAGAAGGTGGCTTTCGGCGTCGGGGAGACCACGGATGGAACCGTGGACGTCGTCGACGACTTCGCGGGAACCGGGGAGGCCGCGGTCATCGGCACCGTCGGCTGGGACGACGTGACGTCGCCGGCCGCCGATTGGTCGCATACGTTCGGGCGGTCGATCGTCTTCGAGGGGACACCCGGGACGTGCACGCCGCACCGCAACACGGCAACGCTGGGCCTCGAATCCGATGCCGTCGGTCCCGGCGCCAGCGCCGACGTCGTCGTGTGCCGGTCGCTGGGTCTCACGGTCGGCAAAACCGCCGACGCCACCTTCGACCGGCAACTGCTTTGGAGCCTGCGCAAGGACGTGGACCGCAGCCGGGCCGTGATCCACGACGAGGAGGCGGCACGCTTCGACTACACCGTGTCCGCCGTCCCGGACGGGCACATCGATGCGAACCACCGGGTGTCCGGCGTCATCACCCTCGCCAACCACAACACCTTCGAACGCGGTGCCCTGATGGCGACCGTGACGGACACGATCGACATCGACGGGGTGTCCTGCGCCATCGATGCGCGGGACGCGGACGGCGCGGCCGGCCTGCAGGTCAACGTGCCCGCGAGGGCCGGCGAGAGCGGCGGCACCGTCGAGCTCGCATACGCCTGCACCGGGAAGCCGAAGGACTCCGACTACCGGGGCGCCAACACCGTGGACGTGGCCTGGGCGGGCGGCACGGCGACGGCCACCGCCGCCGTCGCGTACCAGCGGGACGGACTCTCGGACCAGACGGTCCGCGTCTTCGACGACATGGCCAGGACCACGAATGCGCCTGCGCTGCTCGGCGAGGCCGTGTGGAACGAACGGAACGAGGCCACGGACTTCACCTACACGCTGCCGCTGCCCGGCGCCCCGGGGACCTGCGTGAACCACACGAACACCGCGTGGATAGCCCTGGCCGAAGGCAACGGGGCCGAGGATCCGGCGTCGAGCCGCAACGTCTCGGTCTGCCTCGAGGACGACCTGATGGTCACGCAGACGGCCGTGGCGAAATTCGACCGCACCTACCTGTGGGACATCGACAAGTCCGTCGACGCGGCGAAGGCCGAGGCCGGGGAGGACGGAAAGCACTCCTTCCGGTACGCGGTCGGCGCCGTCCCGGACGGATTCCGCGACGGGGGCTGGGCGCTTCGGGGCACCATCGCGCTCACCAACCCCAACTCCTACGCCGAAGGCGCCATCACGGCGTCCGTCGCTGACATGGCCCAGGTGGGGCGCGACGTCGAGTGCGACGTCGAGGGTGGGGCATCGGTCGCGGTGCGGCCCGGGACCACGAAAGTGCTGGAATACGCCTGCGGGTTCGGCGCGAAGCCGGACTACCGGGGCACCAACACCGTCGTCGTGGACTGGGGCCGCGGACGGTTGGAGTCGCGGTCGCCGGTGACGTTCGAGCTCGACGACGCATACGACAGGGACGTCGAGGTCTTCGACGACATGGGAGGCGGGGAACCCCGACTGTTGGGCAGCGCGAGTTGGAACGACGCCGGCGAGCGGCGGGAGTTCGCCTACGACCTGGAGCTGGAGGGGGCCGCGGGAACCTGCGAGACGTTCGCCAACACGGCGTTCATCCGGCTCCGGTCGCCGCAGGGCCCGGGGAACGGCGTGCCGACGCCGGACCCCACCGCCGTCCGGACGGTCGAGCTGTGTGCCGAGGCGCCGCTGCGCGTGGAGAAGACCGCGGAGGCGGTCTTCGACCGGCAGTACCTCTGGGAGCTCGGCAAGACGGCCGCCCGGGGCCGCGTGGAGACGGCCGCCGGAACGCCCGCCGTCGCCGAATACTCGGTGGAGGCCACGCCGGCGGGCCACCGGGATTCCGCGTGGAGGATTTCCGGCGACATCACGGTGCGCAACCCCAACGACTACAAGGACGTCCTCGCGACGGTCACGGACGGGGCCGGGATGGGAGCGAGCGCGGACTGCACGGTCGACGGCGGCGGGAGCGTCCCGGTCGCCGCCGGAGCCGCCGTGACCCTCGCCTACGAGTGTGTTTTCGCCGACGAGCCCGGCCGCAGCGGCAAGAGCATCGCCACGGCCCAGTGGCGGGCGCACGACGGCGGCGAGGCGGCCGCCGTCGCAACGGCCGGCGTCGAGTTCCAGGTGGGCACGGAAACCGATCGAACGGTCACGGTGCTCGACCATCTGGCGGAGCGCGATGCCGAGGTGGGAGCGGCGAAAGCGCGCGATGCCGAGCCGCGCGTCGCCGGGCCGCGCGTCCTCGGGACCGCCCGGTGGAACGCGGACCGGACGCCGGCGCGGTTCGACTACTCGGTCGAGCTGGACGGCACCGGCGGGACCTGCACCGCGTTCTCCAACGTCGCGAGCCTGCGCGAGACGGGCCAGACCGCGTCCGCCGACGTCCACGTCTGTGCCGAGGCGGCACCGGACGCCCGGCTCGAGGTCAGGGGCGTTCTGGAGCGCACGTACCTCTGGAACATCGACAAGAGCGCCGACGCGAAGACCGTGATGGTGGGATCCGGCAACAAGGGCGCCGCGTACACGGTGACCGTCACGCCCAACGGGCACGCCGATTCGGGGTGGGCGCTGGAGGGCACCGTCGCCGTGCGCAACCCGAACGACTACACCCCGATGGCGGTCGCTCTGGGCGTGGGTCTGGCTCTGGATCCGGACGTGGAGCCGGATCCGGCGCGGGGGTCCGAGGCCGGGGCCGCGTGCGAGGTCGGGGCAGGGGATACAGGGACGATCGTGGTGGCCCCGGGCAAGACAGTGGTCCTGCCGGTCGTCTGCGATCTCGCGGGCGAACCCCCGGCCGGCCACGCCGGCACGGCGGTACTCGCCTGGACCGACGCGCTGGGTGCGGAGCGGGAAACGACGGCCCGGGCCGGCGTCGTGTTCTCCGTGGACACCGAGCGGCACGCCACCGTCACCATCGGCGACGACCAGGGCGATCCGGACGCCGAGGCGCGGATCCTGGGCACGGCCGACTGGAACGCCGAGGGGACGCCCGCGGTGTTCGAATACCCGCTGCGGGTCGCCGCGCCGGTGGGCAAGTGCCTCGAGCACACCAACACGGCGACGATCGTGGAGACCGCCGACTCGGCCTCCGCCGTCGTACGCTTCTGCGGCGCGGCGGCGCCTCTCGTGCCGCTGGAACCACTGCCGTCGGTCGTTCCCGCCGGGGGACACCTTCCCGATACCGGTGCCGAGGTCCGGGCCATCGCCTGGGCCGGATTGGCACTGCTCCTGGCCGGAATCCTCGCACTCGGCGCGGGCCGGCGCAGGAGCCTCCAGACCTGAGGTGGAGTAGGTCGCAGTCCCCCCGCTGCCACCGAACACCCAGGAAAGGACGCGGAGAGTCTCCGCGTCCCAGGGGGAGGGCCCCGCCCGCGCGGCGGGGCCCTTCTTCGGTCACCCTCGTCCCGGCCCCTCCTTTCGGCCCGTGACACGCCGCTCCACAGGCCCGTCTCGCGCTTGTCACCGCGGGTTAGACATGGTAGGTGCGCTTGTGTAGTATGAGAGTTTGCGTCTTCCCTCTTTACCTTCGGTCCTCATATAGCGGTGGGCTTGATTAAAACGGTGGTCTCCCGGGTTCCTCATCCCGGGTGGGGGTCGGCGCCGGAAACCTGACGGTCTGTGGAAGGATCCATCTTGGTCGCCTCGAGCACCTCTCATCAAGAAACCGCTAGTTCGGCCCGCACAGCGGAAGCTGCCGGCCGAATCTCATTCGCAAAGATCCACGAACCGCTGGACGTGCCCAACCTGCTGGCGCTCCAGACGGAGAGCTTCGACTGGCTCGTGGGCAACCAGCGCTGGAAGGCCCGCCTGGAGCAGGCCATCGCCGAAGGCATCCAGGGTGTTGCGTCCACCTCCGGCCTCGCCGAGATCTTCGAGGAGATCTCGCCGATCGAGGACTTCCAGGGCACCATGTCCCTGAGCTTCTCCGAGCCCGAGTTCGCGGACCCGAAGTACACCATGGCCGAGTGCAAGGACCGCGACGCCACGTACGCCGCGCCGCTGTACGTCAAGGCCGAGTTCATGAACAACAACACGGGCGAGATCAAGCAGCAGACCGTGTTCATGGGCGACTTCCCGCTGATGACGGACAAGGGCACGTTCATCATCAACGGCACCGAGCGCGTCGTCGTCTCGCAGCTGGTCCGCTCCCCGGGCGCCTACTTCGAGCGCACCCCGGACAAGACCAGCGACAAGGACATCTTCACCGCGAAGATCATCCCGTCGCGCGGCGCCTGGTTCGAGCTCGAGATCGACAAGCGCGACCAGGTCGGCGTCCGCCTCGACCGCAAGCGCAAGCAGTCCGTCACCGTGCTGCTGAAGGCCCTCGGCTGGTCCGAGAGCCGCATCCTTGAGGAGTTCGGCCAGTACGACTCCATCCGCGCCACCCTGGAGAAGGACGCGACGGAGACCAAGGAAGAAGCCCTGCTGGACATCTACCGCAAGCTCCGTCCGGGAGAGCCGCCGACGGTCGACGCGGCCGAGGCGCTGCTGGACAACCTCTACTTCAACTCCAAGCGCTACGACCTCGCGAAGGTCGGCCGCTACAAGATCAACCGCAAGCTCGGTGTCGACAAGCCGTTGTCCGCTCCGGATGCGTCCGTGCTCGACATCGACGACATCGTCGCGATGATCAAGTTCCTGGTTGCGCTGCACGCCGGCGAGAAGACCGTCCCGGGCACCCGGGACGGCTCCACCGTCGACCTGCGCGTCGAGGTCGACGACATCGACCACTTCGGCAACCGCCGCATCCGCGCGGTCGGCGAGCTCATCGAGAACCAGGTCCGCACCGGCCTGTCCCGCATGGAGCGCGTGGTCCGCGAGCGCATGACGACCCAGGACGTCGAGGCGATCACGCCGCAAACCCTGATCAACATCCGCCCGGTTGTGGCCGCGATCAAGGAGTTCTTCGGAACTTCCCAGCTCTCGCAGTTCATGGACCAGAACAACCCGCTCGCCGGACTGACGCACAAGCGTCGCCTGTCCGCGCTGGGCCCGGGTGGACTGTCCCGCGACCGCGCCGGCATGGAGGTCCGTGACGTCCACCCGTCGCACTACGGCCGCATGTGCCCCATCGAGACCCCTGAAGGCCCGAACATCGGCCTCATCGGCTCGCTGGCGACCTACGCGCGCATCAACGCGTTCGGCTTCATCGAGTCCCCGTACCGCAAGGTCGTCGACGGCAAGGTCACCGAGCAGGTCGACTACCTGACCGCCGACGAGGAACTCGAGAGCGTCATCGCCCAGGCGAACGCCCCGATGACGGACAACCACACGTTCATCGAGGACCTGGTCCTCTGCCGCGAGCGCGGCGGCGGCGGCGAGCCCGTGCTCGTTCCGCCGGCCGAGATCGACTACATGGACGTCTCCCCGCGCCAGATGGTCTCCGCGGCCACCGCGCTGATCCCGTTCCTGGAGCACGACGACGCCAACCGCGCGCTCATGGGCGCCAACATGCAGCGCCAGGCCGTGCCGCTGCTGGCCTCGGAGTCCCCGCTGGTCGGAACCGGCATGGAGAAGTACGTTGCCGTCGACGCCGGCGACTCGATCACCGCCGACCAGCCCGGCGTCGTGAACGAGGTCTCCGCCGACCTGGTCACCGTCCTGAACGACGACGGCACCGAGTCCGCGTACCCGATCATGAAGTTCGCCCGCTCCAACCAGGGCAACGCGTACAACCAGCGCGTCCTGGTGTCCGAGGGCGACCGCGTGGAGTACCAGAGCATCATCGCCGACGGTCCCTCCACGGACAACGGCGAGCTCGCGCTGGGCAAGAACCTCCTGGTCGCGTTCATGTCCTGGGAAGGCCACAACTTCGAGGATGCGATCATCCTCTCCCAGCGCATGGTCTCCGACGACGTCCTCACCTCGATCCACATCGAGGAGCACGAGGTCGACGCCCGCGACACCAAGCTCGGTGCCGAGGAAATCACCCGCGACATCCCGAACGTCTCCGAGGAGATCCTCGCCCAGCTCGACGAGCGCGGCATCATCCACATCGGCGCCGAGGTCGAGGCGGGCGACATCCTCGTCGGCCGCGTCACCCCGAAGGGCGAAACCGAGCTCACTCCGGAGGAGCGCCTGCTCCGCGCCATCTTCGGCGAGAAGTCGCGCGAAGTCCGCGACACCTCGCTGAAGGTGCCACACGGCGAGTCCGGCACGGTCATCGGCGTGCGCATCTTCGACCGCGACAACGACGACGAGCTGCCCCCGGGCGTCAACCAGCTGGTCCGCGTGTACGTGGCGCAGAAGCGCAAGATCACGGACGGCGACAAGCTGGCCGGCCGCCACGGAAACAAGGGCGTCATCTCCAAGATCCTCCCGATCGAGGACATGCCGTTCCTCGAGGACGGAACGCCGGTCGACGTCGTCCTGAACCCACTGGGTGTCCCGGGGCGAATGAACGTCGGACAGGTCCTGGAGATCCACCTCGCGTGGGCCGCCAAGCAGGGCTGGAAGATCGAGGGCGAGCCGGACTGGGTCAAGAACCTGCCGAACCTGCCCCGCGAATCCGGTTCGACCACCGTCGCGACGCCCGTCTTCGATGGCGCCGCGGAGGAGGAAATCCGAGGCCTGTTGGACCACACCGCCGTTACCCGCGACGGTGACCGGCTCATCGACAACTCGGGCAAGGCCCGCTTGTTCGACGGCCGCTCCGGCGAGCCGTTCCCGGACGCCGTGTCCGTCGGCTACATGTACATCCTGAAGCTCCACCACCTGGTGGACGACAAGATCCACGCCCGTTCCACCGGTCCGTACTCCATGATCACGCAGCAGCCGCTGGGTGGTAAGGCGCAGTTCGGCGGACAGCGCTTCGGCGAGATGGAAGTCTGGGCCCTGGAGGCCTACGGCGCCGCGTACACGCTGCAGGAACTGCTGACGATCAAGTCCGATGACATCCACGGCCGCGTGAAGGTCTACGAGGCCATCGTCAAGGGCGAGAACATCCCGGAGCCCGGCGTTCCGGAGTCGTTCAAGGTCCTCATCAAGGAAATGCAGTCGCTCTGCCTGAACGTGGAAGTTCTGTCCACCGACGGCACGACCATCGAAATGCGGGACTCGGACGAAGAGGTCTTCCGGGCTGCGGAGGAACTGGGCATCGACCTTTCACGGGCCGAGCCAAGCTCCGTCGACGAGGTCTAGCGCGGACGGCGGAGCCGGGCCCCACGGCCCGGCCCCGCCGCCCCTCCCGGACACGCACTAGACCACCGCGGCGGACCAGCGTCCGCCGCAGCACAGACTTCTTCTAAGAATTTTCACGAGAGAGACAGGGACCATATGTCCAGCGAATCCTCATTCGGCCACATGCGCATAGGCCTCGCAACCGCGGAAGAGATCCGTGGATGGAGCTTCGGCGAGGTTAAGAAGCCGGAAACCATCAACTACCGCACCCTGAAGCCGGAAAAGGACGGGCTCTTCTGCGAGAAGATCTTCGGCCCCTCCCGCGACTGGGAGTGCTACTGCGGCAAGTACAAGCGCGTGCGCTTCAAGGGCATCATCTGTGAGCGCTGCGGCGTCGAGGTGACCCGCGCCAAGGTGCGCCGCGAGCGGATGGGCCACATCGAGCTGGCCGCGCCCGTGACCCACATCTGGTACTTCAAGGGCGTTCCCTCGCGCTTGGGTTACTTGCTTGACCTGGCGCCGAAGGACCTCGAGAAGGTCATCTACTTCGCCGCCTACATGATCACGTCCGTCGACGAGGACCGCCGCCACGCGGAGCTCCCGAACCTGCAGGCGCAGCACGACCTGCAGCGCAAGACGCTGGTCGACAACCGCGACTCCGACATCGCGGCGATCGCCCGCGACCTGGAGAACGACCTCGGCAAGCTCGAGGCCGACGGCGCGAAGGCGGCCGAGAAGAAGAAGGCCCGCGACCTCGCCGACAAGACCATGGCCCAGGTGCGCAAGCGCGCCGACGCCGAGATCGAGCGCCTCGAGCAGGTCTGGGACCGGTTCAAGAACCTCAAGGTCGCGGACCTCGAGGGCGACGAGGGCCTGTTCCGCCAGCTGCGCGAGAAGTACGGACTGTTCTTCGAGGGTGCCATGGGCGCCGAGGCGATCAAGAAGCGCCTCGAGTCGTTCGACATGGAGGCCGAGGCAGAGCTGCTGCGCGACATCATCAAGAACGGCAAGGGCCAGCGCAAGACGCGTGCCCTGAAGCGTCTGAAGGTCGTCAACGCGTTCCTGACCACCACCAACAGCCCGCTGGGCATGGTGCTGGACGCCGTCCCGGTGATCCCGCCGGAGCTGCGCCCGATGGTCCAGCTGGACGGTGGCCGCTTCGCGACCTCCGACCTCAACGACCTCTACCGCCGCGTGATCAACCGCAACAACCGCCTGAAGCGCCTGCTGGATCTCGGTGCGCCCGAGATCATCGTGAACAACGAAAAGCGGATGCTCCAGGAGGCGGTCGACTCCCTGTTCGACAACGGCCGCCGCGGCCGCCCGGTCACCGGACCGGGCAACCGCCCGCTGAAGTCGCTCTCGGACATGCTCAAGGGCAAGCAGGGCCGGTTCCGCCAGAACCTGCTCGGCAAGCGCGTCGACTACTCCGGCCGTTCGGTCATCGTCGTCGGCCCGCAGCTGAAGCTGCACCAGTGTGGCCTGCCCAAGCAGATGGCGCTGGAGCTCTTCAAGCCGTTCGTGATGAAGCGCCTGGTTGACCTCAACCACGCGCAGAACATCAAGAGCGCCAAGCGCATGGTCGAGCGCTACCGTCCGCAGGTCTGGGACGTGCTCGAGGAGATCATCACGGAGCACCCGGTTCTGCTTAACCGCGCACCGACCCTGCACCGTTTGGGCATCCAGGCGTTCGAACCGCAGCTCGTCGAGGGCAAGGCCCTGCAGCTGCACCCGCTCGTCTGCGCCGCGTTCAACGCCGACTTCGACGGCGACCAGATGGCAGTGCACCTGCCGCTGTCGCCGGAGGCCCAGGCCGAGGCCCGCATCCTGATGCTGTCCTCGCACAACATCCTGAAGCCGTCGGACGGCCGCCCGGTGACCCTGCCCTCCCAGGACATGATCATCGGTCTGCACCACCTGACCACCAAGCGTCCCGGCGAGAAGGGCGAGGGCCGCGTGTTCTCGACCCCCGCCGAGGCGATCATGGCGCTCGACGCCGGTGTGCTGCACCTCAACTCGGTCGTCAGGATCCGCGTCGAGGGCTTCGTTCCGTCCGCCGAGATGCCGGCCCCCGAAGGCTGGGAAGAAGGCTCCCCGGCCCTCATCGAGACGTCGATCGGACAGGTGCTCTTCAACGAGACCCTGCCCGCCGACTACCCGTGGGTCGAGCGCGTTGCCGGCAAGGACACGCTCTCCGAGATCGTCAACGACCTGGCCGAGCGCTACCCGAAGGTCGTCACCGCGGCGACGCTGGACAACCTGAAGGACGCCGGCTTCAGCTGGGCGACCCGCTCGGGAGTGACCGTGGCCATCTCCGATATCACGTCGAACATGGACAAGGCCGCGATCCTGGCGCCGTACGAGGAGCAGGCACTGAAGGTGCAGGCCCAGTACGACAAGGGACTCATCGCCGACGAGGAGCGCCGCACGGAGCTCATCGACATCTGGAACAAGGCCACCGACGAGGTGGCCGAGGCCATGCGCGCCGGCATGGAGGAACTGAACACCATCAACCGCATGGTGACCTCCAAGGCCCGAGGCAACTGGCTGCAGCTGCGCCAGATCGCCGGTATCCGTGGCCTGGTGTCGAACCCCAAGGGTGAGATCATCCCGCGTCCGATCAAGTCCTCGTACCGCGAGGGCCTGTCCGTTCTCGAGTACTTCATCGCAACGCACGGTGCCCGTAAGGGCCTCGCCGACACCGCGCTGAAGACCGCCAACTCGGGTTACCTGACCCGTCGTCTGGTGGACGTCTCGCAGGACGTCATCGTCCGCGAGCTCGACTGCGGCACCGAGCGCGGCCTGACCGTGCCGATCGCCTCGGTCGACGAGATCGGCACCGTGCGCATGCACGAGACCGTCGAGAACTCGGCGTACACCCGCACGCTGGCCACCGACGTCGTCGATTCCGACGGCAAGGTGCTGGCAGCGGGCGCGTCCGACGTCGGAGACGTCCTCATCGAGGAGCTCTTCAACGCCGGCATCTCCGAGATCAAGGTCCGCTCCGTGCTGACCTGCGAGTCCGTCGTCGGAACGTGTGCGCTGTGCTACGGCCGCTCCCTGGCCACGGGCAAGACCGTGGACATCGGCGAGGCCGTCGGCATCATCGCCGCGCAGTCCATCGGCGAGCCCGGCACGCAGCTCACCATGCGTACCTTCCACACCGGTGGTGTCGCCTCCGCGGACGACATCACGCAGGGTCTGCCCCGTATCCAGGAGCTCTTCGAGGCGCGTACCCCCAAGGGTGTCGCCCCGATCTCCGAGGTTGCCGGCCGCATCACCATCGAGGACGCCGAGAAGCAGCTGCGGATCGTCGTCACCCCGGACGACGGTTCGGAAGAGATCGCCTACCCGGTCCTGCGCCGTGCGCGCATGCTCGTGGCGGACGGGGACAGCGTGGCCGTTGGCCAGCAGCTCGTCTCCGGTGCGATCGACCCCAAGCAGGTGCTGCGGGTTCTCGGACCGCGCGAGGCCCAGAAGTTCCTGGTCCGCGAAGTCCAGGAGGTGTACCAGTCCCAGGGTGTGGGCATCCACGACAAGCACGTGGAGGTCATCGTCCGCCAGATGCTTCGCCGCATCACGGTCATCGAGTCCGGCGAGACCGGCTTGCTTCCGGGCGAGTTGGCCGAGCGTTCCCGCTTCACCAACGAGAACCGCAAGGCCGTGTCCGAGGGCAAGCAGCCCGCGTCCGGCCGCGACGAGCTCATGGGTATCACGAAGGCCTCGCTGGCCACGGATTCCTGGCTCTCGGCGGCATCCTTCCAGGAGACCACCCGCGTCCTGACGCAGGCGGCCATGGAAGGGAAGTCGGACCCGCTGCTGGGTCTGAAGGAGAACGTGATCATCGGTAAGCTGATCCCGGCCGGCACCGGCCTGGACCGCTACACCCAGGTCAACGTGGACCCGACGGAGGAGGCCAAGGCCAACCTCTTCACCGGTCCCAGCGCGTTCACCGGCTTCGACTACGAGGGTGTCGAGCCCGGCATGTCGCCGGAGTTCCACGCCATTCCGATGGATGACTATGACCTCGGGAACGATTTCCGCTAACCCCGGAACCCGACCCTGAGGGGGAGAGGGGCGGCACCGCATTCGCGGGGCCGCCCCTTTCCGCATTCCCGGGTTTCCCCGGCCCGCCCGGCTCGCCCGTCCCGCCCCCCGCGGCCAGCACTCCCGCCGGCATCGGTGTCGGGATACCTGCAGGAAAGCCGCCGTTTTGGATGCATGTACCCCGACACGGATGCGGTCCGTGAGCGCCCCGCGGTGAGCCCGACGATTACCCGCCGCGATCCCGCCGATTAACGGGGCGTCCCGGCCGCGTGCTAGGGTGGTGTTAATTGTTTTATGTGTGGCAAATGGACACGGTCCGGGTTGCGGGGAACTTGCGCAACAGATGCCACACTTTTGCACGCCTACGGTCGAATCCGCAGACGATGCGAGGAAACGACCAAAAGCGCAGCGTCCCGGCCAGCAGTGTGGCAACGGGGCGCGGCAGAACCAAGAAACCGGAGGACACGAAAGTGCCTACTATTCAGCAGCTGGTCCGCAAGGGCCGCTCGCCGAAGGTCAACAAGACCAAGGCCCCTGCCCTGAAGGGCAACCCCATGCGTCGTGGCGTGTGCACCCGTGTGTACACCACCACCCCGAAGAAGCCGAACTCCGCGCTCCGTAAGGTCGCCCGCGTTCGTCTTGCCGGTGGCATCGAGGTCACCGCATACATTCCCGGCGTCGGCCACAACCTGCAGGAGCACTCCATCGTGCTCGTTCGCGGCGGTCGCGTGAAGGACCTTCCGGGTGTCCGCTACAAGATCGTCCGTGGAGCCCTCGACACCCAGGGTGTCAAGAACCGTCAGCAGGCACGCTCCCGCTACGGCGCCAAGAAGGAGAAGAAGTAATGCCTCGTAAGGGTCCGGCGCCCAAGCGCCCCCTCGTTTCCGATCCGGTCTACGGATCCCCGCTCGTCACCCAGTTGATCAACAAGGTCCTGGTCGATGGCAAGAAGTCCACCGCAGAGCGCATCGTGTACGGCGCGCTCGAAGGTGCGTTGGCCAAGACCGGCGGCGATCCGGTTGCGACCCTCAAGAAGGCCATGGACAACGTCCGCCCGGCCCTCGAGGTCCGCTCCCGCCGCGTCGGTGGCGCCACCTACCAGGTTCCGGTCGAGGTCAAGCCGGGCCGCTCCACCGCGCTGGCCCTCCGCTGGCTCGTTGGCTACTCCAAGGCCCGCCGCGAGAAGACCATGATCGAGCGTCTCCAGAACGAGATCCTCGACGCATCGAACGGTCTCGGTGCCGCTGTGAAGCGTCGCGAAGACACGCACAAGATGGCCGAATCCAACAAGGCATTCGCCCACTACCGCTGGTAACCGTGATTTCCGTACGACGGCGGCCGCGCCGCCCAGGTGCCGCAGCCGCCGTCGTGCAGGATCAACAGACACAAGGGAGACACCGTGGCACTGGACGTGCTCACCGACCTCAAGAAGGTCCGGAACATCGGCATCATGGCGCACATCGATGCCGGTAAGACCACCACTACGGAACGCATCCTCTTCTACACGGGTGTGAACCACAAGATCGGCGAGACGCACGACGGCGCTTCGACGACCGACTGGATGGAGCAGGAGAAGGAACGCGGCATCACGATCACGTCCGCCGCCGTGACCTCCTTCTGGAACAACAACCAGATCAACATCATCGACACGCCGGGCCACGTCGACTTCACGGTCGAGGTCGAGCGCTCCCTGCGCGTGCTCGATGGCGCCGTTGCCGTCTTCGATGGCAAGGAAGGCGTCGAGCCGCAGTCGGAGACCGTCTGGCGCCAGGCGGACAAGTACGAGGTCCCGCGCATCTGCTTCGTCAACAAGATGGACAAGCTGGGCGCCGACTTCTACTACACCGTCGACACCATCATCAAGCGCCTCGGCGCCAAGCCGCTGGTCATGCAGCTGCCGATCGGCTCCGAGAGCGAATTCGTCGGCGTCGTCGACCTCATCGAAATGCGCGCGCTGGTCTGGCCCGGCGACTCCAAGGGCGACGTCACCATGGGTGCCGCCTACGAGACCCGCGAGATCCCCGAGGACCTCAAGGAAAAGGCCGTCGAGTACCGTGCGCAACTGGTCGAGGCCGTTGCCGAGTCCTCCGACGAACTGATGGAGAAGTTCCTCGAGGGCGAAGAGCCCACGATCGAGGAGCTCAAGGTCGGCATCCGCAAGATGGTCATCGACTCCAGCGCCTACCCGGTGTTCTGCGGCTCCGCGTTCAAGAACCGTGGCGTCCAGCCGATGCTCGACGCCGTCATCGACTACCTGCCGTCCCCGCTGGACGTGCCGCCGATGATCGGTCACGATCCGAAGGACGAGGAGATCGAGCTCACCCGCGCGCCCTCCTCGGACGAGCCGTTCTCGGCCCTCGCCTTCAAGATCGCGACGCACCCGTTCTTCGGGCAGCTCACGTTCATCCGCGTGTACTCCGGCAAGGCGTCCTCCGGCCTCCAGGTGATCAACTCCACCAAGGGCAAGAAGGAGCGCATCGGAAAGCTCTTCCAGATGCACGCCAACAAGGAGAACCCCGTGGACGAGGCCTTCGCCGGCCACATCTACGCGGCCATCGGCCTCAAGGACACGACGACGGGCGACACGCTGTGCGCGACCGACGCCCCGATCGTCCTCGAGTCCATGTCCTTCCCGGACCCGGTGATCTTCGTGGCCATCGAGCCGAAGACGAAGGGTGACCAGGAGAAGCTCTCCACGGCCATCCAGAAGCTTTCCGCCGAGGACCCGACCTTCACCGTCTCCCTCAACGAGGACACCGGCCAGACCGAGATCGGCGGCATGGGCGAGCTCCACCTGGACATCCTGGTGGACCGCATGCGCCGCGAGTTCAAGGTCGAGGCCAACGTCGGCAAGCCGCAGGTGGCCTACCGCGAGACGATCAAGAAGAAGGTCGACAAGGTCGACTTCACCCACAAGAAGCAGACGGGTGGGTCCGGCCAGTTCGCCAAGGTCCAGATGGCTTTCGAGCCGCTGGACACGACCGACGGCGCAACGTACGAGTTCGTCAACGCCGTCTCCGGTGGACGTATCCCGCGCGAGTACATCCCCTCGGTCGACGCGGGAATCCAGGCTGCCATGCAGTTCGGCATCCTGGCCGGCTACCCGATGGTGGGCGTCAAGGCGACACTGCTCGACGGTGCCTACCACGACGTCGACTCCTCGGAAATGGCGTTCAAGATCGCCGGTTCACAGGTGTTCAAGGAGGGCGCACGCCGCGCCACCCCGATCATCCTCGAGCCGCTGATGGCCGTTGAGGTCCGTACTCCCGAGGAGTACATGGGCGACGTCATCGGTGACCTGAACTCGCGCCGCGGCCACATCCAGTCCATGGAGGACGCCGCCGGTGTGAAGGTCATCAAGGCATCCGTGCCGCTTTCGGAGATGTTCGGATACATTGGCGACCTGCGTTCCAAGACGCAGGGCCGCGCGGTGTACTCGATGAAGTTCGACAGCTACCAGGAGGTCCCCAAGGCCGTTGCCGAGGAGATCGTCCAGAAGAACCGCGGCGAGTAGTCGCCGCGACCAACAACTTGCCGCCAGTCTGGTTCCCCGGACGAGCGGCACCGTGGAGGCCGGTCGGCCGCCAGCCGGACGGCCGGCCTCCACGTGGCAGACTGAGGGGCCCGATAGCGGGGCCTGACGGAAACCGCAATTTCAGGAAAAATATCAGCCCACAGTAGACTTGCATGAGTTTCGCCCACGAACCGCGTGGACGAGGTAAGTCATCTGTATACGTTCTAGGAGGAACCCGTGGCGAAGGCAAAGTTCGAGCGGACTAAGCCGCACGTCAACATCGGCACCATCGGTCACGTTGACCATGGCAAGACGACGTTGACCGCTGCCATTTCCAAGGTGCTTGCTGACAAGTACCCCGATCTCAACGAGCAGCGCGATTTCGCGGCTATCGACTCCGCCCCGGAAGAGCGCCAGCGCGGCATCACCATCAACATCTCCCACATCGAGTACCAGACGGAGAAGCGCCACTACGCGCACGTTGATGCCCCGGGCCACGCTGACTACATCAAGAACATGATCACCGGTGCCGCACAGATGGACGGCGCGATCCTCGTGGTTGCCGCCACCGACGGCCCGATGGCCCAGACCCGCGAGCACGTTCTGCTTGCCCGCCAGGTTGGCGTTCCCTACCTGCTGGTCGCGCTGAACAAGTCGGACATGGTCGACGACGAAGAGCTCCTGGACCTGGTGGAAATGGAAGTTCGCGAACTTCTCTCCGCCCAGGGCTTCGACGGCGACGAGGCACCGGTTGTGCGCGTCTCCGGTCTGAAGGCCCTCGAAGGCGACGCCGAGTGGGTCAAGTCCGTTGCGGACCTCATGGACGCAGTCGACGAGCACGTTCCGGACCCGGTTCGTGACCGCGACAAGCCGTTCCTGATGCCGATCGAGGACGTCTTCACGATCACCGGTCGTGGAACCGTCGTCACCGGCCGCGCCGAGCGTGGCACGCTGCCGATCAACTCCGAGGTCGAGATCGTCGGCATCCGCCCGGTCCAGAAGACCACGGTGACCGGTATCGAGATGTTCCACAAGCAGCTCGACGAGGCATGGGCCGGCGAGAACTGTGGTCTGCTTCTTCGCGGCATCAAGCGCGAAGACGTGGAGCGTGGCCAGGTTATCGTGAAGCCGGGTTCCATCACCCCGCACACCGATTTCGAGGCCAACGTCTACATCCTTTCCAAGGACGAGGGCGGCCGCCACAACCCGTTCTACTCGAACTACCGCCCGCAGTTCTACTTCCGCACGACGGACGTGACTGGCGTTATCACCCTCCCCGAGGGCACGGAAATGGTGATGCCCGGTGACAACACCGAGATGACCGTTGCGCTGATCCAGCCGATCGCCATGGAAGACGGCCTCGGCTTCGCCATCCGCGAGGGTGGCCGCACCGTTGGCTCGGGCCGCGTCACCAAGATCATCAAGTAGTTTTTGCTGATCTGACCTGACGGTCCACCGGAAGGACCCCGCTGCTTCGGCAGCGGGGTCCTTCCGCCTTTAAGCCCGCCGCGCGTGGATGCTCGGCGGCGTTGTCCACAGGGCGGGCAATCCGCTAGGCGAATCGCGACGGTTTGGCTATTCTCGGGACTAACTCTTCTGGACGGCGGATGGCGTGGACTTGGTATCAACGGGCGTGGCCATGGTGCTGGTCTTGATTGTCGGCGCGGGGCTGGCCGGATGGTGGGCCGGTCGCCGCGCGCTACGCCGGCCGGCTGCCGGCGGGGTAGGCACGGGGGAGTCGTCTTCCGCGCAGCGTGCCGCCTTGGCACGTGCCTGGCAGGAGGGGTACGACGCCGGCAGCGGCACCTCCGCGCGGACTTTCCCCGTGACCGTCCCGGCAGCCGCCCCCGCAGCGGGTGCGCCGGCCGCGCCGGAAAGCCAGGGCACGGCGGGATTCGCGGGTGGGCCCGCCACGGCCTTGCTGGGCGATCCGTCCGGTCCGTCTGCGAATATCCACACGGGACCGCCGGAGACCGAGCCGGAAGTGGCTCCAGGGGTGCCACCACTCGGCCCGCCCCGCGGGTCCTGGGAGCCTCGGCCCCGAGAGCACGACCCGGAGCGGCGCGCGCTGCGGAACATCAACATCACGCTCTACGTCGCCGCCATGCTGTTGGTCGCCGCGGCTTCCCTGTTCATAGGGATCTCGTTCCCGGCGGGCGCGAAGTTCGCCGGTCTGGCGCTGCTGACCGCCGGCTTCTATGCGGGCGGCCTCGTGGTGCACGCCCGGAGCGACCGGCTCAGGCCCGCGGCCACGGCCTTTACGGGCACCGGACTCGCCCTGATTCCCGTGACCGGCCTGGCGTTCTATCTGCTGGTGAGCGGAAACGCGGCGACGACCTGGCTCACCACGTCCGTCGTCGGGACGGCCGCGTTCGTCTACGCCGCGGCGCGGCTCCAGAGCAGGGTGCTCGCGGCGTTGTCCCTCACGTTCCTCGTCTCCACCGCCTGGTCCGGGGGAGCCGTGCTGAACCGTGGACTCGTGTGGTACTTCATGTTCACCATGTTGCTGGCAGCGGCCGCCACGGCGGTCGCGTATGCCAGGCCACGCTGGCTCACCAACATCTACGTGCGCGCGTTCACCACGGCACACCGCTATGTCGTGCCCGCCACGCTCGCGGTCGCCCTCCTGCTCCCGGGCGTACTGCGCACCCGCGACTACCTGCTGCTCACGCTCGCGGCAACCGCGTACTACGCGGCGGTGTCCTTCGCCGGTCCGGCCCGGGAGCGGCTGGCGAACATGTACGCGGGCCGCGCCGGCGCGGTGGCCGCCGCCGCGTATTTGACGGCCGAGCTCGGGGCCGACACCACCGGGGTAGCCCGGACCGTAGCCGTGTTGCTGCTTCTCCAGGGACTTGCGGTGGTGCTCTATAGGGGGCACTACACGCGATTGCTTTCCGCCGAACCGCGGCCCGGATGGACGCGGCCCGGATGGACACGGGCCGGGTGGATTCGTGCCGAAGCGCTGTTGCTCTTCGCAGCCGGCATGCTGTTCGCGCTCGCGGGCAACGAACGGGGGCTCGCGGATGCGGCATCCGACCCGGTCTGGTGGTCGTTTAACTGGACCCTGCTCGTGGCGGTGACGCTGGGTGTAGTCGCCGGCGCGCGTGGCGGTGTTTCCTTCCTGTGGGTTCCTCTCGTCGCGGGCGCTGCTGTTCTGCTCGAACCGTGGGACCCCTTGCCGTGGAGGCAGTCGCTGGTTCTGTCGTTGGCCCTTGCCCTGACGGTCGGAGCGGTCGCACGGGTGCAGGACCGGGCAGAGGCTCGAACGCTCACCACCCAGGCCCAAAACGTCGTCGTGCGCGTGCTGTTGCCGGTCGCGCTCGCCAGCGTGGCCGCGTCCGCGGCGTGGGCGTGGGCGGGGGCGTCCGTCTCGACGGGTCGCGTGGGAGTGGCGGACGGCGAGTTGCGCTGGTGGTGGACGGCCTTCGGCGTGGCGTGGCTGGCCGGCTCGGTTGCCGCCGCGTTTCGGCTACGCGCGGCGCGGACCCGCGCGCCGTTGGTGGAGGCCGCCCTGCTGTTGGTGGGCGTGGCGGCGGCATTCGTCGCCGTCGTGATGCTGGCGCCCGGTCCGCAGGGAATGTTGCTGGGCACCGTGGTCGCCGTGGCACTGGTTTCGGCGACGCTCGTGTTGGGCGTCCGCGGACGGGTTGCGCCGGCGCGCCACGGAGGCGCGGGTCGCGGTTGGGCGCGCGGAAGCGGGCACGCCGTCGGGGCGCTCGGACTTGCCGGCGCCGTGGCACTAAGCGGCGGCTTCCGGACGGAATGGGCGTTGGAGGCCGTGTTCGCCGCCGGACTGGCGTATTGCTGTGTGCGCGCCGGCTCGCCCGGACGGCCTTGGGTCCGTGGCGCTTACGCGGCGGCGGGCCAGCTCTTCCTCACGTTCTGCGCGCTTCACATCGCCGACCGGTTCGAGCCGACATCCACGCCACGGTGGCGATCGCCACCGTGACGCTGGCCGCCGGCCAGATGGCGCGGTTGCAGCTCACCGGCGGTAGCGGATCCCGGGGCGGGGGAGCCCGGGGCGCGGGAGAGCAGGGCGCGGAAGCCCTGGGCGCGGGAGCCCGCGGGAGAGGACGTTTTGGCGGGGGAGCGGCTCGAGGGATCGGATTGAACAAGGTGATGGGGTGGTCCGCATTCGGCGTCCTGCTTCTGACGCCCTTCGCCTATTGGCTGGGCACCGGATCCTGGGGCGGCGGTGTCTTCGGCCGCCTCGTGGGCGGCGGTTCCGGCGCGGACCGGGCGTCCCTGCTGGTCCAGCTGCTCTGCCTCGGCGTGTTCGGAGTGTTCTGGTGGCTCCGCGGTGCCACGCCCCGCACTGCCGTCGCGCACCGCTGGACGGTGTTGGCCGTCCCCGTGGCGGCGGCCGGCATCGCGGTCGTGCCGTCCGCGAACACCGGCATGCGCGTCGGCGGCTGGCTTCCGGCCGACTTGTGGGGCCCGCAGGTCGCCATCGCGCTGCTGGTGGCGATGGGGACCGCCGCCATCGTGCACGAGGGACGGGACCGCGGCGGATCGTACCGGTGGCAGCGGGCCGCGGCGGCCGCAGGTTTCCTCGCGACGGCCCTTGCGGTTGCCCCGGCCGAACCCGGGTGGCGCGCCGCCACGCTTTTCGCGGTGGCGGCGGGCTTCGCGGTTTTCGCACACACTTCGGGGGCGGCGTGGCTGCTGTTGGGCACGGCCGCGGCCCTGCCCGCCGCCCTCAACGCCGGGACACTGCAGGTGCTGTGGTTGCCGGACAACGGTTCGGTGACCGACGAAGCCCTGGCGATGTCCGCGGCGCTCGTGGCGGCCGGGCTGTTCCTCTACGCGACGCGGTGGGCTTGGTCCGGCGGGCACGCACGGTACGCGGCGCTCGGCGGCCTGGCCGACGTCGTCCTCGGCGGCGCCCTCGCGCAGGGGGAGCCCTTCCCCCTTGACGTCATCGGCCTGGCGCTGATCTCGGCCGCGACCGTCGCCGCCGTCTTCGAGGCGCCGGCGGGCCGCCGAGTGGCGCCCGCGGAGGCCGCGTTCCTGCTGGTCGCGGCGTGTGCGCAGCGTTCCTGGTGGATCGTCGACGGTCCCCTCGGCTACTTCTGGGTGGCGCAGTACTGGGTCGTGGTCCTGGCATTGGTGGCCGGATACCACTTCGCCGTCCGGGACGCCGGAAGAAGTAGGCGCGGAACGGCGTACCTGTGCGTGGCGGCGGCGGTGCTCACCGCCACCGGCCCGACGACGCTCTTCGCCGACGGTTTCGCGGAACAGGCGTGGACGATCTGCGGCCACGCGGCCCTGCTGGCATTCGGCCTGCTGTCCAACCGCCGGCTCTTCGTGGTGTGGGGCGCCGTCGGGGTCGGACTCGCCGTCCTCTGGTACCTCCGCGGCTTCACCTTCCTGCTGCTGTTGTTCGTGGCGCTCGCGCTGATCGCCACCGCCGTCTGGCGGTTGACGCGGATCGGCAGGGCCGCCCCATAACCGGCCGCCCGTATCCGCCCGGCGCGCCGCGGCGCGATTCGTCCGCGGCTACAACGGCTGGTGCAGGCAGAGGAGATTGCCCTCCGTGTCCGCGAACCACGCCGTCTTGTGGTGCGGGGTCGTGACGATGTGGTCTTCGGTCTTGAGCCCGGGCTCGTCGTAGTCACGGAATACGACGCCGGCGCCCTCCAGGTTCCCGATCGCGCCGGGCAGGTCGTCGACCTGGAAGCTCAGTGCCGTGACGTCGGTCGGAACGACGTCGGGGCGCAGCATCAACTCGATCGCGGTCGAACCGTCGCTGGAGAAGAGCTGGCTCCCGTCGTCGAGCTCAGCGGTCGGCTCGAGTCCGAGGGTGTCCCGGTAGAAGGCCTTGGCCCGTTCCATGTCCTGTACGGGCAGAATCGCGGTCAACTTGCTGGTGCTCAACAATGCGTGTCCTCCTTGGCTGGCTGCTTGGGTCGCGGTGCGCGCTCACCAACAGGCTAGGACGCGACTAGGCTCGTGGCCATGGAAACGATGCTCTGGATCCTGATCGGCGTCGCCGTGGCGGGGGTCTCCGCCGTCGTCTGGGGTCGCCGATACTTCCGCCGCGAAATCGACCGTGCCCGGCGCATCAGGCGCGCCCACCGCGGCGGCCGCGGGGACGGCAACTAGCAGCGACTGGCGCGGGCCCGGAATCCCGGGCCCGATTGGCGTTTGGACGCCCGATCTGCCAGACTAGACAAGTTGTTCAAGCGCCTCTCCATGTCTTGCGCTCGCCGCTCGGTTTACCGATAGCGGAGTCAAGGCCGGTTTCGACAGAGATTGCGTCCCGCCCGGGATAATGCCCGGGGCGGGGGCGGATACGACCGAGACGGTGGGGACCAAAACGGCCCACCCCCAATTCTTTCGGTTTGTGTAGCGGATAATCCGCGACACGCCCGACCGCGGGGGTCGGAGCTCCGACGGGGTGAGGAACCCGGATTCATCCGGATTCAGCCCGTGCGGGGAAGTGCCGGTCCGCAAGGACCCGTAGGGCACAGAAATGTACGTGAAGAGTGCTATCGAGAAAGAGGCATGACGCCATGGCGGGACAGAAAATCCGCATCCGGCTGAAGTCGTATGACCACGAGGTCATTGACGTTTCAGCACGGAAGATCGTTGAGACGGTCACGCGCGCAGGCGCAACCGTAGTCGGCCCAGTGCCGCTGCCGACGGAGAAGAACGTGTACTGCGTTATCCGTTCGCCCCACAAGTACAAGGACAGCCGTGAGCACTTCGAAATGCGCACGCACAAGCGTCTGATCGACATCATCGATCCGACCCCGAAGGCCGTCGACTCGCTCATGCGTCTCGACCTGCCGGCGGACGTCAACATCGAAATCAAGCTCTAGGGGAGGTGCTGAGAGACTATGACCGCAACCCGTAACATCAAGGGCCTGTTGGGCACGAAGCTCGGCATGACCCAGGTCTGGGACGAGAACCACAAGCTCATCCCCGTCACCGTCGTGCAGGCAGACTCCAACGTTGTGACCCAGCTCCGCAACGCGGACCGCGACGGCTACACCGCCGTTCAGATCGGCTTCGGCCAGATCGACCCGCGCAAGGTCACCAAGCCGCTGGCCGGCCACTTCGAGGCCGCAGGGGTCACCCCGCGCCGCCACGTGGTCGAGCTGCGTACCGCCGACGCCGATTCCTACGCCCTGGGCCAGGAACTCTCCGTCGAGCTCTTCGAGGCCGGCCAGAAGGTCGACGTCGTGGGCAAGTCCAAGGGTAAGGGCTTCGCCGGTGTCATGAAGCGCCACGGCTTCCACGGTGCTCCGGCATCCCACGGTGCCCACAAGAACCACCGTAAGCCGGGTTCCATCGGTGGCGCGTCCACCCCGGGCCGCGTCTTCAAGGGCCTGCGCATGGCTGGCCGCATGGGCGCCGAGCGCACCACCACGATGAACCTCACGGTTCACGCTGTGGACGCCGAGAAGAACCTCCTGTTGATCAAGGGTGCCGTTCCCGGCGCCCGCGGCAAGGTCGTCCTCGTGCGCACCGCCGTGAAGGGAGCAAAGTAACATGGCTATCTCCGCACTGAAGGTCGAGCTTCCCGCCACGATCTTCGACGTTCAGACCAACGTCCCGCTGCTGCACCAGGTTGTCGTGGCCCAGCTGGCCGCGGCCCGCCAGGGTACGCACAAGACCAAGACCCGCGCCGAGGTTTCGGGCGCAGGCCGCAAGCCGTTCAAGCAGAAGGGCACGGGACGCGCCCGCCAGGGCTCGATCCGCGCTCCGCACATGACCGGCGGTGGCGTGGTCCACGGACCGACGCCGCGCGACTACAGCCAGCGGACGCCCAAGAAGATGAAGGCCGCCGCCCTGCGCGGAGCCCTCTCCGACCGCGCCCGCCACGATCGCGTCCACGTGATCGAGACCCTGGTTGCCGGCAACACGCCGTCGACCAAGGAGGCCTTGGCCACCCTGCGCGCTCTCACCGAGCGTAAGAACCTGCTCGTCGTCATCGAGCGCGCCAACGATGTTGCCGCACTGTCCGTGCGCAACCTCGAAGACGTCCACGTCATCTACGTTGACCAGCTGAACACCTACGATGTTCTGGTCTCCGACGAGGTCGTCTTCACCAAGGCCGCTTACGATGCCCTGGTCAACAAGGAGGACTCCAAGTGAGCGCCGCCCTCTCCAAGTCTCCGCACGACGTCGTCATTGCACCCGTCGTATCGGAAAAGAGCTACGGACTGATCGACGAAGGCAAGTACACCTTCCTGGTCGACCCGCGCTCCAACAAGACCGAGATCAAGCTGGCGGTGGAGAAGATCTTCTCCGTCAAGGTTGACTCCGTCAACACCATCAACCGTGTCGGTAAGCGCAAGCGCACCAAATTCGGATGGGGATCCCGCAAGGCTACCAAGCGTGCGATTGTCTCCCTCAAAGAAGGCACGATCGACATCTTCGGCGGTCCGCTTTCATAAGCGGAGACCACTTTAACGAGGAAATAAAAAATGGGAATCCGTAAGTACAAGCCGACTACGCCGGGCCTTCGTGGCTCCAGCGTCGCCGACTTCGCAGAAATCACCCGGTCTACGCCGGAGAAGTCGCTGGTTCGCCCCCTGACAAAGTCGGGCGGCCGCAACAACTCCGGCAAGATCACCACCCGACACAAGGGTGGTGGACACAAGCGCGCCTACCGTCTGATCGACTTCCGTCGCCACGACAAGGACGGCGTGCCCGCCAAGGTCGCTCACATCGAGTACGACCCCAACCGCACGGCGCGCATTGCGCTGCTGCACTACATCGATGGCACCAAGCGGTACATCATCGCCCCCAACAAGCTCAAGCAGGGCGACCAGATTGAGGCCGGCGCTGGCGCCGACATCAAGCCTGGCAACAACCTGCCGCTGCGCAACATCCCCGTGGGTACCGTTATCCACGCCGTGGAGCTGCGTCCGGGTGGCGGCGCCAAGATGGCCCGTTCCGCAGGTGCGTCGGTGCAGCTGGTGGCCCGCGAGGGCCGCTTCGCGCAGCTTCGCCTTCCGTCCGGTGAAATCCGCAACGTCGACGTCCGCTGCCGCGCGACGATCGGCGAGGTCGGCAACGCCGAGCAGTCGAACATCAACTGGGGAAAGGCCGGCCGCATGCGCTGGAAGGGCGTTCGCCCGACCGTCCGTGGTGTCGCCATGAACCCGGTCGACCACCCGCACGGTGGTGGCGAGGGCAAGACCTCCGGTGGACGTCACCCGGTCAACCCCAACGGCAAGCGCGAAGGCCGCACACGCCTCGCGAACAAGGAAAGCGACAAGCTCATTGTGCGTCGCCGTCGTACCGGCAAGAACAAGCGATAGGAGCCTGGAGACATGCCACGCAGCCTGAAGAAAGGCCCCTTCGTCGATCAGCACCTGTTCCTTAAGGTCGCTGCTGAGAACGAAAAGGGCACCAAGAACGTCATCAAGACGTGGTCCCGCCGTTCGATGATCGTGCCCGACATGCTCGGACACACGATCGCTGTTCACGACGGCCGCAAGCACATTCCGGTGTTTGTCACCGAGTCGATGGTCGGGCACAAGCTCGGCGAATTCGCTCTGACGCGGACTTTCCGCAGCCACGTGAAGGACGACAAGAAGGGCAAGCGCCGCTAACCCGCGAGGGTTAACGAGTGCTTAGCACTTCTTCGATAGACGAGAGAAGGAAAGCAATGGAAGCCAAGGCAATTGCGCGTCATATCCGCGTAACGCCTATGAAGGCCCGGCGCGTCGTCGACCTTGTTCGTGGCAAGCAAGCGAATGAGGCTCTGGCGATTCTGAAGTTTGCCCCACAGGCAGCTTCGGAGCCGGTTTTCAAGGTAGTAGCGTCGGCCGTGGCAAACGCCCGGGTCGCCGCAGACCGCGACGGTGTCGCGTTCAACGACGACGAACTGATCATCAGCGAGGCGTTTGTCGACGAGGGCGCGACCATGAAGCGGTTCCGTCCGCGGGCCCAGGGTCGCGCGTTCCGCATCAACAAGCGCACCAGCCACATCACCGTGGTCGTCGCAACCCCGGAGAAGGGTGGGGAAAAGTAATATGGGTCAGAAAGTCAACCCGAATGGGTTCCGACTCGGCATCACCACCGACCACGTTTCGCACTGGTTCGCCGACAGCAACAAGCCCGGTCAGCGCTACAAGGACTTCGTCCGCGAGGATGTCCGCATCCGCGAGCTCATGACCGTTGGCATGGAGCGCGCCGGCATCGCGAAGGTCGAGATCGAGCGCACCCGTGACCGCGTCCGCGTGGACATCCACACGGCCCGTCCGGGCATCGTGATCGGCCGCCGCGGCGCCGAGGCAGACCGCATCCGCGGCGAGCTGGAGAAGCTCACGGGCAAGCAGGTTCAGCTGAACATCCTCGAGGTCAAGAACCCCGAGATCGAAGCTCAGCTTGTGGCCCAGGGCATCGCGGAGCAGCTTGCTTCGCGCGTGGCGTTCCGCCGCGCGATGAAGAAGGCCATGCAGTCCGCGATGCGCGCCGGCGCCAAGGGCATCCGTGTCCAGTGCGCAGGCCGCCTCGGTGGCGCCGAAATGTCCCGTAAGGAGTTCTACCGCGAAGGCCGCGTGCCGCTGCACACCCTCCGCGCGAACATCGACTACGGCAAGTTCGAAGCCAAGACCACCTTCGGCCGCATCGGCGTGAAGGTCTGGATCTACAAGGGCGACGTGACCGCCAAGGAGCTCGCGGCGCAGGCCGCGGCAGCTCCGGCACGTGGCCGTGGCGACCGTCCCGGCGGCGGACGTCCGCCGGCGGCCGGCGGAGACCGCCGTCGTCGTAACGACCGCAACACCGGCGCTCCGGCAACCGAGGGCGCTCCGGCGACCGAGGCTCCGGCCGCGGCGGCCGCAGAAGGAGGACAGGCTTAAATGCTTATCCCACGCCGAGTCAAGTTCCGCAAGCAGCACCACCCGACCCGTTCGGGCGCAGCGACCGGCGGCACCACGGTTTCCTTCGGCGAGTACGGCATCCAGGCGCTTACACCGGCCTATGTGACGAACCGCCAGATCGAGGCCGCTCGTATCGCCATGACCCGCCACATCAAGCGTGGCGGCAAGGTCTGGATCAACATTTATCCGGACCGCCCGCTGACCAAGAAGCCTGCCGAAACCCGCATGGGTTCCGGTAAGGGTTCGCCGGAGTGGTGGGTTGCAAACGTGAAGCCGGGACGGGTTCTGTTCGAACTCTCCGGTGTCACTGATGAAGTGGCCCGCGAGGCATTGCGCCTGGCGATCCACAAGCTTCCGTTGAAGGCACGCATCGTGCGTCGTGAGGGTGGTGAATAGGGAATGGCAATCGGATCCAAGGATCACGCAACCGAGCAGCTCGACGGTTACGACAACGGCCGCCTGGTCGAGGAACTGAAGAAGGCCAAGGAGGAGCTGTTCAACCTCCGCTTCCAGTCGGCCACCGGCCAGCTGGAGTCCCACGGCCGCCTGAAGATCGTCAAGCGCGACATCGCCCGCATCTACACGGTGCTGCGCGAACGCGAGCTTGGCATTCGCCAGGAAGTCGTCGTGCCGGTCGAGGAGACCTCCAAGAAGACCAAGAAGTCTTCGAAGAAGGCCGACGACGCCGCCGCAACCGAAGCCGCTGACGCGACCGAGGAAGCCAAGTAATGACCGAGAAGGAGAACGCAGTGGCTGAAGCTACCGAAGCTCGCGGTGACCGCAAAACCCTTCGCGGGTACGTGGTTTCCGACAAGATGCAGAAGACCATCGTTGTCGACGTTGAGGACCGTGTGAAGCACGCCCTGTACGGCAAGGTCCTGCGCCGCAACAAGAAGATCAAGGCCCACGACGAGAACGGAATCGCCGGCATCGGCGACCTCGTGCTCATCGCGGAGACCCGCCCCTTGTCCAAGGACAAGAACTGGCGCCTGGTCGAGGTTATCGAGAAGGCCAAGTAGCCTTTCCGTAGCCCAGTAGGACAACGTGGGACCCGAAGGAATGTGCATAGCACAGGATTTCGGGTCCCGCTGTTTTTAACGTAGACTTAATGGTCTGTGCGCTCTGCATGTCGAGACTATCCACCTTGCATGCAGGCACTCGTGCGCGGCGATCGGGTCTGACCCTCGCCGGCGCGCGGCACGGCTCCTCGGCGCATCGCCTCGGCCCTGCCTCCCCAGCAGACGCGTAACCCTCGGGTTCCGCTCCGTTTGGAGGTGGGGGTAAGCGACAGCCGGGGTGGACCATATCCGTTCCGCAAGGCTCCCAGAGAGAACCAGCGAGACGACAGGAGTTAATAGTGATTCAGCAGGAGTCGCGACTCAAGATCGCCGACAACACCGGTGCTAAGGAAATCCTTACCATTCGTGTTCTCGGTGGATCCGGACGTCGCTACGCAGGCATCGGCGACGTCATCGTCGCCACCGTCAAGGACGCGATCCCTGGCGGCAACGTCAAGAAGGGCGATGTCGTCAAGGCGGTCATCGTCCGCACCAAGAAGGAACGTCGCCGCGTCGACGGTTCCTACATCAAGTTCGACGAGAACGCAGCCGTCATCCTCAAGGCCGACGGCGAGCCGCGCGGTACCCGTATCTTCGGCCCGGTCGGACGCGAGCTTCGCGACAAGAAGTTCATGAAGATCGTTTCCCTGGCTCCGGAGGTGCTGTAACCATGGGTGCAAACATCAAGAAGGGTGACCTTGTTCAGGTCATCACCGGTTCCAAGCAGGACCGCGGCGGCGACCGCGGCAAGCAGGGCAAGGTCCTGAAGGTCTTCAAGGAGTCGGAGCGTGTCCTCGTCGAGGGCATCAACCGCGTCACGAAGCACACCAAGGCCGGCCAGACCGAGCGCGGCACGAAGACCGGCGGCATCGAAGTTGTCGAGGCCCCGATCCACGTGTCCAACGTTGCGATCGTCGATCCGGAATCGAAGAAGCCGACCCGCGTTGGCTTCCGCGTCGAGACCGCGACCAAGAACGGCGTCGAGAAGACCGTGCGTGTTCGCTACGCCAAGGCTTCCGGGAAGGCACTCTAATGACTGAAGCAGCTGTGAAGACCCTCCCGCGTCTGAAGGCCAAGTACAACGACGAGATCCGCGCGTCGCTGAAGTCCGACTTCTCCTACACCAACGTGATGCAGATCCCCGGTCTGGTCAAGGTTGTCGTGAACATGGGTGTCGGCGAGGCCGCCAAGGACTCGAAGCTCATCGAAGGCGCCGTCCGCGACCTGACGTCCATCACCGGCCAGAAGCCGTTGGTGACCAAGGCCCGTAAGTCGATCGCACAGTTCAAGCTGCGCGAGGGAATGCCCATCGGCACGCACGCCACACTTCGTGGCGACCGCATGTGGGAATTCGTCGACCGCCTGGTGTCGTTGGCTCTGCCGCGTATCCGCGACTTCCGGGGCCTCAGCCCCAAGCAGTTCGACGGAAACGGCAACTACACGTTCGGCCTCACGGAGCAGTCGATGTTCCACGAGATCGACCAGGACAAGATCGACCGCGTCCGCGGCATGGACATCACTGTGGTGACCACCGCCAAGACCGACGACGAAGGCCGCGCGCTGCTCAAGGCGCTGGGCTTCCCGTTCAAGACCGACAACTAGATCAACTACGTTACAGGTCCGCCGTCGTGCGGAAACCGTAGCGAGGAAGGGCAGAAGCCCACATGACAATGACAGATCCAGTCGCAGATATGCTGACTCGTCTGCGTAACGCCAACTCGGCATACCACGACACCGTGTCGATGCCGTCTTCGAAGCTGAAGGTTCGCGTTGCCCAGATCCTCAAGGCGGAAGGCTACATCGGCGACTTCGTCGAAGAGGCCGCCGAGGTAGGCAAGAAGCTGACCATCAACCTGAAGTTCGGCCCGAGCCGCGAGCGTTCGATCGCTGGCGTCCGCCGCATTTCCAAGCCCGGCCTCCGCGTTTACGCGAAGTCCACCAACCTGCCGCACGTCCTCGGGGGCCTCGGCATCGCCATCCTGTCCACGTCCTCCGGACTGCTGACAGACCGCCAGGCTGCCAAGAAGGGTGTAGGTGGGGAAGTCCTCGCCTACGTCTGGTAACGGGAAGGGAGAAGAAACCATGTCACGTATTGGACGTCTTCCAATCACCGTTCCCGCCGGCGTCGAGGTCAAGCTCGATGGTTCGGTTGTCTCCGTCAAGGGTTCCAAGGGCGAGCTGAGCCACTCCGTGGCCAGCCCGATCTCCGTGGCGCTCGAGGAGTCCACCCTCACCGTCACGCGTCCGAACGACGAGCGCGCCTCGCGTTCGCTGCACGGCCTGACCCGCACCCTGATCTCCAACATGATCCAGGGCGTCACCGAGGGCTACACCAAGAAGCTCGAGATCCACGGCACGGGTTACCGCGTTGTGGCGAAGGGATCGAACCTCGAGTTCGCCCTGGGCTACTCCCACCCGGTCTCGGTTGAGGCTCCGGAGGGCATCACCCTGACCGCCGAGGGCGCCAACAAGGTCGTCGTCGCCGGTATCAGCAAGCAGCAGGTTGGCGAAGTTGCCGCCAACATTCGCAAGCTCCGCAGGCCGGATCCCTATAAGGGCAAGGGCATCCGCTATGAAGGCGAAGTTATCCGCCGCAAGGTCGGAAAGGCTGGTAAGTAACCATGGCTCTCGGAATCAAGGGTAAGAGCAAGGCTGCCGCCCGCGGCCGCCGCCACCTCCGCGTCCGCAAGCGGATCGAAGGCACCGAGGCGCGTCCGCGCCTCGTCGTCAACCGTTCCGCCCGCCACATCTTCGTTCAGGTTGTCGACGACAGCAAGGGCCTCACCGTGGCCTACGCTTCGACGATGGAAGCCGACCTGCGCGCTTTCGACGGCGACAAGACCGCCAAGGCAAAGCGCGTCGGCGAGCTCGCCGCGGAGCGTGCCAAAGCCGCCGGCATCGAAGCCGTTGTCTTCGACCGCGGTGGCAACCGGTACCACGGCCGCGTGGCCGCGGTCGCCGACGGAGCACGTGAAGGTGGGCTGGCACTGTGAGCGAAGCTACTAACGAGAAGGAAACTCAGGTGTCTGAAGCTACCGAGGCCGCATCGTCGACCACGACGGCGACGGCTGACAACGCCGGCGCACGTCGCGGCGACAACCGCGGCGACAACCGTGGACGCGGCGAAGGCCGTGGACGCGGAGAGGGACGTGGCCGCGGTGGCCGCGACTCGAAGGACAGCCGCAACGACGACAAGGACAAGTTCCTTGAGCGCGTTGTGAACATCAACCGCGTGTCCAAGGTCGTCAAGGGTGGACGTCGCTTCAGCTTCACCGCCCTGGTTGTTGTCGGAGACGGCAACGGCATGGTCGGCGTCGGCTACGGCAAGGCCAAGGAAGTTCCCGCGGCCATTGCCAAGGGCGTTGAAGAGGCCAAGAAGTCGTTCTTCCGCGTTCCGCGCGTCGGTTCGACCATCCCGCACATGGTGACGGGCGAGGCCGCCGCGGGCGTTGTCCTGCTGCGTCCCGCGTCCCCGGGTACCGGCGTTATCGCCGGTGGTCCTGTCCGCGCCGTCCTCGAGTGCGCCGGCATCCACGATGTCCTGTCCAAGTCCATGGGTTCCTCGAACCAGATCAACATCGTCCACGGAACCGTGGCCGCGTTGAAGGCACTCGAAGAGCCGGCGTCGGTTGCCGCTCGCCGTGGTCTGCCCCTGGACCAAGTTGTTTCGCCGCAGATGCTGCGCAACATCCAGAACCAGAAGGTTGGTGCGTAGTTATGGCAAAGAATTTTGTCCCTAGCGACTCCCAGCTGGTTATCACCCAGATCCGGTCCACCATTGGTGGCAAGCAGAACCAGCGCGACACCCTGCGCTCGCTCGGACTCAAGCGCATCGGCCACACCGTGGTCCGTACCGCCGATCCGGTGACCGTGGGCATGGTCAACAAGGTTCCGCACCTCGTAACGGTTGAGGAGGCGAAGTAGACATGGCTATCAAGGAAACCGCACTCAAGGTGCACCACCTGCGTCCGGCCCCCGGCGCCAAGACCACCAAGACCCGCGTGGGTCGCGGTGAAGGCTCCAAGGGCAAGACCGCCGGTCGCGGTATGAAGGGCACCAAGGCGCGCTACCAGGTCAAGGCCGGCTTCGCCGGTGGCCAGTTGCCGCTGCACATGCGCCTTCCGAAGCTTCGCGGCTTCAAGAACCCGTTCCGGGTCGAGTTCCAGGTTGTCAACCTGGACAAGCTCGGCGAGCTGTTCCCGGAAGGTGGCGACGTCACCGTCGACGCCCTGGTCGGTAAGGGCGCCGTTCGCAAGAACCAGCCCGTCAAGGTCCTGGGCACCGGCGACATCACCGTCAAGGTGAACGTGAAGGCCAACGCCTTCTCGGCGTCCGCCAAAGAGAAGATTGCCGCTGCCGGCGGATCGGCGACCGAGCTTTAAGGTCCCCGTGATCCCACGGTTTGGCTGAGGTCCCTGACGGGCCGGGTTCGTCCCGGTCCGTCGGGGACCTTATTCTTTTGTCCCGCACGTTCGTTTCCCCTGCCCGCCGCGCGGTTCTTCCTTTACCTGCCGCGCGCCACATGGTCGGCCCGCCGCGTACGACGCCGGTGCGGTGCACCTTGCGGTGGCGGGGTGGACACTTTCTACGGGTAGACTCACAGAAGCCAATCTCGGCCCTGTGGCCGGAACCACATCTTTCAGGAGGACGCTTGCTCAGCGCCATTGCCCGGGTCTTCCGGACGCCTGACTTGCGACGCAAGTTGCTGTTCACGCTCGCCATCATCGCGATCTATCGCCTCGGCGTGTTCATCCCGACCCCCGGCGTCGACTACGGGAACGTCCAGCAGTGTCTTGCCGCGGGCAACACCACCGGCGGCCTGTACCAGTTCGTGAACCTGTTCAGTGGCGGCGCCCTGTTGCAGGTCTCGATCTTCGCCCTGGGCATCATGCCCTACATCACGGCGTCGATCATCACGCAACTGCTGCGCGTCGTGATTCCCCGCTTCGAGGAGCTGCACAAGGAGGGCTCGGCCGGACAGTCGACTCTCACCCAGTACACCCGTTACCTGACCATCGCGCTGGGCCTGTTGCAGGCGACCACGCTGGTCTCGCTCGCGCGCAGCGGCAACCTGTTCCAGGGTTGCGGGCTCCCGATCGTGCCGGACGAATCCGTCCTGAACATCATCCTGATGGTCGTCACCCTGACCGCGGGCACGGGCCTGATCATGTGGTTCGGCGAGCTCGTCACGGAGCGCGGCGTCGGCAACGGCATGTCCCTGATGATCTTCGTGTCCATCGCCGCCGGTTTCCCGGCGTCCATGGGCGCGATCGCCAATACGCAGGGCTGGGGCGTCTTCGCCGGAGTCATCCTGATCGGCCTCGTCGTCGTCGCCCTCGTGGTGTTCGTCGAGCAGTCCCAGCGCCGGGTGCCCGTGCAGTACGCCAAGCGGATGGTGGGGCGCCGGACCGTCGGCGGAACGTCCACCTACATCCCGATCAAGGTCAACATGGCCGGTGTCATCCCGGTCATCTTCTCCTCGTCGATGCTGGCCCTGCCGAGCATGCTGGTGCAGTTCAACGCGCGTCCGGACGGCTCGCTGCCGGGCTGGGCGCTGTGGCTCCAGACGAACTTCAGCGGCAGCAGCCCGCTCTACATGGCCGCGTACCTGATGCTGACCATCTTCTTCACGTACTTCTACGTCTCGATCACGTTCAACCCCACCGAGGTGGCGGACAACATGAAGAAGTATGGCGGGTTCATCCCGGGCATTCGTGCGGGCAAGCCGACCGCCGAGTACCTTCAGTATGTGTTGTCGCGCATCACGTTCCCGGGCGCCATCTACCTGGGACTGATCGCGCTGACCCCGTTGATCGCGTTCGTGCTCATCAACGCGGACCAGAACTTCCCGTTCGGCGGCGTCTCCGTCCTCATCATGGTTGGTGTGGGTCTGGAGACCGTCAAGCAAATCAATGCCCAAATGCAGCAGCGACACTACGAAGGACTTCTGCGATGACTCGATTGTTGATCATTGGCCCGCCGGGTTCCGGCAAGGGCACCCAGGCGACCCGCATCTCCGAGCGCCTCGGCGTCGTGGCGATCTCCACCGGAGACATCTTCCGCGCCAACGTGAAGGAAGAGACCCCGCTGGGCCTCGAGGCGAAGAAGTACATCGACGCCGGCAACTTCGTCCCCGACGAGGTCACGAACCGCATGGTCCGCGACCGCCTGCTCCAGGATGACGTCCGCGACGGCTTCCTCCTCGACGGCTACCCGCGCACCTCGGCCCAGGTCGACGAGCTGGACAGCATCCTCGGCGAGGGAGGCCAGGAGCTCGACGTCGTGCTCCAGCTGACCGCGGACGACGACGAGCTGGTCCAGCGCCTGCTCAAGCGCGCGCAGATCGAAGGCCGCGCCGACGACAACGAAGAGGTCATCCGCCACCGCCTCGGCCTGTACCACGAGCAGACCCAGGTGGTCGTCGACCGCTACCTTGACCGCGGCATCGTGAAGTCCGTGGACGGACTGGGCGACATCGACGAGGTCACCGAGCGGGTCATGTCCTCGCTCGAGTCCTCGGACGCCCAGTAGCGCACTTCAGCAAAACGGTACGACGACGGCAGCCCCCGCCCCACCGGCGGGGGCTGCCGTCGTCGTACGGGATAATGGAACGAAGCCAACCCGAAGGAATGACCACATGCAGTTCGGCCAGCCGAAGATCGAATACAAGTCCAACGCGCAGATCCTGAAGATGCGCGAGGCCGGGCTGGTCCTGGCCGAGGCGCTGGACACCGCCGTGGCCGCGGCGCGGGTCGGCACCACCACGGCCGAGCTGGACGCGCTGTTCTCCGGCGTCCTGGACAAGCACGGCGCGACGAGCAACTTCAAGGGCTACCACGGGTTCCCCGCGACCATCTGCGCCTCCGTGAACGACGAGGTGGTCCACGGCTTCCCGAGTGACTACGTCCTAGCCGATGGCGACGTGCTGAAGATCGACGGGGGCGCGATCATCGAGGGGTGGCACGCGGACTCGGCGCGCACCGTGATCGTGGGAACCGCGGATCCGGCGGACCAGCGGTTGTCGGACGTCACGCAAGAGGCGATGTGGCGGGGGATCGCAGCGCTCGCCAACGCGCGCTTCGTCGGGCAGATCGGCGACACGATCGACGATTTCGTCTCCGCGCAGGAGGGCGAGCCGCTTGCGATCCTCGAGGACTACGTCGGCCACGGGATCGGCAGCGAGATGCACATGGCGCCCGACGTCCTGAACTACCGCACCGGGCACCGCGGCGCGCGCGTGAAGCCGGGCATGTGCCTGGCGATCGAGCCGATGCTCGTCCGCGGGGCGCTGGAGACGAAGGTGCTCGACGACGAATGGACCGTGGCGACCGTCGACGGGGCCCGCGCCTCGCAGTGGGAGCACACGGTCGCGGTGCACCTTGGCGGCATCTGGGTCCTGACCGCGCACGACGGCGGCGCGGCCGGCCTGGCGCCGTTCGGCGTCACCCCCTCCCCGCTCCGGCCCTAGCCCGTCCCGCCCCCGCCGCCCCTGCATCGGTGTCGGGGTAAGTGTTGGAAAGCCTCTCGGATTCCGACATGTATCCCGACACGGCCGCCGTGGTTCCGGGGTTATGCCGCCGACGCCAGTCCCTGACGGACCACTGCGATGGCGCGGCTGAAACCGTTGGATGCGTCGGACCAATCCAACTTGATGTAGTTCCAGCCACCAGCGGTAAACGCGCGGTCCCGTCGGTTGTCCACGCGGAGCTGTTCCGCCGTGCGGTGGTGCGCTCCGTCGTACTGAATGGCTAGTCGGGCCGAGCGGTATCCAAGGTCACACGACGCGGAGAAGGGGTCATCGGGCTCGGCACGGATTTGGAGCTCGGGCTCGGGAAGCCCTGCGCGGATCAGAGCCAGCCTGAGTTTGGTCTCCATCGCGGAGTCCGATCCAACACGGACAAGTTCCAGCGCGGCACGGGCATTCCCGGAGCCGGGGAAGCCACGGTATCGATCCAGCAGCAGGAGCAGTTGCTCGCGCGTCGCAAGCGGCTCCCGCCTCGCCTCGAAATGCGTGTAGGGCTGGCGGACCAGCTGGTCACCGATGGCGACTAGATCGTCCTGACGGAGGGTCTGGGCCAATTCGAGCCAGGTTCGGGCTGGCGTGGAGATCGGCAGGATGCTGTGCGGCGGACCGTCGCTGGGTGCCGGGATGGTTGTGGTTCCGCCCTTGAACTGGCGGATGCGGTGGCAGGCAACTCCTGTGATTTCGAGTGGCCGGCTCCGGTATCGCGTCAGATGGAGCGGCCCGCCGGACTGGAGGCGGCGCGGAAGCCAAAGCCCGTGGATGCGGCCCGCCGTCAGATGCGACGCGAAGGATCCGTCGTGGATGAGGCACAGACCCGCAGCGACGGCCGCCTCGGATGGTGTTCCGGACCCCTGGAAGTAGAGGCGTCGGTGGAGGAGATGGACGTCGCCGGCGCGCAAACGGTTTGCCGGCACGCCCAGATCCTTCGCCTGCGAGAGCGTAAAGACCCGGTCCATGAGTTCGGCCGGCAGGGGAGAGGCGGTACGCATTCTCCGATTGTCGACGTCGGTTGAGGTCGATGCGCGGTTGTCCACAGGGTTTGGCGGGAGAGTCAGCCAACGCCAGGGGGGAGGAAGCCGGTTGGACGCGCCAAGCCGTCCCGTGTCCTCGCATCGATGTCGGGGTACCTGCAGGAATCCGTTCCGCATTCCCACATTTACCCCGACACCGATAGGAGCGGCGACGGTGGGAGCTGAGGCGGAGGAGCGGGGCGGGGAGACGGCGGTGGCGACGGGAGACGGTAGCGGCGGACGACGGCGGACGACGGCGGACGACGGAGGTCGCGGCTTCGTCGCAACTGGGTCCCGGGAGGGGGTTCCGGCCGATTCGCCATCAGGGACGTAACCGGGTAGGCTTGCTTGTTGGTTGTCTCTACGCCTATGCCCAAAACATCCGCTCCAAGTGAACGGCTGGGGCAGGCGTGCGGAACAACCGAAATCTATACAAGCCGGAAGCATTAGCGACCGGCACAAACGTTAGCGGAGGATATGGCCAAGAAAGAGGGTGTCATCGAGGTAGAAGGCACCGTGTCGGAGGCACTGCCCAATGCGATGTTCCGCGTTGAGCTTCCGAACGGACACGTGGTACTTGCCACTATCTCGGGAAAGATGCGTCAGCACTACATCAGGATCCTCCCGGAGGACCGCGTAGTGGTGGAACTCAGCCCGTACGACCTCAACCGCGGCCGTATCGTCTACCGCTACAAGTAAGGCCGGAGTCCCCGGATCCCCGGGCGACGAAGGTAGCCACAGCTCCACTGAAAACAGCAACCGCAAAGGAACAGTGCCTTGAAGGTCAACCCTAGCGTGAAGCCGATCTGCGAAAAGTGCAAGGTGATCCGCCGCAACGGTCGGGTCATGGTGATCTGCGAAAACCCACGCCACAAACAACGCCAGGGCTAATTTCCGCACGGAAATCCAGACCTGCGCGTAGTTGAGTAATTACGGCAGCACAGCGTCCACTACGCGGGACGCACACCCCCGGGCACGGAGGCCGGGGACCTGGAAACAGGGATTGTGCTGCTCCACACCTCCGCGAATAACGTAAGGAAGACAACCAATATGGCTCGTCTCGCTGGCGTAGACATCCCGCGCGAAAAGCGCGTGATCATCGCGCTCACCTACATCTACGGCGTGGGCAAGACCCGTGCAGAACAGACCATTGCCGAGACCGGGATCTCCCCGGACACTCGTGTCAAGGACCTCACCGACGCTGAGCTTCTCCAGCTGCGTGACTTCATCGAAGGCAGCTTCAAGGTCGAGGGTGACCTCCGTCGTGAAGTGGCTGCCGACATCCGCCGCAAGGTCGAGATCGGCTCCTACGAGGGCATTCGCCACCGCAAGGGCCTGCCGGTCCGCGGACAGCGCACCAAGACCAACGCCCGTACCCGCAAGGGTCCGAAGCGCACCGTCGCCGGTAAGAAGAAGACCCGCTAGAAATAGCGGATCCCATAGCCAATTCATTCGTAGGAGTAAGCAATGCCCCCAAAGACTCGTGGAGCGGTGCGCAAGCCGCGTCGCAAGGACAAGAAGAACATCGCGCTGGGCCAGGCGCACATCAAGAGCACGTTCAACAACACCATCGTGTCCATCACGGACCCGACCGGTGCCGTCATCGCCTGGGCTTCCTCGGGCGAGGTCGGATTCAAGGGCTCGCGCAAGTCGACCCCGTTCGCCGCTCAGATGGCCGCCGAGGCTGCCGCTAAGCGCGCCCAGGAACACGGCATGAAGAAGGTCGACGTGTTCGTCAAGGGACCGGGCTCCGGTCGCGAAACGGCCATCCGCTCGCTGCAGGCCACCGGCCTCGAGGTCGGGTCCATCCAGGACGTGTCCCCGAGCGCCCACAACGGCTGCCGCCCCTCGAAGCGTCGCCGCGTCTAAGTAGCCCACGTTCGGCGCGTGTTGCCGTCGTGTTCCAAGGAGCACGACGGCGGCGCGCGCCACACGCGGCCCACTGACCGACCAAGACGACCGCCTTCGCGGCAGACGTCGTTTCCACCCCCTGTGTTGCGTCATATAGCGGATGCTCGCTGAAAGGAAATGTAAGTGCTTATTGCACAGCGCCCCACCCTTACCGAAGAAGTAGTAGCGGAGAACCGGTCGCGGTTCATCATCGAACCGCTGGAGCCCGGCTTCGGCTACACCCTGGGCAACTCGCTTCGCCGCACGCTCCTGTCCTCCATTCCTGGTGCAGCTGTCACCAGCGTTCGGATCGACGGCGTGCTGCACGAGTTCACCACCGTTCAGGGTGTCAAGGAAGATGTCACCGAACTCATCCTGAACATCAAGAACCTGGCTGTGTCCTCCGAGCACGACGAGCCCGTCGTCGCCTACCTGCGCAAGCAGGGCCCCGGCGTCGTCACGGCCGCGGACATCACGCCGCCGGCCGGCGTCGAGTTCCACAACCCGGACCTGCACATCGCGACGCTGAACGCGAAGGGCAAGTTCGACATGGAGCTGACCATCGAGCGCGGCCGCGGTTACGTTTCCGCGGCGCAGAACAAGAGCTTCGATGCAGAGATCGGCCGCATCCCGGTCGACTCCATCTACTCGCCCGTTCTGAAGGTGACCTTCCGCGTGGAGGCCACCCGTGTCGAGCAGCGCACCGACTTCGACAAGCTGATCGTCGACGTCGAAACCAAGGATTCCATCGTGCCGCGCGACGCAGTCGCCTCCGCCGGAACCACCCTGGTCGAGCTGTTCGGTCTGGCCCGCGAGCTCAACTCGGCCGCCGAAGGCATCGAGATCGGCCCGTCCCCGACGGACGCCGCACTCGCCGCCGACATGGCGCTGCCGATCGAGGACCTGGAGCTGACGGTTCGCTCGTACAACTGCCTCAAGCGCGAGGGCATCCACACGGTGGGCGAGCTTGTTGCCCGCTCCGAGGCTGACCTCATGGACATCCGCAACTTCGGCGCGAAGTCCATCGACGAGGTGAAGGCAAAGCTGATCGAGCTGGGTCTTTCCCTGAAGGATTCCCCTCCAGGGTTCGATCTGGCCGCCCGTGCCGCAGCCATTGAAGAGGACGAAGCCGCCTACGGCGACGAAGAGGTCTAAAGCCGCCTTCGAAGTAATGTACTTTGCCCGTGTTCCCGCGCCGTGAGGCGCGGGGCGCGGGCACCATATGAGGAGAAAAACCAATGCCTACCCCCCCTAAGGGAAAGCGCCTCGGAGGCGGAGCTGCCCACGAGCGCCTCATGCTCGCCAACCTGGCCGCCCAGTTGTTCGAGCACAAGAGCATCACCACCACGGTCACGAAGGCCAAGCGCCTCCGTCCGTACGCCGAGCGCCTCGTCACCTTCGCCAAGCGCGGAGATCTGGCGTCGCGCCGTCGTGTCCAGGCCGAGATCGCGTCGCGCAGCCGCACCAACAAGAGCGTCGTCCACGAGCTGTTCGTGAACATCGCCCCGCTGGTGACAGAGCGCGACGGCGGCTACACCCGCATCACCAAGATCGGCAACCGCAAGGGTGACAACGCCCCCATGGCCGTCATCGAGCTGGTGCTGGAGCCCGTCTCCGCGAAGCAGGCAGTCGTGAAGGAAGCCGAGAAGGCAGCCGCGAAGTCCGCTCCGGTTCAGGAGGCGCCGGTCGAGGAGACCGAGGCCACCGAGGCTGAGGCAGTGGAGACCGAGGCCGCAACGGCCGAGGCCCCCGCAGCCGAGGAAACGGCAGCCGACGAGGACAAGACCGCCAAGTAGGCAGTCGCTTCCGTTCCTTTGTGAACGCATGATGGAACCCGTCGACCATTCGGTCGGCGGGTTCCTTTGCGTCCGGGCGGACCCGGGCGCCGCATAGAATCGGGGGCATGGACTTCTCCCCTTCCGAAGGCGTCGATCCCCATGCGCTGGCGGGGGTTTCGGTCCCGGACAGTACGACGCCGGAGCCCGCCACCGTCCGCATCCGCCTGACGCTGGCCTACGACGGCTCCGGGTTCTCCGGGTGGGCCGTCCAGCCCGGCCGCCGCACCGTGCAGGGCGCGCTCGAGGAGGCCCTCGCGCTCCTGTTCCGACGGCCGGTCCGCACGGCCGTCGCCGGCAGGACCGATGCCGGCGTCCACGCCCGCGGGCAGGTGGTCCACTTCGACCTCACCCCGGCCGAGTTCGCCGGGCTGCCTCGGGGCAAGGACGTGGCGCCGGAGACCGCCCTGCTGCGCCGCGTGCGCGGTGTGGTTTCGCGCATCGGGGGAGCCGTCGTCGTACATGCCGCCGGCGTGGCCCCCGCCGGGTTCGACGCCCGCTTCTCCGCGCTGTGGCGCCGCTACTCGTACCGGATCGCCGACGGCGAGGAGCGCTGGGATCCGCTTACGCGCAACGACACGCTGTGGCACCCGCGCGCCCTGGACGCGGATGTCCTCAACGCGGAGGCCCGCGCGATGACCGGCCGCCACGACTTCCTCAGCTTCTGCAAGCCGCGCGAGCGCGCCACCACCATCCGCACGCTCGAGGAGTTCGGCTTCGCCCGCGGGGAGGACGGGATCCTCGTCGCCCACCTGCGCGCGGACGCGTTCTGCCACAACATGGTGCGCGCGCTGATCGGCGCGGCGCTGATGGTCGCGGACGGGCGGCAGCCGGCCGGCTGGATGGAGGCGCGCCTCGGGGAACGGGTCCGCGACGCCAAATCGTTCCTGTCCGCGCCGCACCCCCTGGTCCTGGAGGAGGTCGCCTACCCGCACGACGCCGGGGTGGCGGACCGCGCGGAGCTCACCCGCGCGCGGCGCCGGCCGGACGACGTCGGACGGCTGGGCGACATCGCTTCGTGAGGCGACACGCCGAGTGCCGCGCCGCGCGACACGCGAGACGAAAAGCTGTCACAAGAGAAGCACGAGTCACATGAGTCCCTTCTAAAACGCCTGTTTCTGGGCGAGTCGCCTACGACACGCCGGATCATAGTGCATATGTAGTGCGCGATGGCGCATTTGCGGATATTCTCTTATTAGAAATCAATCGGGGGGAAGCCGTTTTGAAGTCGATGAACCATGCCGTGGCGCCTAGTGCCGCGACACGCCAACAGGCGGGCTCTGCGGGCACGCGCACGCCCCGCAAGCGGGTGTTGGCTCTGGCCGTCCTCGCGGCTTCTGCGCTGGCGCTGACCGGCTGCGGCCTGGGCGCGTCCGATGCCGCCCCCGGCGGATCCGGCTCCGCCACCCAAACCGCGGCTACGCAGACCGCGGCACCGTCGTCGGCGACGGCCTCCGGTCAGGCGTCCGGGGCGGGGCAGCCCACCGCCCCCGCCGCGTCCGAGGCGCCCGCGGCATCGGAATCAGCGACCACGTCCGCCCCCGCCTCCAGCTCTGACTCCGCGGCGTCGTCCGCCCCGGCCGCGCCGGGAAGCGAAGCCGACGCGCCGGCGTCGTTCTCGGCCCCGGCCTTCGGCGGGCCGGACGCGCTCGAGCCCGGCTTCGAGGACGGCCCCGACTACGTGCGCACCTACGCGCCGAACGAGCTCGGCGCCGCAGCGTTTGTCCGGGACCAGCTCGGACCCCTGGACCAGCACGCCACCTTCAAGATCGAGTCGGAGTTCGGTGGCGACGCCGCCGGCGGGCTGGCGGTCCTGAACGCGTCGCCCGAGGAGTTCCTGGCTACGGAGATAGGAACGCTCGCCGACGAGGTCCCGAGCCGCGACCCCGCCGTCGTCGTCGCGTTCTACCAGGCCGTGGCGCCGTACGTCATCGAGGGCGCCAGCGAGACGCTGAACACCGATGTCCGCGGCCTCGGAACCGCCACCGTGGACGCGGCGACCATCGACGCCGGACGCTTCTTCACCTACCGCGATGGGACGGACGCCTCGGCGCAGTCCGTCGCGCCGGGCACCACGGTCACGCTCACTTACGACGGCGGCTGGATCATCACCGCTTCCTCGGGCGCCGCGGCCGGCTAAGGCCACCCAACAGAACACCACCGTGGCCGACTCATGGCCTCGAAACCACACCAGCACCGCGAGTCATCACTCAGCACAAACAGAACTCGTGTCCGTTAGGCCACTCGCATCTCAAGGAGCAGCACCATGTACGCACCACGATCCACCGGACTGCTTTCCGCGGCCGCCACGGCGGCACTTGTTCTGGGCAGCGTCGCTGTGGTCCCGCACGCGGCCATGGCGGCGCCGGCAGTTGGGATTCCCGCCGTCGCGGCGGACGGGTCCGTGCCGCGGGCCGGCCAGTGGGTCAACCCGCTGCAGGCGGAGACGTACCGCTACTCGTCGCCGTACGGGCCGCGCTGCATCCCCGTGATCGGCGGATCCACGCTGCACATGGGCCAGGACCTGGCGCTCGCTGACGGCTCGCCGATCTACGCGGTCGCCGACGGAAAGGTGGTCAAGGCCAGGAGCGGCACCACCAGCACCTCCGGCTACATCGTGATCGACCACAACGACAACGGCCGCAAGATCCAGACCGTGTACGTTCACATGTGGTCCGCCACGTCCCACGTGCAGGTTGGCCAGATGGTGAAGGCCGGGCAGCAGATCGCCAAGGTCGGCAACTCCGGACCGTCCACCGCCCCGCACCTGCACTTCGAGGTCTGGGACGGGCAGTGGTACGTGCAGGACACCATCGAGCCGATCGACTTCATGAAGAAGAAGGGCGTCGACATCAGGGCCGGCGCGTACCTGGACTACAACCTGCGCCAGCACACCAGCTGCACCTACTACGCGAACAAGTCCACCTCCCTGAAGGCCACACCGTACGCGACGTCGACGACGCTGCGGACCGTCTCCAAGGGCTCGGCGATGACGTCCAAGCCCGGCACCATGGTCAACGGCTACGTCCCGGTGACCACCGGCGGCGTCTACGGCTGGGTCGAGCGCTACGCCGTGAGCCCGGGCCAGGTCTCGTTGGCGCCGGTGGCCAGCACCGTGGTCCCGGTGACCACCGACTCCTCCGTCGAGGGCACCGAATTCACCACGACTTCGACGCTGAACCTCCGCTCCCGCGCCGTCGACGGAAGCATCGTCAAGACCATGGCCAAGGGCGATTCCGTCACCGCGACGGGCAAGGTGACCACGGACAAGAAGTGGTACGAAGTCAAGCACGGGACCACGACGGGCTGGGCGGCCGCCGCCTTCCTCAACGAGGTGGTCGTTGAGGCGAAACCGGTGACCAGGACACTTGACTCGCTGAGGGGCCTGCCGCACACCGTCAACGTCAACCTGAATCTCCGGAGCGAGGCTCCGGACGGCGCGGTCGTGGAGGTCATGCCGGAAGGCGCCGAGGTGACGGCCACCGGCGTCGTCAGCTCGGACTACACCTGGTACAACGTCCAGTTCGGGACGGTCTCGGGGTGGGTGGACGCGGCGTACCTGAACGCGGCACCGCCGACGAGGACCCTCGCTTGGCTCGAGGACAAGGCGTACACCACCAATTCCCCGGCCCACCTGCGCAAGGAGGGGACGGCGACCGCCCCCGCCATCACGGTCCTGGAGAAGGACGCGGCGATGACGGCCACCGGCCTCGTGACCACGGATTCGAACTGGTACCAGGTGAAGGCCGGATCCACGATCGGCTGGGTCGAGCTCCGGCTGATGGACGCCACGCCCCCGGCGACAAAGACGCTCTCCTCCCTCGCCGGCAAGCCGTTTACGACGTCCGCGGCCGCCCACCTGCGCAAGGAAGGGACGGCAACCGCCCCCGCGATCAGGGTCCTGGCGAAGGACGCCGCGATGACGGCCACGGGCGAGGTGACCACGGATTCGAAGTGGTACCAGGTCAGGGCCGGATCCACGATCGGCTGGATCGAGCACCGCCTGATGGAGGTCGCTACGCCGGCGACGAAGACGATCGCCTCACTCAAGGGCAAGGCGTACACCACCAATGCGGCGGCGCACTTCCGGAAGGAAGGCACGTCGGATGCCCCCGCCCTCCGGATCCTGGCGAAGAACGCGGCGATGACGGCCACCGGCGTCGTGACCGCGGATTCGAAGTGGTACCAGGTGAAGGTCGGTTCGACCACGGGCTGGGTCGAACCGCGGTTGATGAAGGCCACGCCCCTGCCGACGAAGACGCTCGCCTCGCTCAAGGGCAAGGCGTACACGACCAATGCGGCGGCGCACCTCCGGAAGGAAGGCACCTCGGCTGCCCCCGCCCTCCGGATCCTGCCGCGGGCAGCCGCGCTGACGGCCACCGGCGTGGTCAGCCTGGACTCGAAGTGGTACCAGGTGAAGGCTGGAACCACCACCGGCTGGATCGAGCCCCGGTTGATGAAGGCCACGGCTCCTGCCCTCGCGACGAAGACCCTGACCTCGCTTAAGGCGAAGCCGCTGGAGGTGGCGTCGACCGTGTACCTGCGGGACGCCCCGGTCAACGGCAAGGTCCTGAAGACCATGCGGCGCGGTTCGGCGCTGACGGCCACCGGCGTCGTGAGCCTGGATTCGCGCTGGTACCAGGTGAAGTCCGGCACGCAGACCGGATGGTCGATGGCCTCCTACCTGAAGGCCGCGCCGCCGGCCGCGACGACGAAGATCGCCGCGTCGCTCAAGGACGCGCCGCTGGAGGTGGCGTCGACCGTGTACCTGCGCCAGGCTCCGGTCAACGGCAAGGTGCTGCGGACCATGCGGACCGGCCTGGCGCTGACGGCGACCGGCGTCGTGAGCCTGGATTCGAAGTGGTACCAGGTGAAGTCCGGCACCCAGACCGGCTGGTCCATGGCCTCCTACCTGAAGGTCGCGCCGCCGGCTCCGGCGACGAAGATCGCGGCATCGCTCAAGGGCGCCCCGCTGGCCGTCGCATCGACCGTGTACCTGCGGCAGGCCCCGGTCAACGGCCGGGTCCTGGCGACCATGAAGCGGGGTTCGGCCCTGACCGCCACCGGCGTGGTCACCACGGATTCGCGCTGGTACCAGGTGAAGTCCGGCACGCAGACCGGTTGGTCCATGGCCTCCTACCTGAAGGCCGCCCCGGCGGTTCCGACGACGAAGACCGTCGCCTCGCTGGCCGGCAAGCCGTACACCACCGCGGTCAACCTCTACCTGCGGCAGGCCCCGGTCTCCGGCACGGTCCTGACGACCATGACGAGCGGCTCGGCCGTCTCGGCGACGGGCGTGGTTTCGCCCGATTCCAAGTGGTACCAGGTCAAGTTCGGAACCCGGACCGGCTGGGTCATGGCCTCCTACCTGAAGCCGAAGGCCACCGCGCCGGTCACGGTCAAGGCCACAACCAAGACGACGACGGCGAACGTCAACCTGCGCACGGGCGCCAGCACCGCGGACGCGGTCGTTGTGCTGCTGAAGAAGGACCAGATCGTCACCCTCACGGGTCAGCAGTCCGGGATCTGGGCCCAGGTCCGGGTCGGCACGCAGACCGGATGGGTCCACACGGACTACCTGCGGTAGTCGGGACGGCGCGCCGGCGCCTTGAGGGGTAAGACGAAAGAGGGAAGGGCGGCCCAGGCCGCCCTTCCCTCTTCGCTGTCGGGGGGTCGGGCGCGGGACCATGGCGCAATATAGTCGAGCCAAGAGCGCACGGGAGGGTGCTTACGGCGGTGTGCCGATTTGAGTTGCCCTCTCCCGCGGCGTCGTCTTCGGCTGCGGGTCCGCCGGAACTCTGTCTTCATGGACGGGAAAGAAGCACAGCCGCGATCGCGGAGGTCGGCAACGCCGAAGCCTGCCGCGCAATCGCGATCTCGGCGCCACGGCGGCGAATCGCGCGCCGGGGGGACCAACGACGAATCCGGCAGCGGGCTGAGCGCCGCCCCACCAGAGGTGACCACTGGCCGCATCGAAGACGGATCCTACGGCAGACGGCGGCTCCAGGGGATGCGAACAAGGTCCCCGATGCGGAGACGTACGCCGTGGCGGCGGCGGACCGGGTGTTCTGGTCTGCCCCGGTGCACGGCTACGTGGTCGTCCGGTCGAGCCCCCGGCGATATTCCTCGGGGGTCTAGTTGCGGAGTTCACCAGCAGCGCGGCGGCCTACGCGCAGTTCGAGGGTCCGGTGGTGGGGCAACTGGGTACCGGTCACGGCATCCTCCGTCAAGGCGTCAAGCACGACGGTGACATTTCGACTGTCTTCCCGGTTTTACCAATGGGAATAACCTGGTCGGAGGGTAACCGGGGATTACACGCCAAGACACTTGTTTGTCGTTCCCGCCGGGATTCAATACAAGGGTCGGGTCAGATGCGCACGCCACGGGATCGGAACCGACTCCTCGATGCGTCTGCGGCTTCCGGGAGCACGACCGTGAAGGTCGTGCCGCGGCCACTCGCGCTGTTGCACCGGATCGTGCCACCGTGGCCCTCAACGATGCCCTTGGCGATGGACAGCCCCAGTCCGGTGCCCGGAATTCCTGAGTTTCGAGCCGTTTCCGTGCGGTAAAACCGGTTGAAGACGTGTACAAGCTCGCCGGGTTCCATGCCCATACCCGTGTCCGCCACCCGGAGTGTCACCGCGTCGGGGTCCTCCTCGGCCGTAACCGTGACAGTTCCGCCGGAGGGGGAATACTTGATGGCGTTGGTCAGGAGATTGTCGAGAACCTGAGCCATCCGCAGTGGGTCGGCAACCGCCCAGAGGGGCGTCCGCGTCTCCCAACGGAGTTCGACGCCGGCGGCTTCGGCCTGGGGAGCGACGGAACCGATGCTGGACTCCACCACGGCGGCGAGGTCCGTGGGCCGCGCTTGTACACTCAGGGTCGAGGAGGCGGCAAAGAGAAGATCGGAAACCAGTTCCAGGAGGCGCTCGGCGCTCTTGCACGCCGCGTCGAGACGGTCCTCGGTTGAGGGGGACAGATCTGGCCATTCCTCGAGGACCAGATCCAGGTTGCCAACGATCGATGTCAACGGCGTGCGGAGTTCGTGCGACACGTTGGACACCAAGTCCTCTTGTGACGCGATCGCTTCCATCAGCGATGTCACGTCGCTGTACATGAGGACGGACCCACGGAACGCACCATCGTCGTCGGACATCGCACGGGCCGCCGTCGAAACCGCGCGCTGCGTGCCGTTCGCATCGATCCACACGAGGTAGTCAGTGAACGTTTCGCCGTTGATGGCCCGCCGCAGGGGATGGCGGTCGCCCTCCAACGGCGTTTGGCGGTCCAGCGACAGCAGGCGGGACGCCCCGGTGTCCGTGGACATGTCCGTGAGGGGGCCACCACCATGCGACGGAAGCCCGTGGAACCGCCTCATCAGGCCGTTCGTCTGGACGAGTTTCCCGTGGCGATCGACTGCGGCGATTCCGACGTCGACCGTCTCGAGTATGGTAGCCAACAGTCGCTCCCGCTCTTCGGAGCGGCGAAGCAGGCTGCGGAGTTCGGCATCCTTCTGCTCCAGGATGTGGCGCTGCAATCTGGCGTTGGCCGTCGCGAAATGGACGGCAGCCCAGACGGTGACCATCATGACGGGCAGGAGCAACGCGGAGAGTGGCTGCGTCGTCGCCGATTGGTCGGGGCGGACAGCGAGGGATGGCAGCACTATCAGTAAGGGGCCCACAAAACTGATCGGCAGGCCGTACCGTGCCTTCAGCCCGGAGGCGGACAGCCAGATGACGGGGAAGACGCTCAGGCCACTCAGTCCGGGGAGCACCTCCAAGGCGGCATGTCGTGTCAAACCGATGGCTGCGAGATCCAACAGAGGCACCACCAGATGGGCCTCGGGATGCAGCCGGTCCCACGGGACCACGAAGCAGCCGACAAACAGGATCAAGTGCATTGCAAGTCCCGCAAGGAACCAGGGATCGGAGAACAGCTCCGGATAGAGGGTTGCGGCAACCACAACCACCGTGCACATCAGGACAGTCAGCGGCAATTGGCATAAGGCCACACGCGTTCTCGGACCGAGCTGGTGGAAGAAGCGGTTGATTTCGCTCATGGGACGCAAGTCAGCCAATGCGGGCGCACCGCCCAGTGTCCGTACCCATTTCTCGTATTTCCCCCCGGATATACATTTGTAAGCAGAATACTGCATACGTCTGCAGGATACTCCATCTTCACCGTCGTCGCCCGGGGGATGGGGTACACCGTCTTTGCGCCAAGGTGCGACGGATGTGCCCAGTGAGGTTTATGGTGGGTGCAGGGACCCGGGTGGGTCGATTAAGGAGCGGATGTGAGCGAACAGGGAATTGCCGTTGTTGTCGAGGATGACGCCGACGTCCGGAACCTTGTCTGTGCCGTCCTTAAACAAGCCGGGTTCAGCGTGGCCGCCGCGGCCACGGGCAAGGAGGGCGTCGAGTTGGTCCGTCTGCACAACCCAAGCGTGGTCACTTTGGACGTGGGTCTTCCCGACATCGACGGTTACGAGGTGCTTCGGCAAGTCAGGCACATCACCGATTGCTACGTCGTGATGCTGACGGCCCGTGCCGAGGAGCTCGACACGTTGACCGCGCTTCAATCGGGCGCCGACGACTACGTCATCAAACCCTTCCGTCCGCGCGAGCTGCGTGCGCGGATCTCGGCCATGTTGCGGAGGCCTCGTTCGCAGACCTCGGCCAATGCCGGTTCGCCGCCCAAGGTAGCGGCCTCGGCGGCTACTCCGCCGCCAAGGAAAGACACGATGGAACACAACGGCCTGTCGGTCAACCGCCAAACGCGGACGGCGGATCTGAACGGCCGCGAGCTGGTGCTGACCAAAAGCGAATTCGAAGTGCTCCTGGAGCTCCTCAAGAGGGAAGGGGCCGTGTGCACGAAGGCGGACCTCGTTCGCTCGGTCCGCGGCGAGTACTTCCGTGTCGACTCCTACATCAGCGAAGCCGACGAGCGTGCGGTGGAGGTCCACGTCGGGAACCTCAGACGGAAGCTGGGCGAGGACTCAGCGTCGCCCAAATGGTTCCAAACTGTGCGTGGAGTGGGCTACCGGCTGGCGCCGGCGCTCGACGGATAGGGCCGCGGCCGCCTCATGCGGCCTTGTCGAGTTCCGCTACCGTTTGTTCCCCGCAGATCCGGACGACGACCAGCGCCTTGTCCAGGCCCACCGGCCAAGCCCCTCCGATGGCCGTCTCGAGCTCGATGGCCAGGTTGCCCAAACGGACAGCGCCGACCATGATCGACGCCACCTTGAGGCTCAGGACGGCGTCGTGCAGGGAATCGTAATCAGCGCGTCCGACCGCATCGCACAGCTTGGAGTACCTCTCGGGCCACAGAGCGACGAAGTCCCTGACGAAGCCGCGCGCGACGTCGGGATCGTCCATTTGTTCCCGTAGCTCATTCAGGACCGAACGGTCCACGAGGGGGTCCTGTCCCCTTGCTTCGAATCCCATGTCGCGCTCCCCAAGAGTTTCTCGCACGACAGCGCAGCTCCGGTCCCCACCGGCTGGTTGCTGACTTGCGTTGATCATGTCTCCAGCTTAGTCTCCGCACATGCCGCCGGACCGTCTCCAGTGGGGATCCTGTGGAAACCCTGCGTTTTGGGTTGAGGGGGGCGGAAAGGCCGGGTCATCCGCCGCTGAAGGTCTCCACGGAATTGATCACGGCAGGCCCGAGGATGGCGATGAAAAGCACGGGAAAAATGAAAAACAGGAGGGGAAACAGCACCGTCACCGGCAGCTTCATGGCCTTCTCCTCGGCGCGCTGTCGCCTTTTCACGCGCATGACCTTCGCCTGGATGCGCAGGACGGCGCCGATGGCGATTCCGTAGGCGTCGGCCTGGACCACGGATTGCACGAAGCTCCGCAACTCCGGAACGTTGGTGCGCTCCGTCAACGCCAGGTACGACTCCCTGCGGCTGCGTCCGACCTGCATGTCCTGCAGCGTGCGGATGATCTCCTCGGCCAACGGCCCCTTTCCGTTCTCGCCCGCCCGGGCCATCGCACCCTCGAAGCCGAGGCCGGCCTCGACCGAGATGAGCATCTGGTCCAGGGTGTTGGCCAACTCGAGCTGGATCGCCTTCTGCCGTTCTTGGCCCTTGCTCATGAGCAGCAGATCGGGGACGAAATAGCCGAAGGGAACCATTGCCACGCCAACGACTCTCAACAGGCCCGAATCGCCAACGGACGTAAAGAAGATGCCGGTCGCGGCCCCCGCGAGCCCGAGGACGACCTTTCCCGCCAGCACCCGATCCAGCGGGATGGATGCCGGGCGTCCGGCAAGGGCAAGCAGTCGGTCGAGCCGCTTTACGTAACCGTCGGGGGTGACCCTTCGGCCGAGCCGCAAGAGCACCCCCTCCGGGGCCGCGGCCACTTCGTCCTCCGGAATCCTCAGGCGCAGGTTGCCGTGTACTGAGCTCTCCGCCTTTCGGTCCGTGGACCAGATCGTCCACGTGATCAGCGCGAGACTGGAGGCCACGAAGACTGCCGCGAGAAGCACCGTGAGTTCGTTTCCCATGGCTCAGAACTTCAAGTCGATGATTTTGCGCAGCCAGAGACCGCCAATGGTCATGAGCACGAAGGAAACTCCGATCATGATCCAACCGAGTATGTGCGTAAACATGACGTCCATGTAGCCGGGACTTACCACAAGGAGCATGAGGACGATTCCGATGGGCAGGCCCATCAGGATGTAGGCGGACATCTTGCCCTCCGCCGCCAGCGACTTGATCTGCCCCTTGATCTCGCTGCGCTCGCGGATCGTCCCGCTGACCTGTTCGAGGACCTCGGCCAGGTTCCCCCCGACCTGCCGGTTGATCTGGATGGCCTGCGCTATCCAGACGAAGTCCTCGCTGGCCATTCGGCTGGCGGTGTCGTTGAGCGCCGACAGGAGGTCCTTGCCCAGACTGGTCTCCGTGACCACCCGGCGCATCTCTTCGGCGGTCGGACTCGCGGATTCCACCGCCGCGGCGTCGATCGCGCGCAGGATGCTGTGGCCGGCGCGGAGCCCGCCGGTCAAGAGCTGCAACGTATCGCCGAGTTGTTCGTCGAACTTGCCACGCCGCTTGCCGGTGCGGAACGCCACGAACAGATGGGCGAGGAGCGGCGTGGGAAGGAACAACAACAGGGCCAACCCCGGACCGGCGATGACAAGGCCCGTGAGGGCGAGGACGGCACCCACCGCGAACATCAGGATGAAGAAGTCGGACTGGCTCAGGCGCAGTCCAGCCGTCTCGAGCGTTTCCCGGTTGAAGAACCGGACGTTGCGCGTCGCAAGGAAGCGGTCCAACCGATCCCCGGCGTGGCCCGCGAAGTGCGAAAGGACGGAGGTGGACGTGGAGGGGTAGGGGCGCCGTCGTTCGGTGGGGATGGGTGGTTCCGTGCGGAGGGCAAGGGTGAGGACCCCGAGCAGGGCGGCCAGAGCCAGGAGGGCCAGTCCGACGGAGAGCAGCATGCGGGTGTCCTATCGGTCCGCGGGCGCGGCGAACACGTTGGGCGAAACATGGATGCCCATGTCCTCGAACCTGTCGATGAACCGAGGCCGGATGCCCGTGGAAATGGGTTTGCCGCGGAAGCGGCCGTGCTGGTCCACTCCGGCCGCGAAGTCGAACACGAACGCGTCCTGCAGCGTCACGACGTCCCCCTCCATGCCCTGCACCTCAGTCACGTGGGTGATCCGCCGCGTTCCGTCGCGCAACCGGGAAATCTGCACGATCAGGTGGACGGCGGAGGCGATCTGCTCGCGGATGGCGCGCAGGGGGAGGTCCATGCCGGCCATCAGCACCAGCGTTTCCAAGCGGGCGACGGCGTCGCGCGGCGAATTGGAGTGCACCGTGGAGAGCGAACCGTCGTGGCCCGTGTTCATGGCCTGCAGCATGTCGAGGGACTCGCCGCCGCGCACCTCGCCCACCACGATCCGGTCCGGGCGCATGCGCAGCGAGTTGCGTAGCAGTTCGCGGATCGTCACTTCGCCACGGCCCTCCGTGTTGGGCGGGCGGCTCTCGAGGCGCACGACGTGGTCCTGCTGGATCTGGAGCTCCACCGCGTCCTCGATGGTGACGATCCGCTGGTCGCCGGGGATGAACGACGAAAGCACGTTGAGCAGGGTGGTCTTGCCGGTTCCCGTGCCACCGGAGACGATGATGTTGAGTTTCGCCTTAACGCAGGCGTTGAGCAATTCCGCCATCTCGGGCGTGAGCGTGCCGAAGTCGATCAGGTTGCGGACCGTCAGGGGAACCTTGCTGAACTTCCGGATGGTCAGGGACGAGCCGCCGACTGCCAGCGGGGGGATGACGGCGTTGACGCGGGACCCGTCCTCCAGCCGCGCGTCGACCAGGGGCGAGGACTCGTCGATGCGGCGGCCCACCTTGGAGACAATCCGCTCGATCACCCGGCGCAGGTGCGCCTCGGAGCTGAACCGCGAGTCGGACAGTGTCAGGTGGCCCTTGCGCTCCACGTAGATCTGGTCCATGCGGTTGACCATGATCTCCGTGACGTCGGGATCGTCGAGGAGGCGTTGCAGCGGCCCGAACCCCAAAACGTCGTCCGCGACGTCTTGGACGAGCCGAAGCCGCTCCTCCGCCGTCATCGGCACCTGCTCGGCGTCGATGATGGAGGTGAGCTCGTCGCGGGCGTTCTTGCGCAAGTCATGCTCGGACTGGTTCGAGTCGCTGAAACGCGCCCCCATCTTCTCGAACAGGGACTGGGCGGCCCGCTGCTTCAGACCGGCAAGGGCGTCAACGGGACTGTGCGTCCCGGCGCTGCGCGGAAGGGCCGTGGCCGGGGAATCGGCGACGAAGGGGGACGGAACGGGCGCCTTCGTCGCAGGCGTCTTGGAGTTGTCCGCCCCGCCGTGCGCGGTCTTCTCGGGTGCCGCAACCGGTTGTCCCTGCCGCGCGACCGTGGGTTTCTTGGGGGCGGGGGCGGGCGCGCCGGAACTCTTGGCGGCGCTGAGGCGCTCGGAGAGGTTCACTTGACGACCACCCGCCTGTGGCTTTTCCGGCGTCCCTTGGCCTCGGGATCGAAGCGTTCCACGAGTTCGCGCAGTCCTTTTCTGGCGGGATCGCGACGTCCCTGCTGCAGTAGCGGGATGCCGCTGTTCGTCGAGTAGGCCACGGCACGCGAACGGGGGACGCTGATGTCCACGGGAACACCCATGGAGGACTCGACGTCCTGGACGGAAAGCCCCGATTTGGAATCGGCCATGTTGAGCACCATGTGCTGCCGGGGCGGAAGCAGGTCGAGCTGCTTCAGCACGCTCAGGGTCGAACGCAGCCCGCGGAGGCTGGGGATGTCCATGCCGCTGACCCACACGATGTCGGTGCATCGTTCGACCGCCGTCAGGGCCAGTTCCTCCAGGCCGGGGGCGGTGTCCAGGACGACGTAGCGGAACTCGCCGGCCAGTTGGTCGATCAGCCGGGCGACCTGGGAAGTGGTGATCGAATCGGCGTCGGCCGGGTTCTTGGGGGCGCAGAGTGCGTAGAAGCCGGCCGGGTGCACGGAGAGGTAGGCCTTCAGGACCAGAGAGTCGTTTCTGGCGGCGGGGCTGACGCCGTCGGTGATGGTGTGTTCCGGGTCCAGGTAGAGGCCGGAGGCGACGTCGCCGAACTGCAGGTCCAGATCGACGAGGACCACGCCCATGGGGGCAAGCTTGGCGAGGCCGACGGCGAGATTGGTGGCGATCGTTGTCTTGCCGACCCCGCCCTTCGGCGAGAGGACGCCCACAACGGACCCGCGGCTGGCGGGGATTGCCTCGGCAGTGTCGAGTGTGCGCCGCCGGCTCGCGGACGCCTGGCAGGCGTGCTCAAGAAGGACACTGATGGCCGCAACGTCCGCGCTGGGGTCCACTACGTCGCGCATGCCGGCGCGCATGGCCTGCAAAACGAGTTCCGGAGTGGGCTCCGCCACCAGGATGCTGCTGATCTCCGGATGCTGGACATCGATGATTGTCGCGAACCGGAGAGCGGTTTCGTGCGGGACGCCGGGGCCGAGGATAAGGACCTCAAGTGGCTCGGGCCCGATTGCGGCGAAGAGATCCTCGAGTTGTTCGGGCACGTCCGCCGTGAGGAATGCCTTCAATTCGCCTGGCAAGGCACCCTCGATCGCCGAGCGCACGCGCTCTTCGAAGTGGGCCTCCGGGGTGATCAGGACAAATCGGCTCACGGGTAAACGTCACTCTTTCGGATCACTGTGGGTGGTTCCTTGGCGGCGTGGTCTGCTTCCTTCGTGAGCCAGATGCGTCCGAACTCGGCTGAATACACGATTTTGGCGGCGTCGACGTCCTTGACGGCGACCGTGACGAGCATGGTTCCGGCGGGCAGGGCCGCGGCGTTCTCGGCCGGTTCGTCAGCGGTGGCTTCCGCGCGTTGAACCGTCGTCACCAGGACCTGGTGGAACACGCGTTGCGTCGTGGAAAGTTTGGGGTCATCCTCCACGGCGCCGTCGTCGAAGGAGACGAACACGCCGACGGTGTCTCCGGCATTGACCTTCCCGCCGACCATGCGCTGCGGATCGAGGGCGAACGTCACCTCCTGCATCCCCTGGGGCACCGGAACGGAACCAGGCTCCTGCAGGTCCGCCGGGTCAACGAGACGATCGGGCACCAGCACTTCCCCGGCTACCAAATTGGTCCCTGCCACTCGTCCCTCCTGACCCTCCAGAGAGCGAAGAGCGGAGTCGGGAACCGCGGACTGCGGCAGCTTCGATGTCACCACGGACTCCTCGAGGACTGTCAGGCTGGCTCCTTCGGGAACCGGCGTTTGAACCACTAGCACGTCGACTGGCTCCATGCCTGCCATCGCACGCTGGTCAGCACCCTGAGCGTAGGAATACACCAGTATCAGGCCTATCAACGCCAATAACAGCGCGGCGGCTCCCGCCAACAAACGCGATCTCATCCGCGGCTCCTAATCCGTCATTTGCACGACTCGTGCACCATTGGCATCCACTGGACCCAACGTATACCCCTCTTCGAGCGAGACATAGGTGATGAATTTCCCAATGATGGCGCGGCAATCACCGGTGCAGGCCTTGTCGCCCACCCAGGTGGACGTGTTGTGGAAGACTCCCGTGACACCGGGGCCTTCATTGCCTCCGGTGAATTTCCAGCCGGCGACGCTGAAGGCGGCAAAGCTGGTGAGCCCGTACACGGCGTTTGACCCTGTGCCCACAACCTTGTTGAAGACGGGCAGCAGAACCACGGGGGAGCGTCCGGCGTTGATGTCGCCGATCCACTTGGTGAACAGCGCGGCGCAGTTTGGCGGTTCGTTGTTGCCTGTTCCGCTGCCGCCTTCACTGGCCGCTAGGTCGATGAATCCTCCGCACTGACCGGGGTCTTGGGCAAGCCAGCCGAACCCTCCCGCAACGGCTTGGCCCGAGGGGCCCAAATTGCAGGTTCCATTCGCATAGGCGCCCCCGTGGAGCCCCAGTCTTTGAAGACCCCCATCGACGCGCCCCTGAACCTGACACACGGAGAACGCTGCGGGGAAGGCGGTGCGGCCGGATCGCGGACTGCCCCAGATGGCAGAGGACCGAGCGCCTACTTCGGCCGACGGGACCCCCAATGCGTTGGCGAAGAACAGCGAGACGGTGTTCTCCGCGCCACCGGACTCTTCGGCGCCGGTGGTCACCGTGACCTTGCGCGTGGTGAGGTTCAGGTCGATGGAGTCGACGTTGTGGAGCCCGTCGCGCGCGTTCGCGTCGGCCAGGGAGGCGGCCAGCGGGGAACTCGGGGAGCAGTCGGCATCCGCAGTACTCCTGGCACACTTTTGCGCGGTCCCCACTGCCGCCGCGTCCGCGCCGTTCTGGAGTTCGGTCCGTTCGGCGTAGAGGAAGCCGACGTCGACCACGAGGGCCGTGAAGCCCAGCAGCGCGACCATCATGACTGCCAGGATCACCGAGGCCGCGCCCCGCTGGGTCTCGGTACCCGGCTCGGAGCCGGACCCGGCGTGCGTTATCCCCCGCATCGCATGACACCCTTTCCCGTCAGGGGAATCGCGGAGCCGAAGAGCCCGGTCAGCGATGGCAACGAGTAGCTGATCGTCACCGTGGCCGTTGCCGCGGGCGCGCACGCGGTGTTGGGAGATGCGGTGGTGACAATGGCGACGTTGGATGCCGACAATGCCGGATTCAGGCCGACGGCGGTGGTGACCGCGCGGTTTTTCGCGGCGACGGGGTTGTTTGAGATGGCCATGGAGCGCACGCTCTCGCGGGCCGAGTGGGTCAGCGTGATCTGGGCGTTGTAGGCCCGTCCGAATTCCATGATGCCCATGACCAGGACCACCAGAATCGGTAGGAGGAGGGCGAACTCAACGGCGACCGCGCCGCGTTGTGAGTCCTTGCGCATCTGCCGTTCCCCCCCTCGGGTAATTCGCGGATGCTACCTCGGTAGCGTCCCGTGGAAAAAAATCTGGGCGGCGGAGTGGCCCCCGCCGCCCAGAGCCTACGCGGTGATCAGGTACCGGCCGGGGCGGCCGGGAGCTCGTTGACGACGTTCTGGAACATTTGGTTCAGCTGGGGGCCGAGCAGCGCTACCGTAGCGATGATGGCGACGGCGATGAGGCCGACCATGATGCCGTACTCGACGGCGGTGGCGCCGGTCTCGTCCTTCATGCGGTTCTTCAGCTTGAGGCCGAGCGTCTGGAGCGTTGCGTAGATGGAAAGCATGGGATGTCTCCTGGATTGTGGATTGTGCCGGTGCGGCTGGCCCTGCACCAGCTCTGAGAAAAATCTAGCAACCAATATCGGCCCGTAGACGCAGTCTTCCCAGATCCTGAGGCAATGCTTCCGCAACCCTGTTTCCCTGCGTCAATGCTGCGTAAATCCTGCGTTTTCACTGCGGCTCGGGACGCGTTGCGTGGCGGCAGGCGCGCCGGGGCAGGCGATGGGGCGCGCCGACCGGCTGCTTTTTGGAACCGGCCCTGCGTTGCTGTATCGTTGCAAGCTGTTGTGCGTGTCCTATGCCTGACACACCTCCTCCGCGTGACGGCCCAGTTGCAGGGCCCTGGTCTGCGGAGGCAGCGGGCAAATACGGGATGGCCGGTTGGAGTCAGTCCTCACCTGATGAACTGGTACAGCGCAGATCGATAACACAGTGCAAGCCCGTCGGTGGATCTCAACGCCGCCAGCCGGGGGAGCGCTTGACCAGTATCCAAGGAAACGAAGGCAATTAACGTGCGTACGTACTCACCGAAGCCCGGCGACGCAGATCGCCAGTGGCACGTCATTGACGCCACTGACATCGTTCTGGGCCGCCTCGCCAGCCAGACCGCAACGCTGCTGCGCGGCAAGCACAAGGCGACTTTCGCCCCCCACATGGACATGGGCGATTTTGTCATCATCATCAACGCCGAGAAGGTCGCCCTGACCGGCGCCAAGCTCGAAAAGAAGCGCGCCTACCGGCACTCCGGCTTCCCGGGCGGCCTCAAGTCCGTCAGCTATGCGGAACTGCTTGAGAAGAACCCGGTCGAGGCCGTGGAGAAGGCCGTCCGCGGCATGCTCCCCAAGAACTCGATCGCGGCGCAGCAGCTGCACAAGCTCAAGGTCTACCGTGGTGCCGAGCACCCGCACGCCGCCCAGCAGCCCAAGACGTTCGAAATCACCCAGGTCGCGCAGTAGCGCTGGGCCCCGAAACAACAGATTAGTTTTCAAGGAGAATCGTGGCTCAGAACACTGAAGAGCAGAATGAATTTGAAGGTGCCGCACCCGCTGCGTACACCTCGGAGTCTTCCGCGGCGGCCGAAGAGGCCGTCGTCAAGGAGCGTCCGGCACTGACCGTGCCCGGCGCCGCAGTTGGCCGCCGCAAGGAGGCCGTGGCACGCGTTCGCGTCGTCCCCGGCACCGGCAACTGGATCATCAACGGCCGCACGTTGGAGAACTACTTCCCCAACAAGCTGCACCAGCAGGAAGTCAACGAGCCGTTCAAGATCCTGGATCTCGACGGCGCGTACGACGTCATCGCCCGCATCCACGGCGGCGGCGACTCGGGCCAAGCCGGCGCACTGCGCCTCGGCATCGCCCGCTCGCTGAACGAGATCGACCGCGAGAACAACCGCGCGATCCTCAAGAAAGCCGGCTTCCTGACCCGCGACCCGCGCGCCGTCGAGCGCAAGAAGGCCGGACTCAAGAAGGCACGCAAGGCCCCGCAGTACTCGAAGCGCTAAACCCGCTTTCCCCGAAGGCCCCGCAGCTTCTGCTGCGGGGCCTTCGGGCGTTTCGTACGGATTCGGCAAAGTGCCCTGCTGATTCCAAATGCCTTCCCTTATGGCTATTGAAAAGTGGAAGATGTCTATAGGCGGTGAACGAGTTCAGCCTGTCAACTCGCGGTGAAAGGGCGGAATCATGGTGGGGTGGAGATGAGGACACTGGCGAATCGGATCTCGGTTGGCCTCCTGACAGCCGCCGTGGCGGCAATGGTTCTCATTCCCGCAGTGAACGCTTTCAAGGATTCCGATCAGATGTTCGGCTGGCAGATGTACGCCCGCATGACTGCGATGCCGACGGTCTCGATTGAGCACGCCAACGGCTCCGTCGAGGATATGCCCTTGGCGTTGCTGGTTTCGCGCGTGCGTCCGGAGGTCGACTATTTCGCCACTGTCCCGGAACATGTTTGCAAAACCGTCGAGACGGCTCGGATTGTCAGAATCGCCCGGGACACGCCGCGCGAAGGGCGGACGTTGACATGCTGAGTGCAACCGCCGATGCGCGGGCTTTGGCAGCTGGTCGCATTCTGCTGGGTCTAGCCGCCCTCTATATGGTCTTTGAGTTGGCCGCTGTACTGCACCGTGCGGGTGACGGAAGGCTATCTATGCCGGCCTTCGCGTGGGCACCGTCAGCAGCCCCGAATACCGCGATGGTAATCCTGGTTGTCGGACTGGTGGCGGCCATAACTCTTATCCTCGGGATATTCCCCAGAGCAGCGGCCACGTGTCTGGCGGCTATCGGCGTCTACGGACTCGTGACGGACCTGCATGCCTACAGCAACCATCTGGTCCTTATGATCTCGCTTTCGACAATCATGGCGATGAGCCAATCCGCAAACGCGTGGGCCGTAGGCGCGGTCGACCGGTCCAATCGAGTCCCGATCTGGCCAGCTGTCCTGATAATGGTCCAAATCAGTACTGTCTACTTCTGGACGGCCGTTTCGAAGATCAATAGCCAATATCTGTCTGGGGAGGTCCTTGCTGGCTTTGTCAACGACTGGGTGAAGCTGCCCCTTTGGGTTTTTAGTTTCGTGGCACTGGCGAGCATCGCTGTGGAGCTCTTTCTCGCCGCGTCACTGTGGTTTGGACGTACCCGCGGAGTCGCATTTTTGGTAGGCGGTGGTCTTCATTTGGGCATCGTGCTTTTGCTCAGCGATCCGACACCATTGGTGGCGTTCGCGTTGCTTATGATGGTCGGATACGCGCAGTTCGCCGCACTGGGCCCGAGTTGGTTGCCATTCTTGGGTCGCAGGGAACTGTGGTCGCGCGAATCGACCCCTTCGTCGAACCTCTCGAACGTCCGCGGCTAACCGACTACGGGCTCAACGGGAACGAGCGTAGGTGGTGCCTCGTCGGGGCAAGGCGCGCCCAGCCATCCGCCGCCGGAGAACACGAAGCAGACGCCCGGAAGGTCCGGCGGCGGCTCGACGGTGGACGAGGCGGATGCGGAGGCCGTCCCGAACAGGATCAGGGCGGAGACGGCCAACGAGGCCAACGCGGTCGACTTCTTCATGGGGTGCCTCCTCGAAAGCGGCGGACTGTGTGGGTCCGTGTCGCCTATAATCCGCCTCGCCCGTGGCGGAAGATAGGTGGCTGACCAGATCGTGACCTCATTGACGGTTGCTGGCGCGCCTTGCCGAAGGTCGACGCGACTGCAGTTCCGACGTAAGGTGCCAAGCGCCGCAATGTGGGCAACGGTAAACGCTGCGCGGCAACTTCTTGTTTTTGGAACGATCTCTGTGTCGGATCGCAGTCAGAGCGTGATGAGCGTTGTCTTGGGACGGGTAGGAGGTCTTGGTGCAGAGAGCCACGGCGATTCCTGGGAGGAAGGTCGCGCGCGGCTCATATCCACACTTGAATGCATCCTCTATCGAATGCATTCCCCGGTTACACGTCTAAGCGTCTTTCCAGCAGGATACACGTTGGCTCCGCTCCCACTCGAGGCATAGGTGCGGCAAGCTGACGTCAAAGAGCCGCGACGTCCCAGCGCAGGTTGAGCGCGGTCCGGCTCCGGTCGACGAGATTATTCAGATGGGACCACACCTCGGTCGCGCCCGGGACGATGGTGCGCGCGGGGCCGGCGTCCTCGACCGATCCACAGGGGCGAACGACGACGGCGCCCGCACCAGTGTTGGTCACGGCGGCTGAGTACGCGAAGACATCACCCGGCCCGACGCCGGTCCGCGGGGGACCGTAGTTGGCCCTGAAATCCCTCCGGGATCCCACGACCTGCGCGCCGGCCTGGCCGACCTCCTTGCCCTCGGACCCGAAGCCGGCATCGGCCTGACCGAGCGCGACGTGAGGATCGCGGAACACCCACCGGTGCGGAGGGGCAGTCGTGATGGACCGGGGGACCACCTCCACGTGCAACTCCGGATGTCCCGGCACGGATTCGTGGTCCTCCGGCGGGGAAGGCGCCGCATCACGGACCGCAGCCAGGGGAACGGCGGCGAACACGATCTCCTCGTAGGCCCCACGCTCGTACAGCACGCCAATGCTCCCGTTCGGCAGTTCGACCGCGGTCGAATAGGCCGAGGCTCCGGGCTCGATAACCAACGGCGGAGTCCAGGTCGCACCGCCGTCGGGCGAGTGCCTCAACGACGTGTTTCGCCGGAGGTGCCGGTGCGCGTTGTGGCTCGCGACGAGACGGTCCCCGCTTCCGGTCAGGCGGAGCACCGAACCGTTGTCGCTGGGATCTTCCAGGAGGGGCTCGGGCAACGGCACCGAGAACGTGTGGCCGCCGTCCGTTGAATACGCCACCAGCCGATGGGGCGTCGCCCGCGAATGCAGGAGCACGGTGCCGTCGGCCAGCGCGGTGACAGAGGATTCGTTGGTGTGGACTCCGGCGGGGCTCGGACCCAGCGGCTCACCGAGGCTCCACGAGTCGCCGTGATCGTCGCTATAGGCTACGGCGGCGGCGATGCGCGTGGTGCCAAGGTTACCCGGACCACCCTCGGCGAGCAGCACCACGCAGGGCTGCAGCAACCGCCCAGCGTGTGTGCCTGCGTCGACCTGCGCCCCGGTCCCGGACGCCGCGAAGATCCCGCGGATCCCCGGCCGTTTCAACATGCCCGTCAGGCGCCGGTGCCGCCAGGTGAGCCCGTCGTCG